>NZ_JCALCX010000004.1:0-305796 GCF_059812565.1 Mycobacterium sp. NGS49 | reverse complement strand
ACCGGTACTTGTGCCTGCAGGCCGATGGGCGGCAGGACCGGGTACTCGTCGTAGGCGTTGGGCGGTCCCGGCGGAGTCTGCAACGTGGATTGGACCGGCTGAATGTCGGGTCCACCCATGAGTTCGGCCAGCGACTCGGGGGTCATCAGGCCGGCGGTGATCGGACCGACCTGCGCTCCCTGCATACCCGGGGCCACGATCCAGCCCGGCGTGGTGTTCTTGTGCGACGTCGGGGTGTCCGGCACCCAGATGCCGGGGACGGTGGTGTCCTTGTAACCGTTCGGCGGCTGCAACCGCGGTTCGGAGTACGCGACTTGCTTGGGCAGGATCTCAGCGGTGTTGGCCGGGTTCAACCCGAAGGGGAAGTAGTTGAACTTGATCGCGTCCAGCACCGGCGCCATGTACTGCGCGCAGAGTTCCGCCGACTCCTGGTAGCCCAGCCGGCTGCCGGCCTGCACCGAGCTGCAGATGAACTGCATCGGGTTGGCGAAGCTGGTGATCTCCGGGACGGCGACCACCGAACCGTGCGCGGGGTGGTAGATCTGGTTGACGTTCGCCGCGGCCGTCGGCAGGACGTGCAACGCCGTCTCCAACCCGTTCAGCGGCTCGGGCTGCAGCAGCGTGTTGGTCACCGTCGCTAGATTGTTGATGTCCTGCGTGAGCACTTCGCGGTTCTTGTCCAGGAACGGGCGGATGGTGGTGAGCAGGCCGTCGATCTGACGGAGTGCGCTGGCCAGTGCCTGGTCCGAGCTCGCCAGCCGCCCGGTCACATCGGCCAGGTTCTGGTTGAGCGCGACGAACTGCTTGTCGTCCTGGTGCAGCGCGTTGACGAACAGCGCCAGGCTCTTGACCACTGCGAAGAAGTCGCCGCGACCCTCGTTGAGTGCTGTCAGGGCCCGCGAAAGGCTGTCCAGCGTGGTGTTGAGCTGCTTGCCCTTGCCCTCCAGCCCGTTGGCGAACGAATCGATCACCTCACCGAACGGTCCGGTCGGCTGTTCCTTCGTCGGGCCGAGCTTGGAGATGATGTTGGTGATGCTGTTACGCAGCTCGTCCCACTCGACCGGCACCTGGGTGCGCTCGATCGGGATGACCGCATTGTTGGCCAGCACCGGGCCACCCTTATAGGGCGGCTCCAACTGGATGGCGCGGGACGCGACCAGGGTGGGGTTGAGGATCACCGCCGAAGCGTTGGCCGGCACCTTGTACTTGTTCGCGTAGTGGAAGGTGACCTTCATCTTGTCGCCGGCCGGCTCGATCTTGTCGATCAGGCCCACCTTGAGGCCCATGATCTGGACCTTGTCACCGGCGTAGAGCGCGTTGGCCGCCGAGAAGTAGGCGGTAACGGTGTTGTTGGTCAGCTTCCTGTAGAGCTGCCAGCCGACGAAGGCGGCAACCAGGGCCAGCACCACGATCAGCGTTCCGATGATGATCGTGGCCCGATTCATCTTCGGGACCCGGATGTTGCGGACGTCAAAGATGGTGCTCAATTCTGGCTACCTCCCGCTGCGCCGCTACCGCCCGAGCCACCCGGGTTGATGAACGGTGCCGGCAACTGGTTCCCCGGCCCCGGCGGGGCCGGCGGACCCGGGGGAAGCCCCGGTGCGAATGTCGATGGTGGTGCCACCGGCCCGGCCGGTCCCAGCGGCTCGGTGCGTGCACCCGGCGGAGCGTTCGGCGGCAGCGGAACCGGCGTGCCCGGCGCGCCGGGCGCCGGGTCGCCCGGACGTCCTGCGATCGGAATGCCCGGCGCGTCCTGAACCCCGTTCGGGTTGGGCGGCGACATCTGCACATCCAGCGGTGCCGGGAAGGCGGGGCCGCCAAACGGACCGATGACGGCGCCGGCACACGGCAGCGGGTTGCCCGGGGTGGGGATCCCGTCGGCTGCCGGCGTGTAGGAGCAGGGCGAACCGGGTGGCACGGCCGGTCCCGGGTGCTCCGGGGTGCCTTCCAGCACCAGCGGTCCCGGCGGCGGAGCGCCGTTGGGGAAGCGAGTGCCGTTCGGGTCGGGGAACCGGTAGGCCGGCAGACCGGCGCTGCGCCAGAAGTCCTCGGGGCTCAGACCGCGCTTCTTGAAGGCCGCGTCGATGAACGGCTGGATGAGCTGGCCCGGGACCAGGTTGTGGATGACCACCTTGAAGAACGGTCCGGACGCGATGGATTCGTTCAGCGACGGCAGGAACCCGCCGACCATCAGAAGTCCGTTGGCCAGATCGTCCTTGCGTTCGACCAGCACGTCGCTGAGGCTGTGCAGCTGTTCGAGCACGTGGTTGAGGTTCGGGTTGTCGTTGATGAAGCCCTGCACCTGGGCCGAGAAAGCCGCCACATTTGACAGCAGTGCGTCGATGGCGCGGCCCCGCTCGTTGAACGCGGCCAGCAGCGTCTTGGCGTTGACCAGCAATCGGTCCACCTGCTGGCTGCGGTCGCCCAGAACGCTGGCCACCTGGTTGGCCTGGGCCAGCAGGTGCTTGATCTCCTCGTCGCGCTTGCCGATGGTGTCGGAGAACTTGGCGACGCCATCGAGAGCGGGGCTGAGCTGGGGGTAGGTCTGGTCGATGGTCTCCGAGAGCACGTGCAGCGACTTCTTGACCGTGTCGATGTCCCAGCCCGTTGCCGCCTTGGTGACGTCGAGGAAGGCGTCATAGATCTGGTACGGCGTGGTGCTCTGTCCCAGCGGCAACGTACCGTTCGGACGCAGCGGCTGGTTGCCGCGGGCCTCGATCTCGAGAACCTTCTTGCCCAGCAGGGTGTCGGTACGGATGTTCAGCCGGCTTTCGGTGCCGATGCTCTCGGTGCCGATGGAGAACTTCATCACGATGTGGTCGCCGTCGATGCTGATGCCCTCGACCTTGCCGACGTCCATGCCGGCGATGCGGACCTTGTCGCCCTTGCTGATGCCACCGGTGTCGGTGAACTGCCCGTAGTAGCTGGGCTTCGCCATCAACATCGGCACACTGGTGAAGCTCTGACCCACCCCGATGACCAGCAGCGTCACCAGGATGCCCATCAGGCCGATCTTGAGGCGGTTGGGCGGTTCCAGGGTTCTCATTGCGGCGCGCACCTCCCGGTCGGCTGGTGGAAGAGGCGGACGGTGCGGACGGGCCCACCAGCTTGCAGACCGTTGATCCGAAGACTGATGTCACAGGAGTAGAAGTTGACGAAGTCACCGTAGGAGCCGATACCGCGCCCGATCAGGTTCAACGCCGGCGGCACCTTGTGGATGAAGTCATTGAGCTGCTGGCGCTGGTCGATCAGCGGCTGCTGCACGGCGTCGAGGTAGTTGATCGCCTTGTGTAACAGCGCCCGGTCCTCGGCCAGCAGATCAGCCACCGTGCCCGCGGCGTTGCTGATGTTTGCCGTCCCGCCGGCCAGCGAGTCCCCGTGATCCTTCAGACCGGTGATCAGCACCTCGAGGTTGTTGATGGTCTGGTCGAAGTCCTTGCGGTGCCGGACCGTGGTGTCCAGCACCTTGTTCAGGTTCGTCACCACCTCACCGATCGCCTGATCGCGCTCACCCAGCTGGGACGTCAGCTGAGCGGTCTGCGTCAGAATGTCGTTGATCGTGCCGCCCTGGCCCTGGAACACTGTGATCAGCGCCGAGGCTATGGTGTTGACCTTGTCCGGGTTCAGCGCCCGGAAGATCGGCTTGAAACCGCCGATCAGCGCATCCAGGTCCAGCGCGGGCGTGGTCCGCGACAACGGGATGAACCCGCCGGGCTGCATGATCTTGTCCGACCCGTCACCCTCGCCGCGCTTGAGTTCCAGGTACCGGTTGCCGATCAGGTCCAGGTAGCGGATCTGCGCGATGGTGGACTGATACAGCGGAATCGCACGGTCAACGTCGAACTTGACCCGCACCCGCTTGCCGCCGTCGACCAGTTCGAGGTTGCTGACCTTGCCGATCTCCACCCCGGACGCGCGGACGAACTGCCCGGCCCGCAACCCGCTGACGTTGCTGAACTCGGCGGAGTAGGTGTTGGTCCGGTCGAACCGAATCTGACCGAACACGATGATGATCATGATGCTGAACATCAGCAGCACCAAAGCGAAGGCGCTGAGCTTGAGGAGAGTACCGGTGATTTTCATGGGTTGATCGTGTTATCCCCTACCTGACGGCCCCAGACGTACTCGAGCACGTAGGGCGAACCGACCTCCAAGTGGTTATAGGGCGCGAGGCTGTTGCCGGTGTCCATCACCAACTCCGGCGCGGGCCACAGTTGCCGGGTGATCTGCTGCCAGCAACCCGGCGCGCCACCCGGCCCGCCACGCGCGTTCACCCGCGGCAGATTCTCCGGGTAGGTGTAGGGATTCGGCGCCCCGCCGACTACCTGGGCCCCCAGCAAGCCGACCTGGGAGAGCAGCAGCGGGACCAGCGAAACCGGGTTCAGCAACGCTCCGATGCCGGACAGAATCTGCGAGTGGCTGTTCAGCGAATAGCCGTTGCCGCCGAGGAACTGGAATGCCTTGGGCTCGATGTCGTGGTAGTTGCGCAGCATGCAGTACAGCTCCGGGCTGTAGGTGTCGAGCAACTGTGCGGTGGGCACCAGGTCGGCGGCGCCGCGGGCCAGGTACGGGCCGCCGCGCTCGAAGATGTCCGCACCGGTGTTGCCGAATCCGGCCGCCGCCAGCAGGGCCTGGTCGAGATCCTTCTGCTGGGCGTTGATCGAGCGGGCCGTGGGCACCGAATTGTTGAGGAAGTCGACGAGATCCGGTGCGGCATCGGCATAGACGTCGCCGAGTGCGGCCAGCGCCTGAATGTCGCGACGGGCCTGTGGCATCTGCGGGTTGATGTCGTCGAGGATCGAGTTGCCGTTGACGATCGCCTGCCCGAACCGGTCACCGAGCCCGGTCAGCGATTGCGCGGCGGCGCTGAGCGTGAGGTTCAGCTTGACCGGGTCGACCTTCTCCGAGATCGAGGTCAAAGTCTGGAACAGGGTGTTGATCTCGGTAGTCACGCCGGAGGCGGTGATCGTGCTCTTCGGCTTCAAATGCCCGCGGGCGGCGATGTTGCCCTTGTCGTCCTTCGGGGTTGTCAGCGACACATATTTGCCGCCGAACACCGTGGTCGCCTTGATCTGGGCGTCGACGTTCTCCGGAACCACCCCGTCGGCGCCGAGGTACTGCGGATCGATCTCCAGGGTGAATTTGGCGGCCGGCCGGCCGTCCCGGTTGACCTCCTGGATGTTGCCGACCCGGCCGATCTGGACCCCGTTGTAGGTGACCTTGGAGCCCGGGTCCATCACCAGCCCGGCCCGGTCGCTGTACATGGTCAATTCGGTCTTCTGGGTGAAGCCGCCGCGGAACTGTATGTACACCACGGTGAGCACCAGCAGCAGCACCAGGAAGGACGAGATGCCGATCAGCTTGTACGGCGGGTGCTTGATCTTGTTGACCTTGCCCGGACTCGTCATGGCGCTACACCGTCAATGCGAAGTTGGGGTTGACGCCGTAGAGCGCCAACGCGGCGGACAGGACGACGATTTGCACCGAGACCAGTGAGAACCGCATGGACCGGCCGACGGCCTCACCGACACCGACGGGCCCGCCGCCGGCGTTGTAGCCGTAGTAGCAGTGGGTGACCATCACGATCGCGGCGATGATGATCGCCTCGAGGAACGACCAGAACACGTCATCGGGGCGTAGGAACGTCCGAAAGTAATGCTCATAGGTACCGGTGGACTGTCCGTACAGCAGCGTGGTGACGATCTGTGGGGACAGGAACGACATGATCATCGCCAGCGCATAGAGCGGAATGATCACCACGAGTCCGGCCACGATCCGCGTCGAGGTCAGGTACGAAACCGACTTGATGCCCATCACTTCCAGGGCGTCGATCTCTTCGCTGATCCGCATCGCCCCCAACTCCGCGGTGGCGCCGGCACCCACGGTGGCCGCCAATGCGATGCCGGTGACCACCGGCCCGGCGATACGGACGTTGATCAGCGCGGAGAAGAATCCGGTGAACGCCTCCACACCGATGTTGCCCAGCGATGCGAAGCCCTGAATGGCCACCAGCGAGCTACCTGACAGCGTCACGAAGCCGACGATCGCGGCGGTGCCACCGACTACCGCCATCGCGCCGGTACCCATGCCGATCTGGGCGATCAGCCGCAAGGTCTCCTTGCGGTAGTAGTGCAGCGCGTGCGGAATCTGGCCCAGGCTGGTCAAGAAGAACCAGGCCAGCTGCCCGGTCTCATCGAGACCGCGCGTTACCGAGCCGGCGTACTTGTTGACGTTGGCCGTCGCCCGAGGGAACCGCTGGCGAACTACCGCTGCTGTCGACATCTTTAGTGCCCCGTCCCGAATCGCACACCGATCGTGGTCAAGATGACGTTCACCGCGTACAGGGCGACCACGCACAGCACCACGGTCTCGTTGACCGCGGTACCCAGCCCCTTGGACCCACCACGCACCGTCAGGCCGCGATAGCAACCCACCAGCCCGGCGATCAACCCGAACGTCGCCGCCTTGATCATCGCGATGATCACCTCGGGCAGACCGGTGATCGTGGTCAGCGTCGCCAGGTACGCCCCACCGGAGACGTTCTGCAGATACACCCCGAAGAGATAACCCCCGACCAGACCCACCGTGATGACCAATGCGTTGAGCAGCGTGGCGACCACGGTCGCGGCGATCACCCGGGGCACCACCAGCCGGTGGATCGGGTCGATGCCGAGCACCTCCATCGCGTCGATCTCTTCCCGGATGGTCCGCGCCCCGAGGTCCGCGCAGATCGCCGTCGAACCCGCCCCGGCCACCACCAGCACCGTGGTCAACGGCCCGAGCTGGGTCACCGCACCGATGGCCGCACCCGCCCCCGACAGGTCAGCGGCACCGAACTGCGCCAACAACACGTTCAGCGTGAAGATCAACAGCACCGTCAGCGGAATCGACACCATGATCGTCGGCAACAACGCCACCCGCATGATGAACCAGCACTGCAGGATCAGTTCATGCCACTGGAACGGCCGGCGGAACAACGCCCGACCGGTCAGCACGCACATCCGGAAGAACCCGCCGATCATCGTCAGCGGCGTCTCGAGTTGATCGCGCAGGTATCCGACCAGGTGCGGACGGGTGGATGTCGTCACGATTGCCCCCTCACATCAGGGCCGCTCGTGTCGCGAAGCCGCGGCGAAGAATGTCGCACGCCTCCTCCTTGCCCCGACCCTACGTGTGTGACCAACGGCTCCCTACCCGCAGGTAGTAACGGAGACCACAGGAATGTACCCGATGGCCACGCAGGTGTGTATAGCAACTCCACAATTGACATTCCGTCAGCACCCAGCAAACATATCGACCCCGTCAGATTTCCTCTCCAATGGCAGCTTTATTTGTCGCAGAACGATTTTCGGAGTCACCGCGGGCTCCGTAGCGCAGACGTAGTTCAGTCTTGAGCACCTTCCCGGCGGGGTTGCGCGGCAGTGCTTCCACGATCTCGAGTGCCTTGGGGTGCTTGTACCGCGCAAGCCGCTCGGACAGGTACTCACTTAGCTCTTCGATCTGCAGGTGGCCTTCCGTTACAGCGGCGACCGCGATCGGCACCTCACCCCACCGCTCGTCGCGCCGGCCGATCACCGCGACCTCGACGATGCGATCGTGGCCGGCGAGCACATTCTCGACCTCGGCGCAGTAGATGTTCTCGCCACCGGAGATGATCATGTCCTTCTTGCGGTCCACCACCCAGACGTAACCGTCGGCGTCCATTCGGACCAGGTCGCCGGAATGGAACCAGCCACCGGCAAAAGCCTCGGCGGTGGCCTCCGGGTTGTTCCAGTAGCCACTCATCAAAGTCGGTGCGCGATAGACGATTTCGCCTACCTCTCCGACGGGCACCTCATTCATGTCGTCGTCGACGACGCGGGCCGCGACCGTGGGGATGACCCGGCCGACCGATCCCCGCTTGCGGATGGCGTCGTCGCCGAGCAGCATGCAGGTCACCGGCGACATCTCGGTCTGACCGAACGCGGCCAGGATCTGGGTGCCCGGAAAAATCTCGGACATCTGGCGCAGCAACACATCTGGCGCCGGGGCGGCCCCCCACGACATCACCCGCAAGCGCAGGTCACGCGGTCTGGCCCGCTGCTCCGCGCACACCGCCTGCCACTGCGCGGGTACCAGGAATATGCCGGTGACCTTCTCGGCCGCCAGCACATCGAGCAACTGGCCCGGTTCGAAGGCGCCGAGCGGATAGATGACCGTCGGCACGCCGAGCAGCATCCCGGAGAGCAGGTTGCCGACTCCGGCGATGTGGAACAAGGGCACACCGACGAAGCCCACGTCGTTGTTGAGGTCGACACCGCTGGTGTACAGCATGGTCATCGTCTGGCCGGTGAGGTTGGCGTGGGTGAGCACCGCACCCTTGGGACGCCCGGTGGTCCCCGAGGTGTACATGATGAGCGCGGGCGAGTCGTTCGGAATGTCGACCGGAGCGGGCGCCTCGCCCCCCTCGGCCATGAGGTCTTCGTAGAAGAGGACGTCTTCGGCGGCGTTCCCGCCGGCTTCGCCCGCCACCACCACCGTGTCCAGCAGTGGCGCGATGCGTCGGACACCGCTGGCCACCGGGGCGAGCACTGCCTCGGTGACGACGACGCGGGCGCCGCTGTCTTCAACAAGGAAAGCGATTTCGGAGGGGGTGAGCCGGAAGTTCAGCGGGACGGCGATCGCGCCCAACGCGTTGGCGGCGAGCACCGACTCGACGAACTCCGGGCGATTGAGCATCAGCACCATCACCCGGTCGCCGGGCCCCACCCCGCGCCGGCTCAGCGCGCCGGCCAGCGCCGTGACGCGAGTCCGCAGGTCGGCCCACGTCAGCGTGCGACCGAGGAACCTCAGCGCGCGAGCGTCCGGCTGCATCAGCGCGTGCCGCTCGAGCTGGTTCACCCAGTTCTGACGACGAGCACGGTACGGCTGCTCGTGCAGTTCGGTCCGGGCCTGCATCGGGTGGCCGGCCAGTTGGGCGGTCAATGTGCCTTCCCTTCACTTGCGCACCGCTTGCGTCAGGCTGATATTTGATAAAACATGTGTTGTCTGGGTCACACTAACGGCCACTGAGGTCGCTAACAAGACCTAAGCCACGACTTGAGCCAATACCGAAATGCCGCTGAAAGGCCTGGCAGGCCACGTGAATGCACCTTTATCGGCCCTATCGCCCGAGCCGCGGCGGCGTCGGCCGCTACGCCGGGCACAATTGTCCGACGGGGTCGCCGGGCACCTGCGGACCGCGATCATGTCCGGGACGCTGCGTCCGGGGACGTACATCCGTCTCGACGAGACAGCCGCCGCGCTCGGCGTCAGCATCACCCCGGTGCGAGAGGCCCTGCTGAAACTGCGCGGCGAGGGCATGGTGCAGCTGGAGCCACATCGCGGCCACGTGGTGCTGCCGCTGACCCGGCAGGACATCGACGACATCTTCTGGTTACAGGCCACCATCGCCCGGGAGCTGGCCGTCACCGCCACCGAACGCATCACCGAACTACAGATCGCCGAGCTGGAACGCATCAACGATTTGCTGGTGGCGGCGGTCGGGACCGGGGACGGCGAGGCGATCGCCTCGCTGGAGTTCTCATTCCACCGCGTCTTCAACCAGGCGAGCGGACGCATCAAACTGTCCTGGTTCCTGCTCAACGCGGCGCGCTACATGCCGGTCCAGCTGTTCGCCGCAGATCCGCAATGGGGCGAGTCCACCGTCGACAACCACCGCCGGTTGATCGCGGCACTGCGCAACCGCGACGCGGTCGCCGTGGTGGACCACACCGTCTGGCAGTTCACCGACGCCGCCCGCCGGCTCACCGACGCGCTGAATCGAACGGGGATCTTCCGGCCCTAGCTGGCCAGTTGCTCGGCGCGCTGCTTGACGTTGGCGGCGAGTTGGTCGAGAACGTTGCCCAGCAGCATCTTCACCATGGGCGCGGGTACCGGCATGCTGGGCTCGACGTCGATGTCGACGGTGAGCAGGCTGTTGGCGCCGGTGGCCACGACGCTGAACAACTGCTCCTGCTTGGCGAAGAGATCACCCTGCTGCATCACGGTCTGGATCTGGTTCTCGCCCGGGTAGTAGACGGCGTGGATGTAGACGCCTTCGAAGCCGTTCAGGTTGGTGTCCAGGCGCACCTGGCTCGGGCGGCCGTCGTCGTAGCGAGCCAGGATCCAGGCGCCTTTGACGCCTTCATTCCACTCCGGGTACCGCTCGATGTCGGAGACGATGCCCATGATCGAACCGGCCTCGGCATCCACCTCGACGGTCTTACTCATAACTGCCATTGGCGAAGCATACGTGCGCCCGGCGCGGCTCAATTCACCAAGGCACTGGACAAAAGTGAGCGGATGGCGTCCGGAATCGGGACCGGTCGGCGGCTGTCGCGATCGACGTAAACATGGACCCAATGCCCCAGTGCCGCGATCGGCCGGGCGTCGTCGTTTTGCCCCATCTTGAAGACGCCCAGTCGATAGGTGACGCTGCTGCGGCCCAGCCGCGTCACCGCCAGACCCACCGCGAGACTCTCCGGGAAGGCCAGCTCGGCGAAGTAACGGCATCCTGATTCCGCGACGATTCCCAACTCGGGAATGGTGAGCGGGTCGACTCCGGTACCGGTGGCGATCCAGGCGTTGATCGCGGTGTCGAACAGTTGGTAGTAGACGGCGTTGTTGAGGTGCCCGAACATGTCGTTGTCGGCCCAGCGGGTGAGCACCGGCCACAGCACCGGGAAGTCAGCGCTGGTGAGGCCATCGGGGGCCGGTGGCACTGAGCTCATGGTTGTATTCCAACATGATTCACATCCGCGGCGCGGTGCTGGAGCGCGTCGGTGCGCCGCGCCCCTTCGCACAGTCGCGGCCGATCAGCATCGCCGACCTCGACCTCGACGGGCCGGGTCCCGGCGAGGTGCTGGTCCGCATCGAGGCGGCCGGGTTGTGCCACTCCGACCTGTCGGTGGTCGACGGCAATCGGGTACGCCCGGTGCCGATGTTGCTCGGCCATGAAGCGGCCGGGATCGTCGAAGCGCTCGGTGCGGGAGTTGCCGACCTCGCCATCGGCCGGCGGGTGGTGCTGGTGTTCCTGCCGCGGTGCGGCCACTGCCCCGCCTGCGCGACCGAAGGCCTGACGCCGTGCGGGCCCGGCAGCGCGGCCAACAACGCGGGCACGCTGCTCGGGGGCGGTACTCGGCTGAGCCGCGACGGCCACCCGGTGCACCACCACCTCGGCGTCTCAGGGTTCGCCACGCACGCGGTGGTGAATCGGGCCAGCGCCGTTGCCGTGCCTGACGATGTCCCCCCCGAGGTGGCCGCGCTGCTCGGGTGTGCGGTGTTGACCGGGGGCGGCGCCGTGCTCAACGTAGGCGATCCACGGCCGGGCCAGTCGGTGGCCGTCGTCGGACTGGGCGGTGTCGGCATGGCCGCGGTGATCACCGCCCTGACCTATCCCGACGTCCGCGTCATCGGCGTCGATCGGCTGCCCGAAAAGTTGCTTGCCGCAGACTCTTTGGGTGCGCACGAGACCTACACGCCGGAGCGGGCCGTGGGCGTCAAGGCCGACGTGGTGGTGGAAGCCGTCGGACATCCTCGCGCGCTGGAGACCGCAATCGCGCTGACCGCACCGGGCGGACGTACCGTTACCGTCGGACTGCCCCGCCCCGATGCCCGAATCAGTCTGTCCCCGTTAGGTTTTGTCGCCGAAGGCCGCTCCCTGATCGGCAGCTATCTGGGCTCGGCGGTGCCCGCCCGCGACATTCCCCGGTTCGTCGCGCTGTGGCAGTCCGGGCGGTTGCCGGTGCAGTCGCTGGTGTCGTCGACGATCGGGTTGGACGACATCAACGAGGCGATGGATCACTTGGCCGACGGCACGGCGGTGCGCCAGTTGATCAGGTTCTGAACGCCGTCGCCAGCGCCGCGCCCTGCATTGCGAACAGGCGTTGCGCTGCTGACCAATCGGGCAACAGCGAATCGAATCCGTGGCAGGCACCGAAAAACACGTGCAACTCGGTGGGCACCCCGGCGCGCAGCAGGCGTCGCCCGTATTCCACCGCCTCGTCCCGGAACGGGTCGATCTCCGCACAGGTGATCAGTGCCGGCGCCAGTCCGGCCAGTTCGGCCCGCCGCGCGGGGACGGCCTGCGGTGACGGCGCCTGCCCACCCAGGTAGTGGCGCCACATCAACTCGGCGCCCTCGCCGTCGAACGCCGGGGTGGCGCGAAATTCCGTCCTGGATGCGGTCGGCCGGTCATCGAGCACCGGTTGGTGCAGCAGTTGGAACACCACCGGCGGCAGCGATCCGTCCTTCGCCCCGTGGGCCAGGCAGGCGGCCAGCGCGCCGCCGGCGCTGCTACCTGCCACCGCGATCCGGTTCGGGTCGACGCTCAACCGTGTTGCATTGCCGCTCAACCATTTCAGCACCGTGGCCGCGTCGTCGAATGCCGCCGGGTAAGGATGTTCCGGCGCCAGCCGGTAGTCGACGGACACCACCGAACACCTGGCCCGGCGGGCCAGCTCCAGGCACTGCCGGTGATCGGTGTCGAGGTTGCCCAGCGCGAAACCGCCTGCGTGGCAGTACACGACGACCGGTGCCCGGGGCGCACCGCCCCGGTAAACGCGCACCGGCACCGTCTCGGCGATCGCGTGGTCGATGCTCACCCCGGCGGTGTCCTCTTGGGCATCGGCGCGCCGCTGGTTCATTGACTCACGAATCAGCGGGATGGCTTCAGCGGTGAACACCGTCCGGTTGACGGCAACGTCACGCAGCGCGGGGGCGAGCCGATCGCTGTAACTCAACGGGTCTGCAGGCATTGCCCACCGTCGACGACGAGTTCCGACCCGGTGATGAAGGACGCCTCGCGCGACACCAGAAATGCGACCGCATCGGCGATTTCGGCGGGACGGCCCAGCCGGCCGAACATCGCCACCGCAGCCAGTCGTTGCTGGACGGTGTCATCGAGCATCGGGGTGGCGATCGGGCCGGGGAAGACCGCATTGACGCGGATGCCGGCCGGCGCGAGTTCGGCTGCGGCGGTTTGGGTCAGACCACGCAGTGCCCACTTGGCGGACCCGTACGCACAGTGTTGTGGGAATGGGCGGATGGCGCCGGTGCTGCAGACATTGACGATCGCGGCGTCGTCGGCCGCGCGTAGGTGCCGGAGCGCGGCACGCATGCCCAGGAATGCGCCCAGGCAATTGACCCGCCAGGAGTCCTCGAAATCCGCGACGGTCTCGTCGGCCAGGGCTGCGCGATGGAGTGTCCCGGCATTGTTCACCAGCGTGGACAATGCCCCGAATCGGGCGACGGTGGCGTCGACGGCCGCCTCCCACTGCTCGGGGTCTGTGACGTCCATCGTTATCCCCAGCACACCGTCTGTCGCAGCGGCTGATTCCTCGCGTCGCACATCACACGCCGCCACCTGGTAGCCCCTGCCAACCAGCCGCTGCACAACCGCCCGGCCCTGCCCGCCGGCGGCGCCGGTGACCAATGCAACGCGAGTCATGTCGCGGTCGCCTCACGCAGATGCTCGGCGGCCCCCCGCCGCAGCGCATGCGATTCAGAAGCCAGGGTGATCACTTGAAATCCCAACTGCGCCATCACCTTCCCAACAACTCCGGTACTTGCGTGGATTCCGGTGACCAGGCCGGCGTCGCCGGCGGCGGCATGTACCCGGATCAGGGTGTCGAGCACCCGCCTGTTTCCGGTCGCGCCGACGACGTCGACGCCCATCGAAATGGCCAGATCGGCGGGGCCGACGTAAATGCCCGCCAAGCCGGGGACGGCGCAGATCTCTTCGATGTCGCGAACCGCCGCGGCCGTTTCGATCATGGCGAACACGGCGGCCCGGGATTCCAGTGCGGCGGGATCGTGGCCCAGACTCGTCCGCAGCGGGCCGAAGCTGCGGACGCCGGCGGGTGGATAGCGCGTGGCGGACACCGCGGCGGCGGCCTGATCGGCTGTCTCGATCATGGCGATGATGACGGCGTCCGCACCGGCGTCGAGTGCCCGTCCGATGGGCGCCGGGTCGGCAGTGGGCAGCCGGACGGCGGTGGCGATCGGCACGTTCTCCAGCTCCCGCAACATGCCCGCTATGGCGGCGTCATCGAGATAGCCGTGCTGGGCGTCGAATCCGACGTAGTCGTAGCCGGCGCGGGCGAACTCCTGGGGCCCGATCAGGGTCGGTCCGGTAACCCACCCGCCCCAGACGGGTGCCTGCCGTGGGTGCTGGAAGATGCTCATCGGGCGATCGCGATCTTCACCCGCTCAGGGACCGGACGACAGGCCAGCTCGAAGGCCGCCTGAACGTCGTCAACGGCGAAGGTGTGAGTCAGGTAGGTTCCGAGCAATGCGGGATGTTCGGCGGCGAACTCGGCCGCCAGCTCCAGCATGCGCCGGCGCTCTTGTGTCACACCGGATTTCAGTGTCAGGCTGTTGCGCAGCATCGCGCGCATGTCGATCGGGTAGCAGTCGTCGTCGGCCACGCCGAAGTAGCACACGGTGCCGCCGGGCGCGGCGGCAGCGATGGCGTGTCCCAGCGTGGCGACCTGGTGGCCGACCGCCTCGATGACCACCTCGGCGCGATCGCCGGGCGCCAGTCGGCTCACCCACCGGTCACTCGTGGCGCGCACGGCTTCGTCGACGCCGAATGTATCTCCGAGACCGGCTCGGTCGACGGGGTCGACCCCGGTCACGCGGCGTGCTCCCAGTGCCTTGGCGACGTAGGAGAACAGCAAACCGATCGATCCCTGCCCGATGACCGCCACGTGCCGGCCGGCCAGTTCCGGTAGCTGCTCGCAGGCATAGAGCACACAGGCCAACGGTTGCAGGCCAACCGCCGAGGCCGGACTCATGGCCGGGTCGTACGGCGCCAGGCCGTCACCGTCAGTGACGACCCGCTCCATCATGCCGTCGAATCCAGAGGCCCAGCCCACCACCCGGTCACCGGGACGGTGGTCGGGATGCCGGCTGGCGATCACTTCACCCGCCACTTCGTGGATGGGAAAGCCGTCCTTCTCGGCGGCACTGGCGCCGTCGTCACCCGGGAGCCGCCCCTTGGCACCGCGGAAGCCAGGCAGGTCGCTGCCGCAGACCCCGGCGGCGTGGAACTGCAGCAGCACTTGGCGATCGGCGAGATCCTGGGCAGTCTTGTCCGCTATGCAGGTGCGTTCGAACAGGTAGGGCGCGACGATCCGGTAGGACCACACCTCAGACCTCCACCGGAATCTTGTTCCAGCCCCACTGGAAGCTGGACGGTAGCCGGGTTGCCTGGTCTTCGCGCACCGCGAACTCCGGCACCCGGCGCAGCCATTCTTCCAGCAACACAGCAACTTCCAGTCGCGCCAAATGGTAGCCGATGCAGAAGTGCTGGCCGCGGCCGAACGCCAGCGACCGTTTGATCGGCCTGTCCCAGATGAACTCGTCGGGTCCGGGATACTCGCGCTCGTCGCGGTTGGCCGAGGCCAGCAGTGTGATCACCCGCTGCCCCGGCCTTATCGTCTCGCCGTGGATGGTGAAGGGTTTGCGCGCGGTGCGTGCGAACCATTGTGCGGGCGCGCAGTAGCGGATCATCTCTTCCCGCGCGATCACCGCATTCGCGGCCGGGTGTCTGCGCACCTCCGCCAGCTGCTCGGGTCGCCGGCTGAGCTCCCACAGCCCGTGTGCCACGATCTTTGGCACGGTTTCGGTACCGCCGATGAAAATGCACAGCATCTGGGTGGCGACTTCGACGTCGCTGAGCGCACTGCCGTCGGGCAGGTGGTAGCCGAGCAGCCCGTCGACCACGGGCAGGTCGCCGGCCGCATCCGCGCGACGGCGCTGGACCACCGGCACCAGGAACTGCAGGTAGTCCGGCCGCGCCGCGGCGGTGTCGACGCCCTTCCCGGGCTGGGCCAGGCTGCCGGCGTTGACGGCCGCCAGCACCTGAGGTGCGAGATCCGTTGCTATGCCGAGCAGTTCGCACACCATCGACGCCGCCACGATGCCCCCGTAGTCCTGGGTCAGGTCGAACGAGCCGTGTGCCAACAGCAGGTCGAGTCGTTCGTTGGCAAGTTCGCGGATGCGCGACTGCAACGAGGTGACCGACTTGGGACGCAATGGCCGGGAGTGTGCGCGGCGGATCTCGCCATACAGATCGGTGTCGAACACCGCGTGGAACGGCAGCGGGTGCAGTGGCGGGTCGTCGACCGGTCCGTCATTGTGCTGCGCGAGAACAGAAGCCGGCGGCAAGGTCCCTTCCGAGGCGACGAAGGTGCCGTCGTTGACTTCCAGCACCCGCCAGATGTCCTCGAACCGCGAGAAGGCGAAGGTGTCCCACTGCGGCATGTAGTACACCGGGTATTCCTCGCGCAGCACGCGGTAGTAGGGAAGCGGATCGGCCATCACCTTCGCATCGAAGGGGTCGTAGGAGAAATCCCCGGTCACTGCAGCGGCGACGGCGGTAGGGCCTGCAGAATGGAGTCTTCCCAGCCGTCGCGCAAGGCGGGCGCCACGCTCATCCAGGTGACGATTTCAGCGGGTGGGCTGTCCTTCCAGGACGGGTAGTGGTTCGCGAAGCACTCCCAGCCGCCTTCCAGCGCCCAGTAGTGGATCACCTCGTTGAACCGAAAGGTGGTCGTGAAGGATCCGAGCCAGTGTTTCCCGGTGCTCTCCGACCACGGAACATAGAGTCGCTCCAGTTCGCGGATGTAGTCGTCCTGCCGACCCGGCTTGGTCTGCATGATCTCCTGGATCACCAGCGCCGCATTGAAATTGGCCTCCCGCAACGCGGCCAGGTTCCGGTTGCTGGGTGCGGCGTACATGATGCGGCCCTCTCCGGAGGCGCCCATGTCGGCCAGACAGGCCGCCCACTTCCCGGCCGCCGCTTCATGACTGCCGCCGTGGGCCTGCGCGGCGCCGATCCTGGCGTAGTCGGCGAAGGCGTCGATCTCCCAGATGATCGTCACCTGTGGCCAGTGACCGTTGTAGGGCGTGGTCTCCCAGATCGAGTACAACCGGGCGCCGAGCTCTTCCATCATCGGCTGATAGGTGTCGACGAACACCTCGGTGAAGTCGTCGCTGCGCCCGGAACTTAAATCGATCGTTTCGTGCAGGTACAGCAAGGTATGGCGGTGGTACCTCTTCATGGGGCCGGCTAGCCCAGCCACGCCGAGTCAGTGAACAGCAGTTCGGTGGAACTTATTGACTGGAAAGGTATTTCAGCCGCACGAAGCGCCTGGCCCTTGAATGCGCGGGCCGCCGCGCTGAGTGTGTAGCTAGTTCGGGTCAGGCCGCGGCCCACTCCTAGGGGCCAGACTTCGCCCCACAACGCGACTTCGGTCAGCCGGCTGTCCACCGCTTTGCGCACCAGGGCGCGGACGCGTTCGTCGGCGGTGAACGCCTCGACGCTGACTGCCAGGCCCTGGTTGGCCGGCCCCTCGAGGGCTGAGGTCAGGTCCACGACCTGCGCCCCCAGCACCCGCAGCGGGCGGGCGTCGCATCCTGGCGGCAGCAACACATTCACCCGCCAGCCGGCCATCACCCGGTCGAACAGCCAGCCGCCGGCGGTTTGCACGACGTCTGCGGTGCCGGCGGCGATGACGTCGAGGCGGTGCCGCAGGATCTGGTCGTCGGAGCGGGTTCGCGACGTGTCACTGCGGGGATGAATGCCGAACGTTTGAGTAGCCATTGATCCGTTCCTGTTGCCACGCCCTGCTTTCGTGGCCTGTCGCATTGCCATGGGCTCATTGGACAGCGTGACACTTTTGACAGTTATTGTAAAGCTCCGCCGGTCGCTCAGGAGTGGCGGCGGGCGTCGAGTTCGGCGAGCACCTCGTCGGTGTGTTGGCCGAGTTGCGGCGCCGCGGAACGCGGGGAGCAGGGCGTGCCGTGAAAGTCCGCGGGCGTGGCCACCATCGGGACGCTCGAGTTTCCGTCCGGTACGTCGACGATTCCGCCGGCGGCGTGAAACTGCTCGTCGGCCACAATGTCCTCGAGCGTGTTGATCGGGGACCAGAAAAAGTCCGGTTCGGCGTCGAAGAGGCACGACCAGTCGTCGAGCGACCTGCTCGCGAAGATCTCGTCGAGCGCGGCGATGAGTTGCACCGCGTTGGCCGCGCGGCCGCGGGCGTCGGCGTAGCGCGGATCGGTCAGCCACTCAGTGCGTCCGACCACCCGGCACAGGGCCGGCCAGTGCCGGTCGATTTCCAGTCCGACGATCCAGAACCGCCGGCCGTCGCCGGCGGCGTAATTGTTCATGCAAGGGTTGCCCATGGTGGCGCGCTGGCCGATCGCGATCGGCTGGCCGGTGAGCAGGTAGGTGTTGAGATCGAAGCTCACCGTGTAGGCGCCCTGACGGTAGAGCGAGGTGCAGACCATTTGGCCCGCTCCGGTGCGCTCGCGGGCCAGCAGTGCCGCGCAGACGGCTCCCGCCAGGGTCATGCCCGCCGAGTGGTCGCCCATGCCGCCGCGCTGAAACGGCGGTGTATCGCCGGGGCGGGTGAGCAGGTGGGCGATGCCGCCCCGGGACCAGAACGCCGCGACGTCGTAGGCGGCGCGGTCGGCATCGGGCCCCGATTCGCCGTATCCGGTGATCAGGCCGTAGACCAGGCGAGGGTGATCGGCGGACACCGTCTCATAGTCCAGTCCCAGCCTCTGCAGTGCACCGGGCCGAACGTTGGTGATGAAAACGTCTGCGTCCGAGAGCAATTCGAGCGCGGTCCGGCGGCCGTTCTCGGTGGCGAGGTCGAGCACGACGCTGCGCTTGGACCGGTTATCCATCTCGAACGGCGGGTTCACTCCGAGGTCGCAGCCCAGCATCCGGCCGAACATCCGCCCGGGATCACCGGTCGGCGGTTCGATCTTGATGACATCCGCGCCCCAGTCGGCCAGGATTGCGGCCGCCGCCGGACCGGCCACCCAGACCCCGAGTTCGACGACCTTGATGCCCTCCACTGGTCCCGCCATCGCGGTCAGCCTAGCTTCATCACCAACTGACCGAGGCTCAGGAGGCCTGAATTCGCCGTCCCCGTATTGAACAAGCCTGAATTGAAGCCGCTGATCAAGCCGCTCGCGAAGGGGCCCACGGCCCCTGTGACAGCAGTATTGAAGAAGCCGGAGCTGACTCCGGATGACTGCAGGGCCGCGACAACCGTGTTGAAGAAGCCGGAGACTCCGTGACCGGCGCTGCCGCCGTTGTTGCCGAAGCCCGAGATTCCGGCACCCGTGTTGCCGAACCCCGAGTTGTCGACGGCGCCGATGCCGACGTCACCCGCATCGGTGTCGATGCCGAAGCCGGTGTTCACATTGCCCGCGTTCCCGAAGCCTGTGTTGACGTGACCGGAATTGCCGAAGCCCGTGTTGGTCCCGCCCGAGTTCCATAGACCCGTGTTGAGGTTGTTCCCATTCCAACCACCGGTGTTGATCGAGCCGGCGTTCCCCCAGCCTGTGTTGAGTAGTCCCGAGTTCCAGAATCCGACGTTGCCCGCGCCCGAGTTCCCGAATCCGAGGCTGCCAGTGCCCGAGTTCCCGAAACCGAGGCTGTTGATGTGACCCGGGAAAACGGTATTGGTGCCCGAGCTGAAGATGCCGACGTTGCCGCTACCGGAGTTGAAGAACCCGATGTTGTGATCACCCGAATTGAACAACCCGATGTTGCCGCTGCCCAAGTTGAACAACCCGGCCAGGTCGACGCCGACCCTGCCGTCACCGACAAGCCCGATTCCAATGTTTCCGTTGCCACTGTTCCCGAAGCCGAAGTTTCCGATGCCGGTGTTTCCAGCTCCCACGTTGCCGTTCCCGGTGTTCCCGCCGCCCATGTTCCCGTTGCCGAGATTCCCGAGGCCGACGTTGTTGCTTCCGGTGTTGCCCATGCCCACGTTGTTGTTGCCGGCCGTTGTTTGGAAGGTGAACAGGTTCGGGTTGGACAAATCGGTCGGGCCGCCATTGCCGAAACCGATATTCCCATTGCCGAAATTGCCGAAGCCGATGTTGTTGTTGCCTTTGTTTCCGGAGCCCACATTGCTGTTGCCGTTGTTTCCGCCGCCGACGTTGTAGTTGCCCGACTGCGGTGGCACCAACTGGCTGTTGTCCTTGCCGCTGTTGCCGATGCCAATATTTCCGGTTCCGGTGTTGCCGTGTCCGATGTTCCCGTTACCTCGGTTGCCGATACCCAAGCTGGGCAGGCTCTGCAAGAGCCGTTGGAGATCGGTGGGCAACTGGGCCGCCGCCGTCGAGGCTCCGGCAAAGTAGCCCGTCATCGCTTCGACGTCGGCCGCCCACATCTGCTCGTAGTGCGCCTCCGCGGCCATGATTGCCGGTGCGTTGAGCCCCAGCCAATTCGATCGAATCAGCTGCAAGAAAGCATTGCGGTTGGCCGCTACCGCCGAAGGGTGGATCATCGCCGTGCGGGCGGCCTCGAAGACGCCGGCCACTGTCCGGGCCTGTTCGGCTGCGCCGGCGGCTTGGGCGCAGGCGTGGCTCAGAAACTCTGCATACGGGGCAGCCGCGGCCGTCATCGCCGCCGATGCCGCTCCCTGCCACCAGGCACCGGCCAAGTCCATGGTGACCGATGAGAACGACGACGCCGCCGTCCCCAATTCCGATGCCAGTCCTTCCCAGGCCGCCGCCGCATTCAGCATCGGCGCCGACCCAGCGCCGCTGAACATCAGCAATGAATTTATCTCCGGCGGCAACGTAAGGAAGTTTGCCACGATAGACCCCCTGTCAGGCGGAGCTCCCTAACATCCGGAAGGCACGCTACGCCTGCGTCAGCGTCAATTACTTGTTTTCGCGCGAATGCTAGGCGGCATGGTGGTCGATCAGTTTGACGGTGATCGCGGTTTCGATCTCGCTGATGTCGATGATCGAGTAGATCGGTGGTGCGGTGGAGCGGTAGCGGGCTCCGGTGGGCGTGACGTATTGGGCTGTATGAGTGCCGTTTTCGTCATCAGCGGCGACCTGCCAGCCGGGTGTTTCTTTGGTGTAGTTGCAGCGTTCGCAGAGTCCTTCGCCGTTGGTGGCGGTGGTGGCTCCGCCGTGTTTGACCGGTTGGATGTGGTCGCGGTGGCGGATCGGGGCGTCGCAGTAGGGGGTGCGGCAGGTTTGGTCGCGCAGGTTGATGAACTCGGCCAGCCCGCGGGGGAAGGTCCGCGCGCGCGATTCCATGGCGACCAGGGCCCCGGTCTTGGGGCTGGCGTAGAGGCGGCGCAGGGTGGCCAGGGATTGGTGGTCGGCCACTGCGGCGCTCAACCATCGGCGTGCCACCTCTGCCGGGATCGGCCCATAGCCCTCCACGACGGCGGCGTCGTCCTGGCCGCCGAGCAGCGCCCGGTCGGAGATCACCACGTTGAGCGCGATGTTGGCCGGTGTGGTGGCGGGGGTGGCGGTGATGCGTTCGAAGGCGGTGTCGGCCATCACCTGGCCTCGGGAGCGGCCATCGAAGGTGGTGTCGGCCGCGCGGCGCAGCGCCGCATACACCCCGACGCCCTGGGCGACGGGCAGCAGGACGCTGACCCAGGTCATGGTGTCGGGCGCGGGGCGGATGGTGACGGTGCGGTCCTGCACGGCTTTGGCGGCGCGATCGACTACGGCCCGTGCGTCGCGGCGATAGGCGATCTTTTTGGCCGCGGCGACGATCTTTTGATCTCCGAGTCCATCCAGTGCCGTGGTGTCGGCACACAGTTCCCGGTCGAGTTCGCGCCGGTCCTCGACGTCCAGACAGGCCGATTCGCGCACGATGAGGGTGGCCCGCCATTCCGAGAGCGCCCCTTGCTCCAGCGCGGCCAGGGTGTACGGCATCTCGTGCACGAGGGCTTTGGCGAATCCCAGGTGCCGACTCCCGCGCGCCGGGGAATCGCGGCGGGCCAACGCGACTTCGCTACCCACCCCGCGGCCCCGCTTGGCCGCCTGCACCCCCGCGGCCGCTTCCGCGGCGCGCCGGGCCGCATCCAGCGCGGCCGCCGCCCGCGCCTGCCCCGCGGCGGCGGCGGACTTGATGTGCTCCAACTCCGCGATCCGCGCGACCAACTGCGCCTCGGTGGCACCCGGATCCACCCGCGAGAACCACTCTGAATCGAACATACGTTCGACACTACCACCGTTCCCCGAACCTCGCTTTCCGGCCCGGCACGGTGTGGATAAGCGACGGCATGACCGGCGAGCCGCACAGCGACTCCAGCCACCCGCCCCGGCCGTACCCTGAGGAGCACCTGCCCATACCGACCAAAAGGCGCATCATGAGTCTGGTAGCCGGCCGCGGCCCACTCAGCGGCCATCCCGCCGGCCGATTCGCTCCCCCGATCCCCGAGAACGTCGTCTATATAGAGCCGCATGCGCGCCGGATCCGCGCCGTGCTGAACGGACGCACCGTCATCGACACCGAGCAAGCCCTCATGGTGCACCGGCCGAACCACCCGCTCAGCTACGCCTTCCCGGAAGACGTGATCAACGGGCTCCCAAGCGAACCCGAACCGGAAGCGCCGGGTTTCGTTCAGGTGCCCTGGGACGCGGTTGACGCCTGGTTCGAGGAAGGGCGCAAGCTCGTGCACTACCCGCCCAACCCGTATCACCGCGTCGACTGCCGCCCGACCAACAGAAGGTTGCGGGTATCGATCGACGACACGCTGTTGGCCGACACCGACGACACGGTCATCGTCTTCGAAACCGCGCTCGAGTCAAGGCTTTACGTGTCGCCCCGACATGTGCGCACCGACCTGCTCCGCCGCACCGACACGTCGACGTACTGCAACTACAAGGGATATGCGACCTACTGGGCAGCCGTCGTAGGCGACACCGTCATCACCGACGTCGCCTGGAGCTACCACGACCCGTATCCCGAAAGCCTGTTCATCGCAAAGTTTTTGAGCTTCGACACCGCAAAGGTTCAGGTCGAGGCCGAACTCCCGTAGACCGGCCGCCCCAGCTTCAGCTCGTGCTGGGCGATCATGTTGCGGAACACCTCGAGGCTCCCGCCGTAGATCCCCATCGGCAGCGCCAACCGGAAAAGATGCTCCGCGGAGCCGTCGTCGGCGGACCCCTCGACGTCTGTCGGCAACGCTGCCGCCGGCCCCAGCATGTCCATCAGGTCCGCGGAAATGTCGCGCATGGTCTGCCCGATAGCGACGCGTCCGAACATTCCCGGGGTGGACAGCGCCGCCTCCGTCCGGGCGAAACTGCGTCCGAGGCGGTACTGCACCGACTCATCCGCCACGTTCGCCAGGGCCGCTACCCGGTCCACCGCCTCGGCCATCACCACGCCGTGTCCGGCCATCGCGGCGACATCCTGCAGGCCTTCGGAATCGCGTTCGGTCATGCCGTGCTCGAAGTCCAACGCCGCCCGCATCACCGTCCAGCCGCCGTTGACCTCGCCGATGCGGTAGAGGTCGTCGACCCGCACATCGGTGTAGAAGACGATGTTCGTGCGATCACCGTCCAGCGTGCGAATGCCCTGGATCTCAATGCCCGGTGACTCCAGCGGCACCAGAAACATCGTCAGATTGCGGTGTTTTGGGCGTTGCGGGTCGGTATTGGTCAGCAGGAACACATACTCGGCGTGCTGCGCGTTCGAGGTGAACATCTTGGCGCCGTTGATGACCCAGCTCGATCCGTCGCCCTCCCGCACGGCGCGGGTCTTGCAGGTGGCAACGTCGGAGCCGCCCTCGGGTTCGGTGTAGCCCAGGCACAAACGCACCTGTCCGGACAGCACGCCCGGCAACACCATCTGCACGAGATCCGATGCGCCGAATTGCTCCACCAGATGCGCCACCACGGACGTGGTGCCCCAGTGGTACCACGGTGTGTGCGCCCGGCCGATCTCGAGGTGGAAGATGCGGCGACGCACGGCGCTGAAACCTCCGTCGGATTCCGGCTTCCAGTCCGAGGCCAGATAGCCGGCCGCGCCCAACGCCAGATGCACTCGCTCGTCGAAGTTTTCGCCGAACTCCCGATTCCGGTGGCGCACCTCGTCCGTGACATGCTCGGTGACGAACGCGCGCGTCTGCTCATGGAAGGCCCGGTCGGCGTCGGACAATGGCACCACGGAGAAGTCCACTCAGATCACATCGATCACCAGAGCGCGGAACCGGTCCATCGCCTCCAGCGCGTGTGCCAGGCTGTCACCGGGCAGGTGCACGGATACCCAGGTAACCCCGAGGGCCGCAAGCTTTTCCAGCCCGCTCAAATACGCGTCGGCATTGAAGTCGTCGCCGGCCGGGTTGCCGCCCTCGAAGTTGCTGAAGGTGATATCAACCGCCGACCAGTCCTTGCCCACCGCGTCGCACCGCCGCCGCAGGTCGTCGATCCCCAAGGCCAGCGCGTCCATTGAATCAATGACCGCGGTGCCCGCGGTGCGCGCCAGCCCCGCGGGAGCGGGGAACGGACACCACCCGTCCGCGTATTGAGCGACCCGTTGGCGCGCCATACCGGTATTGCCGCCGATCCAGATCGGCGGATGCGGCCGGGTCACCGGCAAGGGGTGCGCGGTAGTACCTCGCGCGGTGAAATGCCCTCCCTCGAAGGAAATGTCGTCGGATGTCCAGATGGCCCGGATCGCTCGCAAGGATTCCTCGAATAACTCGGCCCGCTGGTCATAATCCACGCCCAGGGCGGCGAACTCCCGGCGCAGGTAGCCCACCCCCACCGCAAGGGTGAACCGGCCGCCGGAGAGCAGATCCAGGGTCGCGCCGGCCTTGGCCACCACGAACGGGTTTCGATAGGGCAGCACCACGATGTTCGGTATCAACCGCAATGCAGAAGTACGTGCCGCCGCAAAGCCAAGGGCCACAAAGGGATCCAACGCGTCGTGACCACCGGCCTCCAGCCAGCGTTGCGAAGGCGCCGGATGGTCGGTGAACCCGAATCCGTGAATGCCCGCCGCCTCGGCCGCCGCCGCCACCGTGGCGATGCCGTCCCCACTCACCAGTTCCGGGTTGTACGGATGGCTGTGCATCGGGTGAGTGATGTTGAACCGCACGGGATTCAGAACCGTGCCGCAGCGTCGATCGACGTGTCAGTGGTGCGTAGCGGGCGGATGAGCGCCTCCTGGGCAAACGAACACAGCAGATCGCCGTCCTCGGTGTGCACCGTGCCGCGCACGTAGGACATCCCCGCCCCGACCTGTGTGCTCTCGTGACTGTAGAGCAGCCAGTCGTCCCAGTGCACCGGTTCATGGAAGGACACGAAGATCGTCATGGGCGCGGTCGACACCGTCAGGTGCGCCTGGCTGGTCCCGATGCCCGGGTGGGCCCGCATCGTCGTTGAAATACCCAGATGGCCAGTGAAATAGGCGAGCAGAGCTTTTGCCAGGTCGTCGCGCTCCGGGATCGGGTCATAGTGCAGCCATGCATACAGCTCCGGCGGACCGACCTCGTCGGGACTGTTCACGTCGACCACGTCCACCAACCGCAGTTCCCGGCCGACCATCGGCATCTCGACGGCATTGGCGTCGGCCGGTGCCGCGACGTCGGGCCGGATCAGGTGATGACGGATGACGTCGCCCGTCGACACGTCGGTCAGCACCGTGACGCTCACGCAGCGCTTGTCGTTCTGCAGCACCGACACAATGGCCGTCGCCGTTGAGCGGCCTTCGTTCAGCACGTCGAGCACGAGTTCGATCGGCGGCCCCACCATGATCGCGCGGGCGAAGACGGCATGTGCCGACCGGACCGACTTGCCCGCAAATCGGTTGGCGGCGGCCACGATCGCCTGCGCAACCACTTGAGTGCCTTCCACCACCTGCCGGCCGTCCTGCCCCGGCAGCCCGGTGTCGGCAGTGAACCGATCGGCCCCGGCGGGCCGCACCTCGAACAGATCGAGCAGGCTCTCGACCGACCACTGGGCCTGTTCAGACTCCGTCGTCAATGTGCTCACCCCTCGTTACCGCAGCTCACGGCCCAGCGTGACATTTTGTGTGATATTTGTAAAGCCGACCCCGCCGCGCATCCGCGTTGACAGCGACGCCCGCGGTGCATGACACTTTTGCAGTGATTTGTAAAGGCACGCTGGCGCCCACACCGCTGGCCGACGGCTTCTGCTTCGGCGAGGGGCCACGCTGGTTCGAGGGCTTGCTGTGGTTCTCCGACATGCTCGGTGAAGCGGTGCACACCTGCGATCTACGCGGCTCGCTGACCACGTTGCCACTGCCCGGCCATTCGCCGTCCGGCCTGGGTTTCCGTCCGGACGGCTCACTGCTCATCGTCTCCACCGAAAGTCATCAGGTGCTGCGCTATGACGGCGACACCGTCGTGCCTGTCGCCGACCTTTCCGGCCTCGCGGCGGCCCATCTGGGCGACATGGTGATCGACGACCTCGGGCGCGCCTACATCGGCTGTCAGGCGTTCGAAGGCGGTACCGTCATCCGGCTCGATCCGGACAACCGTGCGGCCACGGTGGCCACGAATCTCGACTTTCCCAACGGGCTGGCCATCACCCCGGACCGCCGCACCCTGATCGTGGCCGAGTCCATGGGTCGGCGCCTCACTGCGTTCACCATCGGTGCGGACGGTGACCTGACCGACCGCCGCACTTTCGCCGGCGACCTGGACGGCCCACCCGACGGCATCGCCCTCGACGCCGAAGGCGGCGTCTGGGCGGCCATGACGCTGGCTCACCAGTTCGAGCGGATCACCGAGGGCGGCGACGTCACCGACCGGATCGACATGGGTGAACGGGTTGCCATCGCCTGCAGCCTCGGCGGACCGGATCGGCGCACACTGTTTCTACTATCGAGCACCGACGCCTATCCCGAGCGACTGGTGGGCACCCGCATGGGCCGGCTGGACGCGGTCCGGGTGGACATTCCGGGCGCCGGCCTGCCCTGACCCGAGGGGGATGATGACCGACTCGTACTACGAGCTGATCGACGGCGCCGACGCGCACGGCGAGAAGTTCAGAGCCACCGACCTGGCCCGCGGCACCTGGTCGTCCGAGATTCAGCACGGCGCACCGGTGTCGGCACTGTTGACGCGCGCACTGGAGCGATGCGACCGGCGCGAGGACACCCGCTTGAGCCGGGTGGTCGTCGACCTGCTCGGGCCGGTGCCGGTGGAGGGGGACCTGTGGGTGCGCTCGAAACTCGAGCGCGGCGGCAGGCAGATCGAGCTGGTCACCGCGGACATGCTGGCACTCGGGCCCGACGGGGAACCCCGCCCGGTGGCCCGCGCCAGCGGCTGGCGGTTGCAGCGGGTAGACACCGCCGCCCTCTTGCACGCGGCCACGCCTGCGCCCCGCCCGCTGTCCGAGGCGCGCGACCGCAACCTGAAGGCAAGGAATTGGGACCGCAATTACGTACACAGCCTGGAGTGGCTGTGGCTGACCGAGCCGCTGACGCCGGGCCCGGGTGAATCGTGGATCAAGCCGATCGCCGATCTGGTCGCCGGGGAGACCATGACACCGCTGCAGCGGTTGTTCGCAGTGGCCGACTGCGCCAACGGCATCGGCAGCAAGCTGGACATCACCAAATTCACGTTCCTCAACACCGACCTGGCCGTGCACGTGTTCCGGATTCCGGAGGGTGAGTGGGTCGGCATCCGCGCGGAGACCAGCTACGGGCCCGACGGCATCGGCACCACGATCGGGACACTTTTCGACGAGCAAGGGGCGGTCGGCGCCATCCAGCAGTCGGTGCTGGTGCGGCCCAGGGCGCCGAAGACCAGTCCGGTGGGAGAGAACCAGTCATGAGCCAGCCGTCGCCGGTGAGCGAAAGCGTGGAGAACGACACCTCGACCCGCCAGCGGATCCTTGCCGCCACCGCGGAGGTGCTGGCCCGCAGCGGCAAGACCAAACTCAGCCTGTCGGAGGTCTCGACGCAGGCGGGGGTGTCGCGACCCACGCTCTACCGCTGGTTCGCCTCCAAGGAGGAGTTGATGTCCGCGTTCTCACGCTACGAACGCGAGAATTTCGAGAAGGGACTCGCGAAGGCGACGGCCGGGCTCAAGGGCGTTGAAAGACTGGATGCCGCATTGCGATTCATCGTCGACTACCAGTACTCGTACTCAGGTGTACGGATGGTCGACATCGAACCAGAACATGTCATACCGCAGATGTCCGGTGTCATCCCCGAGATGCGCGAGGGTCTGCAACGGCTCCTGCCCGGCCCCAACGCCGCCGTGAAGGCGGCGACGGTGATCCGAATCGCCATCTCGCACTACGTCGTTCGCAGCGACGATGCAGACCAGTTTCTTGCTCAGCTGCGCCACGCCGTCGGCATCAAGGGTCCGGAGTGAACAACACCGCCGCATTGAGGTAGCCGGCCGGGTCCAGCGCCGCCTTGACCGCGCGCATCACGGCGATATCGGCGGGCTCCCGCGACATGCCCAGGTACGGCCGCTTGCGCGTGCCGACGCCGTGCTCTGAACTGACATTGCCGCCGCAACTGGCGATCAGGTCCATCATCTGCGCATACAGCGCGGGCTCTTGATCGGTCGGGAAGCCCAGCACATTGAGGTGCAGATTGCCCTCGCCGATGTGGCCGAACAACACCGGCAGCGCCTCGGGCACCCGTGCAGCAACCAACGCCACCGCGTCGCGGGCAAACCCGCCGACGGCCGACAGGGGCAGCGACACGTCGAACTTCAACGGCGGCCCGTACACTCCCAGCACCTCGGTCACCGCCTCCCGGACCCGCCATAACCGTTGCTGCGCAGCAAGATCCACACCGACGGCCGGTTCACCGCACATGTGCACACCGTCCAGCAGGCCGGCCAACCGCTCGGTCTGGTCATAGTCGGCCGCCAGTTCCACCAACAGCAGCCAGTCACCCGAGACCGGCGCGTGCACCCCCAACTGCGCTCCGGTCAGAGCCGCCGCCCGGCCGTCGATCAGCTCCAGCGCCGCAATGCCGTCCACTTCGGCGAACCACCGGCCGGCGTCGACCAAGGCCTCGAGGTCGTCGAACCCGCACACGGCCGTCACCCGGTGTGACGGGGTGGGATGCAGCCGCAGGTCCAGTGCGGTGATCACCCCGAGGGTTCCCTCCGCACCGACGAACAGCGACGTCAGGTCGTAGCCGGTGTTGTCGCTGCGCACCCGGCTGTGCCGGCGCAGCACCGAACCGTCGGGCAGCGCCACGTCCAGGCCGACCACCTGCTCGCCCATGTTCCCGTAGCGCACCGTGCGCAGGCCGCCGGCATTCGTCGAGGCCATGCCACCGACGGTGGCCGTATCGCGGGCGGCCAGGTCCACACCGAACACCAGCCCCGCCGCCGCGGCCACCCCCTGCACCGTTGCCAGCGTGACGCCTGCGCCAACTGCCAGCCGGCGCTCGGCTACGTCGACATCGCTTATGGCAGTGAGCCTTTCGGTGGACAACAACACGTCGTCGTGCTCGGGCACGGTGCCGGCCACCAGGGACGTGCGGCCACCCTGCACGGTGACGTGGGCCCCGGCGTCGCGGCACACCCGCAGCACCTGGGCCACCTCGTCGGCCGAACCCGGGCGCACCAGCGCGCCGGCCCGGCCGCGGTACCGTCCGGTGTGGTCGACGCTGCGGCCGGCCAGCACATCGGTGTCGGTGACAACATGATTCGAGCCCACCACATCGGCCAGACTCGACAGCATGCTCAGAACTGCTTGTGCGGCACGTCGGTCACCAGGCCGCCGTCCATGATGAACTCGCTGCCCGTGGCGTAGGAGGCTTCGTCGCTGGCCAGGAACACGACGAAGGTGGCGACTTCGCGGGCCTCGGCCGGCCGCCCCAACGGGATGGTGACCATGTCCTCCGGCAGGTGAGCGGTCATCGGCGTCCGGATGAAACCCGGGTGCACCGAGTTCACCCGGATGTTCAACGGCGCCAATTCCAGGGCCGCAGATTTCGTGATGCCGCGCACTGCCCATTTGGACGCGACGTAGGGATGCACCATCGGCGCGCCGCGGATCCCTTCGATCGAGGAGATGTTGATGATCGACCCACCGCCGGCCTCGGTCATCGGGTCGACCACGGTGCGCATGCCCAGGAAGGTTCCCGTCAGATTGACGTCGATGACCTGCTGCCACTTGTCCATCCGGAATTCGCGCAGAGGTCCGGCCGCGACGATGCCGGCGTTGTTGACCAGCACGTCGAGCTTGCCGAACTCGCCGGTGGCCGTCGCAACGGCGGCTTCCCACTGATCGATTTGGGTGACGTCGAGGTGGACGTAGCGGGCCGCGGCACCGATCTGGGCGGCCAGCGCTTTGCCTTCCTCGTCGCGGATGTCGCCGATCACCACCTTGGCGCCCTCCTCGACCAGCAGCCGCGCGTCCTCGGCGCCCATTCCCCGGGCACCACCGCTGATCAACGCGACCTTGCCGTCGACCCGTCCTGGTCGTTCCATGTGCAGCCAATCCCTTTCGTTTACGTGACGACTCGACCGTTGGGCGCGAAAAGCCCCTTCCCGGTGACCAATGGCAGGTCCAGCGTGCTTCTGATGCCGGGCGCCGCGGCCACCACATCCGGTATGGAATTCACGATCCGGCCGGCGGCGCCGGCGATCGCGGCGTGGTTGTGGTCGCCCTTGCGACTGGTAGGCACGATGTCCACCGCGTAGGACGGTTCCCCGGTGATCTCCACCCGGTATGAGCCGGTGCCGGCGGCGGGCTGAGGCAGGTCGGGTCGCAGGTCCGGGCGCAGCCGGGTGATGTGCTCGATGACGATCGCGGGGCGACCCTGGGCCATACCGCGGATCTCGAATTGCAGTACCGCCAGGGTGCCTTTGGCCACCCGGCCAACCGCGATGTCGAAATCCTCCGGAGCCGGCTCACGCTGATAGGACTCGGTGATCTCGTCGATCTGGATTCCCAGGCCGGCGGCAAGCTGCCTGATCGGAGTTCCCCAGGCGATGCTGAGCACACCAGGTTGCAGCAACATGGGAACCTCGTCCAGGGGGCGGGCGAACCCCATGTAGTGCATGACCTCGGCGCCGTTGTAGCTCGCGTAGTCGTGAATCTCCATGCACCGCACCGCCTCGATGCGCTGGCAGGTACCGGCCAGGGCGAACGGGATCAGGTCGTTGATGAAACCCGGGTCGACGCCGGTGATGAAGATGCTCGAATTACCCTGCTGTGCAGCCGCTTCCACCCGCGCGATGTACTTCTCCGGCATCACCCCCCACGGGTACTGCAGCAGACCGGGCGAGGACCCGACGACGTTGACACCCGCGGCCAGGATGCGCATCACATCGGCCATCGCTTCCGGCAGCCGGGTGTCGCCCATCGCGCAGTAGACGACGCACTCCGGCTGGCCGGCCAGCAGCGCGTCGAGGTCGCTCCCGGCTTCGACGCCCGTCCGGACGGGCTCGTCCAGACCCACCCCGCACAATTCGCCGGCGTCCCGCCCCACCTTGTCCGGGTTGGACACGCAGACTCCGGTGAGTTCGAACGCCGGGTTGGCGATCAGCTCGGCGAGCGCCAGCCCGCCGACATTGCCGGTGCCCACGTGGGCGACGCGAATCGCCATGAGTGTCCTCCGTCCCCACAACGCTGTGCTTTTCTAGACACTAGTCCATAAATTTGCGGGACCACACCGGCACTAGTGTGTGCGCTATGTCGCCGCGCGAAGACGTCCGGTTCACGTCCGGCACAGACCGGGTCAGCGCCTGGTTGTACCGTCCCGAAACCGGCGGCCCGGCACCCCTGGTGGTGATGGCACACGGGTTGGGCGCGGTGCGCACGATGCGGCTCGACGCCTACGCCGAGCGATTCAGCGCGGCGGGGTACGCCTGCCTGGTCTTCGACTACCGCAACTTCGGCGACAGCGAGGGCCGGCCCCGTCAGCTACTCGACATCGAGATGCAGCTCGCCGACTGGGCGGCGGCCGTCGAGTACGCACGCACCCTCCCCGGGCTGGATGCGGACCGAATCGCCCTGTGGGGCACTTCTTTCGGCGGCGGCCACGTCATCGAGTCCGCAGCGCGGCTGCCGGGCATCGCCGCCGCGGTGGCGCAGTGCCCCTTTACCGACGGCATTGCGTCCGTCGCGGCGCTCAACCCGTTGACAGCGGCCCGCGTCACCGCGCTGGCGATACGAGACCTGCTCGGGGCACGACGGGGAAAGCCGCCGGTCATGATCCCGACGGCGGGCATGCCGGGTGAGGTCGCCCTGATGACGGCACCCGACGCGTACCCGGGCTACCTGAGGCTGGTGCCCGACGGCGTGGAGTTGCGCAACGAGGTCGCCGCCCGGATCGGGTTGAAGGTGTTGACCTACCGCCCCGGCCGCAGTGCCGCCCGGATCTCCTGCCCGATCCTGTTCTGCGTGTGCGAAACCGACTCGGTGGCCCCGGCCGGACCGACACTTCGTTACGCCGCCAAAGCGCCGCGCGGTGAAATCAAGACGTACCCCGAAGGCCATTTCGCCATCTACGTCGACGACGCTTTCGAGCGGGTCGTCACCGACCAGATCGCCTTTCTGGACAAGCATCTGCAAACCATCGACAAATAAGGGCCGAAACGCCGGAATTCCCCGCTGCACGGCTCTACTCTCTGTTGATACCTAATACCTGCGGTTGCGGGTAGTTCGTGGTGCACCGGACGGGGGCCGGTCATCAGGAAGGACGGGGAGATGCCGTACTTGCTCACTGCCCCACAGACGCTCGCGGCGGCGGCGACCGACGTGGACGGCATCGCCGCGGCGATCGAGGCCGCCAACGCGGCCGCGGCCGCCCGGACGTCCGGGGTGGCGGCGGCCGCCGGTGACGAGATCTCCGCGGCGATCGCCGGTCTGTTCAGCGCCTACGGCGACGAGTATCAAGCCGTGGTCCGGCAGGCTTCGGTGTTCCAGAGCGAGTTCACCGCAGCGCTGGAGAACGCCGCCCGCGCCTATGCCCAGGCCGAAGCCCTGAACGGGACGTTGCTCAACGGGTTCCAGTCACTGCTTGCGCAGCCCACCACCGCCGCTGCGCCCGCGGCGTCGCTGGTGAACCCGATCACCGCACTCATCATGGGCGGCACCAACAATCCGCTGCCCGAAGCCAAGTACGTCACCGACGTCTTCACCGGGTTCGTCAAGCCGCTCTACCCGGGGTCCACTCCGCTGGGCTTGTTCACCCCCCAGCAGTTCTGGCCGGTAACTCCCGACCTGGGCAACATGACGTACACCGAGTCGGTCGCCAAGGGCGTGTCCCTGCTCAACAACGCGGTCAACGCCGAGCTGGCTGCGGGCCAGGACGTCATCGCCTTCGGCTACTCGCAGAGCAGCTCGATCATCAACAACTACATCGTCAACCTGATGGCGGCCGGCTCCCCGCACACCGACAGCCTGGCCTTCGTCCTGACCGCCCCCGGCAACAACCCCAACGGTGGTCTGCTCGCCCGCTTCCCCGGCTTCTATCTGCCCTTCCTGGACGTGCCGTTCAACGGTGCGCTCCCGGCGGGCAACCCATACGAGACGTACGTCTACACCGCGCAATACGACGGCATCTCGCACGTGCCGCAGTACCCCCTCAACATCCTCGCGGACATCAACGCCCTGATGGGCTACTTCTACGTGCACGGCGACTACCCGGACCTGCTGGCCACCGACGCCGTGCAGTTGCCGACGTCGCCCGGATACAACGGCAACACGAAGTACTACATGTTCCTGACGCAGGACCTGCCGCTGGTGCAGCCGATCCGGGACATTCCCTACGCCGGTCCGGTCTTTGCCGACCTGTTGCAGCCGCCGCTACGGGTGATGGTCGACCTCGGCTACAACTACGGCTACGCGGATCTGCCCACCCCGGCCGGGCTGATCAACATCCCCAACCCCTTCGCGGTCGCCTACTACCTGGGGCAGGGACTCCTGCAAGCGCCGTACGGCGCAGCCGTGGAGATCGGGGTGCAGGCCGGCCTGTGGGGTCCGGAATACTTCCCCGACGCCTATCCCTGGGTTCCCTCGGCCAACCCCGGGCTGAATCTCTATTTCGGCCCGCAGTTCAGCCAGCCCCCGGTGACCGCGCTCTCGCTACTCAGCGGCGTGCTGGGCAACGGACTGCGCGTCTTCCCGCCGATCCTCAACTGACGGACTCAGGACGCGGCGTGTACCTGCTTGCTGCCCCAGAGTCGGTCGCGACGGCGGTTACGGACATCGGCGCCATCGGCACGGCCGTCGAGACGGCCCGTGCCGCAGCAACGGCCCGGACGTCCGGGCTGATGGCGGCGGCCGCAGACGAGGTGTCGGCGTCGGTCGCGGGTCTGTTCAACGCCTATGGCGAGGAATGTCACCTGGTTCTGAGCCAGGCGACCGCGTTCCAGCACGAGTTCGCCCAGGCCCTGGCCAACGCCGCCACCGGCTACGCACGGGCAGAGGCCCGCAATGCGGCCCTGCTGAGCGGTGCGGCCCAATCGCCCCCGGCGTTGCTGGCGGACCCGATCACCGCGCTGATCATGAGCGGCACCAGCAACCCGACGCCCTCGCCCAGGTACATCGCCCAGATCAGCGCCAAATACATCCAGCCATCGTTCGCCGGCGCGATTCCGCGAGGCCTTTCCACACCGGAGCAATTCTGGCCGCTGACCCCCAGACTCGGGGACCTGACGTTCAATCAATCGGTGGCCGAAGGCGTGACGATTCTCGACGCCGCCATCAAAGCCGAACTGCTCGCCGGAAACGATGTGATCGCCTTCGGGTTTTCGCAGAGCGCGTCGATCGTTCACCACCAGATCGTCAACCTGATGGCCACGGGCGCGCCTTACCCGGACGACCTGGCCTTCATGATGATCGGCTCGCCGAACAATCCGGGCGGCGGCATACTGGCCCGCTTCCCGGGCTTCTACCTGCCGATCATGGACGTGTCGTTCACCGGTGCGACACCGGCGAACACCCCCTACCAGACCGCGATCTACACCGCCCAATATGACGGTGTCGCCCATGCCCCGCAGTACCCGCTGAACATCCTGTCCGACCTCAACGCGATCATGGGCTACTTCTACGTACATAACGTCTATCCGACGCTGTCGCCGGCCGAGCTCGCCGACGCGGTGTTGCTGCCCACGTCGCCGGGCTACACCGGCAACACCGAGTACTACATGATCCTGACCCAGGATCTCCCACTGCTGCAGCCCGTTCGCGACATCCCGATCGTCGGTCCCCCACTGGCAGATCTGGTCCAGCCGCCACTTCGTGTGCTGGTCGATCTGGGTTACGGGGATTACGCGGCGGGCGCCAATTACGCGGACATCCCCACCCCGGCCGGCCTGCTCTCGATTCCCAACCCGGTCACCGTGCCCTACTACCTGATCAAGGGCGCGCTGCAGGGGCCGTACGGCGCGGTGGTGTCGATCGGGGACGCAGCCGGATTGTGGGGCCCGGAATACTATCCGGACAGCTACCCGTGGGTGCCGTCGGTGAACCCGGGCCTCAATATCTTCATCGGCCAGCCACAGGTGACGGCGCTCTCGATGCTCAGCGGCGGGCTCGGCGACATATTGCGCACCATCCCGCCGGTCTGCAACTGACGCCGCTTCACGGTCCCAGCGGAGCGGTGGTTCGGATCTCCTCGTCGCGAATCAGTCCGCGCAGCAGCGCGGTGCTGAACTCGGCCGCGATCTCCTTGGCCGTGCGCCGCCCGCTCGGCCGCAGCCAGCGGTAGCTGCCCAGCGTCATCCCGATGTAGCCGAGCGCCACCACGTGCGAGTCGCACTCGTAGAACTCGCCGCTGGCGATGCCGCGGTCGATCAGACCGTGTACGTGCTCGTACACCTGGGCTTCCTTCTCGCGGACCTCGGCGACCTGTTCGGAGGTGAACCACTCGGTGATGTAGGGCTGCTCCTGGAAGTAGACGGCGGCACGCTCGGGATTACTCGCGATGCCGGTCAGCAGCCGGACGGTGTACTGATACAGCGCCTCGCGGGCCGTCCAGGACGGATCGTCGTGCACGGCGGCCAGCGTCCCCTCGGCGGCCTGCCGGTAGATGTCGAACAGGATCAGCGCCTTGCTCGCGTAATAGTGGTAGACCGTGGCTTTGTTCAGCCCGATCACATCCGCGACGTCGTCCATTCGGGTGCCGTGATAACCGCGGGCGGCGAACAGCTTGGTGGCGACGGCCAGCAACTCCTCACGGCGGGTCGGACCACTTCCGGATGCCATCTGCACTCACCCTCGTCGCTGCCGGCGGGGGCCCGGACGACCCCCCGACACGGCTGGTTATCAATCAACTAGTTGGACAGTTTAGGCAGGGCCGCGCCTGTCGCAGCGACGCGGATAGGACTACACTCGCAAACCGGGCCCCGTGGTGAGTCGATCAGCAGTCGAGAGGTGGAGTGATGGACCCGAGTCCTGACTACGACGCGAGCGACGAGATCGAGTTCTTCTTCAGCTACCTCACCTGGGGTTTGCGCGGCGTCGAGTCCGGTAACGGATATCCGCCGCCGGGTTACCCGCCCGTCTGATCGTCGGCTACCACAGCGGAAAGTCCACGCCGTGCTCGGTCGCCGGGCGCGGCCCGAACAGGCGGCGTTCGGCTTGGCCGATCGGGATGTCGTTGATGCTGGCTTCGCGGCGGGCCATCAGACCTTGTGCGTGGAATTCCCACAGTTCGTTGCCGTAACTGCGGAACCATTGTCCGCTGTGGTCGCGGCACTCGTATTGGAAGCGCACTGCGATGCGGTTGCCCGCATAACTCCAGAGGCTTTTGCGCAGTGAATAGTCGAGTTCGCGTTGCCACTTGCGGGTGAGGAAGGCGACTATCTCCGACCTGCCGACGATGTGTTCGTCGCGGTTGCGCCATTGGGAATCGCTCGTGTAGGCCATGCTGACGAGTTCGGGATCGCAAGTGTTCCAGGCGTCTTCGGCGGCCTGAACCTTCGCCGCTGCGGATTCGCGGGTGAAGGGCGGAAACGGGGGTCGCACATCACCATCTAACCCGCGAGCAGAGTTGTCCTATCGTGGCGGTCATGGACTTCGCAATGTCGGCCAAAGCCAGTGACTATCACACACGACTGTCCGACTTCATGACCGAACACGTCTTCCCGGCGGAGGCCGACTACGACAAGTACCGCCACGAAGCCGGCCCGAACGACTTCAGCGTGCCGCCGGTCATCGAAGACCTGAAGGTCAAGGCCAAGGAACGCGGCCTGTGGAACCTGTTCCTGCCGGCCGAGTCGGGACTGACCAACCTCGAGTACGCACCGCTGGCCGAATTGACGGGGTGGAGCCTCGAGATCGCACCCGAAGCGCTCAACTGCGCGGCGCCCGACACCGGCAACATGGAGACGCTGCACCTGTTCGCCACCGAGGCGCAACGCAAACAGTGGCTCGAACCCCTGCTGAACGGCGAGATCCGCAGCGCATTCTCGATGACGGAGCCCGCGGTGGCCAGCAGCGATGCGCGCAACATCGAGACCTCGATCGTGCGCGACGGCGCCGACTACGTGATCAACGGCCGGAAGTGGTGGACATCGGGCGCGGCTGATCCGCGCTGCAAAATCCTCATCGTGATGGGCCGCACCAATCCCGACGCGGCCAGCCACCAGCAGCAGTCGATGGTGCTGGTGCCGATGGACACGCCCGGCGTGACGGTCGTCCGTTCCACGCCGGTGTTCGGCTGGCAGGACCAGCACGGCCACTGCGAGATCGTGTACGACAACGTGCGGGTGCCGGCCGCCAACCTGCTCGGCGAGGAGGGCGCCGGCTTCGCCATCGCCCAGGCGCGGCTGGGCCCGGGCCGCATCCACCACTGCATGCGCGCCCTCGGCGGCGCCGAGCGGGCGCTCGCGCTGATGGTCAGCCGGGCCAACAACCGGATCGCGTTCGGCCGCCCGCTGGCCGACCAGGGCTTGGTGCAACACGCGGTTGCCAAGTCCCGCAACGAGATCGATCAGGCCAGGTTGTTGTGCGAGAAGGCGGCCTGGACCATCGACAAGCACGGCAACAAGGCGGCTCGTCTGCTGGTCTCGCAGATCAAGGCGGTGGCGCCACAAGTAGCCTGCGACGTCATCGACCGTGCCATCCAGGTGCACGGCGCGGCCGGGGTCAGCGACGACACCGTGCTGGCCCGGCTCTACGGCTGGCACCGCGCGATGCGTATTTTCGACGGCCCCGACGAGGTGCACATGCGCACCATCGCGCGCACCGAGCTGGGACGCGAGCAGTCCGCGCTCGCTGCGGCGGTTACCACTCATGGCTGAGGTAATCCGGGAACTGCCCGGCGCGTGGAACTTTCGCGACGTCGCCCAGACCACGACCGGACTGCGCCCCGGGCGGCTGTTCCGGTCCAGCGAGCTGAGCAAGCTGGACGACGCCGGCCGCGCAGCGCTGCGGCAACTGGGGATCACCGACGTCGCCGACCTGCGCTCGACCCGCGAGGTCAACCGCCGCGGCCCGGGCCGGGTTCCGGAGGGCGTCGACGTCCACCTGTTGCCGTTTCCCGATCTCGCCGACGACCAGGGCGCCGACGATTCCGAAACCAACGAAGCGCCACACGAATCGGCGTTCAGACGCTTGCTGACCGACGGCGATGCCGATGAATCCGACGAGGCCATCGAAGCCAACGCGGTCCGGTACATGACCGAGGAGTACCGGGCGTTCCCGACGCGCAACGGCGCCCAGCGTGCGGTGCACCGGGTGTTCACGTTGCTGGCTGCGGGACGTCCGGTGCTCACGCACTGTTTCGCCGGCAAAGACCGCACCGGTTTCGTGGTCGCGACGGTGCTCGAAGCGGCGGGACTGGACCGCGACGAGATCGTCGCCGACTACCTGCGCAGCAACGACGCGGTACCGCAGTTGCGCCACCAGATCACCGAGATGATCGCGCAACGCTCCGACGTCGAACTCACCCCGGAGGTGGTCACCTTCACCAAGGCGCGACTCTCCGACGGAGTTCTGGGCGTCCGCGCCGAATACCTCTGGGCCGCATGGCGAACGATCGAAGAGTCGTTCGGGTCACTGGACGCCTACCTGCGGGAGGCGGGCGTCACCCAGGCCGACGTGGCGCGGCTGCGAGGGGCACTGCTGGGCTGAGCCGGACGACGTTCTATGAGTCGGGCCAAAGGCCAGACATCCTCGCGCAATCCCTCTACCCTCAACGCATACCGGCGGCCTGAGGAATGGCCGGATCGGCCGGTCCCGGTGCACCAGGAGGGATGAAGGTGTCTTACGTATTCGCGCAGCCGCCGGCGTTGGCAGCGGCGGCGACGGAGTTGTCCGGGATCGGCGCGGCGATCGGTGAGGCCGCGGCGGCCGCGGCGGCTCCGACGACAGGATTGATGACTGCGGCCGCCGATGAGGTGTCGGCGGCCATCGCCAACCTGTTCGGCGGGTACGGCCAGGAGTTCCAGTTGGTGAGTGCGAAGCTGGGCGCACTCTACGAAGGCCTGGTTCAGAACCTGACGGCCACGGTGAACTACTACGCCAACGCCGAGGCGATCAACACGGCGCAGTTGGTGCAGAGTGTGACCGCCGGGCTGTACCAACCGACCTCGCCGCCGGTGTTCCCACCCTTCACCGGAGATACCATAGCAATTGCCATGGGCGGCACGGGAACTCCGATTCCGGGACCCGTTTACCTCGACGCCGTCAACACGCTCTTCATTCAGCCGAACTCGCCGGGCGCGATCCTGACATCGTTGGTGACCCCCGAGCAGCTGTATCCGATCACCGGCGTGCGGTCGTTGATCTTCGCCACCTCGGTGCAGGAGGGTCTGCAGATCCTCGACACCGCGGTCTGGAACCAGCTCAACGCCGGCAACCACGTCACCGTTTTCGGTTATTCGCAGAGCGCCGTCATCTCGTCACTGTTGATGGAGCACTACATTTCCCTCGGCCCGAACGCCCCGCTGCCCAGTCAGGTCAATTTCGTCCTGATCGGCAACGAGATGAACCCCAACGGGGGCATCCTGGCGCGCATTCCCGGGCTGAACATCTCGACGATCGGTCTGCCGTTCTACGGCGCAATGCCGGACGGTCCCTACCCGACGACCACCTACACGATCGAATACGACGGCTTTGCCGACTTCCCGCGCTACCCGCTCAACATCATCTCCGACATCAACGCCGTCTTCGGCATTCTCACGGTCCACACCACCTACGCCGACCTGACGCCGGAGCAGGTCCAATCGGCCACGCTGCTGCCGACGCAGGGTACGACGCAGAACAAGTGGTACATGATCAGCCACCCGGACCTGCCGTTGCTGGACCCGGTGCGGGCCATTCCCGTGATCGGTGATCCGATCGCGGCACTGGTTCAGCCCAATCTGAAGGTGATCGTCAACCTCGGCTACGGCGACCCCAATTTCGGTTATTCCACCAGCCCCGCGAACGTACCGACGCCATTCGGACTCTTCCCGGACGTTCCGCCGGGTGTCATCATGGACGCCCTGGCCCGGGGGACTCAGCAGGGCATCGACGACTTCATGGCAGAGGTGCCGATCGCGCTGACCACCGTGCCGGTCATCGAACCGCCCGCATTCCCGCCACTGATTCAGGCTTACCTGCCATCGCCGCCACCTCCGACCCCTGCGACGCTGGTCAATATCGCCAACACCTTCGCATCGGTGGTCTCAACCGGTTACTCGGTGCTGCTTCCGACGGCCGACCTGGTGACCGCCTTCGCGACCACCCTGCCCGCCTATAACCTGGAGCTGTTCCTGAGCCAGCTTGCTCAGGGCAACATCAGCCAGGCGATTCAGCTTCCGCTCGCGGCCACCGCCGGTCTGGCGGCGCTGGGCGGCATGATCGAATTCATCGCGATCGTGGAGGCGGCGGCGGAGATCACGCAGGACTTGCAGAGCCTGCGCTTCTGACCTCAGAGGTCCGGCCCGATGACATATCTGAGCGCCCAGCCCCAGGTCCTGGCAAACGCTGCGGTCGAGTTGGAAGGAATCGGCTCGGCGGTCAACGCCGCCGTCGCAGCCGCAGCGGTCCCCACGTCGAATGTGGTGGCGGCCGCCGCCGACGAGGTGTCGGCGGCCATCGCACGGATGTTCGGCGGCTACGGCGCCCAGTGCCAGACCGTCATCTCGCAGGTCGCGGAGCTTCAAGACGAGTTCAGTCGGTTACTGGCCGCGGCCGGGTTCGCCTACCCGGAAACCGAACTGGCCAACGCTGCAACGGTCGCCGCGACTCCGCTGAACGGACCCACCGTCAGCCTGATCATGGGAGGCAGCGGAAATCCTTTGCCCCCGAACAAATTCGTGCAAGGCGTGCTGAATTACATCAGCCCGCAATTCGGCGGCACCGGCCCGCAGGTCCTGTACACCCCCGAGCAGCTGTATCCGCTGACCGGCGCCAAGAGCCTGCCGCTGAACACCTCGGTGACCGAGGGAGTCGCCATGCTGCACGAAGCGATCATGGGCGAAATCGGCCGAGGAAACAGCGTTGTCGCCGTTGGCTATTCGCAAAGCGCAATCCTCGCCTCGATGGAGATGCGCAACCTCGCCGGCATGCCCGGGGCACCCGGCGCCGACCAGCTCGGCTTCGTGCTGCTGGCCAATCCGATGAATCCGAACGGCGGGCTGCTGTCCCGTTTCGCCGGTTTGACCCTGCCGAGCATCGGACTCGACTTCTATGGCGCGACACCGTCGGACACGATCTACCCCACCAGCATCTACACCTACGAATACGACGGGTTCGCCGACTTCCCGCGCTATCCGCTCAATATCGTGTCCGACCTGAACGCCATTGCGGGTATCGCCCTGGTGCACAGCAAGACCCCGTACGTCAACATCGACGCGCTGCCGCCCGGCGACCTGGTGCAGCTGCCGACCTCCCCGGGCTACGAGGGTAGTACGAAGTACTACATCATCCGCAACCACGACCTGCCGCTGTTGACCCCGGTGCGCGCAATACCCTTGGTGGGCAACTTCTTCGCGGATCTGGTCGAGCCTAACCTGAGAACGATTGTCAACCTGGGCTACGGCGACGCGGACTACGGATATTCGACCGCACCCGCGGACCTTCCCACACCGTTCGGGCTGTTCCCGGCGATCGACCCGGTCGACTTGACCGCCACGCTGGTTCTTGGCACCCACCAGGGAATCACCACTGCCACATCGAATCTCGCGATCCCGGACCAGCCGGTCGAGGCCGACCTGTCGGCGTTGGGCCTCTTCCAGGCTTATACACCGCTTTCCATGCCGCCGCCTGAGCTCTTCACCGTCCCGACGTCTATCCCCGGCCTCGTCGGCAGTGTCCAGGCGGCCAACACCTACCTCACCAACTCGTTCACGACGATAACGTCCCAGACGTACGCGATCCTCCTGCCCACCGCCGATCTGCTCAACGCAGCTGCCACGTCGTTGCCGTCCTACAACCTCAACCTGTTCCTGGACGGCGTCGATCAGGCCGCCGCCGGTGACCCGGTGGGCTTGATCAACGCGATCGGTAAACCGATCGCTGCGAGCACGGCGTTAGTGACTGCCGGGCTGGGCCTGGAAGCCCTGGTGGTGTTGGGCGCAGTGGTCAGAGACTTCTGACGCGTCGCCAATTGTTCTGCCGTTGAACCTATTACACGATCGTCAAAGAACGTGAACTCCGGACAGCCATAGCCGCGTCGGCATCCGCTCACTTCGGAACTGACCAGGTCTTGGTCACAGGGCAAGGGGTGGGTGATGACGGCGGCCAAGCTCCGGGGTAAAGGCCCGGCTGCGGCCGTCGGACGGTTGGTGACGAGGTGCCGGCGCCATCGCGACCCCGTCCGGACGTTCGGGTCGGATTACAACAGGTGAGAGCCTAATTCGCGTTTCTCTGATCTCTTCATCCGCCAAGACCAGGCAATAGGTGAATATGCCAGAAGGGCAACGGTCTGGCCACGGTGGCCGGCGGGGTGCAGTTCCTGGTGCTTGCCGAAGCGGCTTTCAACACGTTGCCTGACATCCTTTCGCTGATCCCCTGACGCTGACCACAAATTCGGGCCGCAAAAGCATCATGCGGCCGGCCGGACCGTTCTAGTCTGACAACTGCCGGATTTCGGGTTGCCCGGCCGCGCTGGAAATACCTGGCCGTGAAGGGACTAGCTATGTCGTACTTGACGACTCAACCGCAACTGATGAGCGTCGCCGCCGAGAATCTGGCCGGCATCCAAGCCGCCCTCACCGAGGCCAATGCGGCCGTCGCCGGTCCGACCACCGGTTTGGCCGCTGCCGCAGCCGACGAGGTATCGGCGGCGGCGGCGCAGATGTTCGGAGCGTTCGGTCAGGAATACCAGGCGGTCATCGGCCAGGCGGCGGCGTTCCACGAGCAATTCAATCGCGCGTTGTCGGCGGCCAGTAGCGCCTACGCCGAAGCGGAGATTGCGAACGCCGCGCAGGTGCTCGGAACCGCGGCTGCCTCGCCGATCGAGGCACTGTTCGCTCCGCTGCTTGCCCCGGTTCAGTCGCTGCTCGCGCCCGTGCAGTCAGCGCTCCTGGCCCCCTTTCAGTCGTTGTTCGGCGCGCCCGCCACAGGCGGGGGCGGTGTGGTCGTCACAGAGGTACCGCCCTCGCCGTTTGGGCCCTACGACGTCGCTTTGATCATGTCCGGCAGTGGCACGCCGATCCCGCCGCCGTCCTACCTGACCGATATCCGGCCGTGGATCACGGCGGCATTCGGAGTGAACAACCCGGTCTCGATCGGTCTGAGCACTCCGGAGGGGCTGTACCCGCTGACGGCGATCAAAGACTTGACACTGCAGGTCTCGGTGGACCGCGGCGTGCAAATACTGCACGATGCGCTTTTCGGCGCCAACGGGTTGATCTCCACTGGCGAACAGAGCGTTTCCGTGCTGGGCTACTCGCAGAGCGCGATCCTCGCCTCGCTGGAGTTGCGCAACCTGATGGCCACGGGAATGGTTCCCTCCCCGGATGTGCTCAGCTTCACGTTGTTGGGCAATCCGATGAACCCCAACGGGGGGCTGCTGGCCCGCTTCCCCGGCCTGTCCTTGCCGGCCATCGGTCTGGACTTCTACGGCGCCCAGCCGACGGGCTCCGGCCTCCCGGTGAACACGTACACGCTGCAGTACGACGGATACGCCGACTTCCCGAAGTACCCGCTCAATTTCCTGGCGGATCTCAACGCCTTCCTGGGCATCCAACTGGTGCACGGCAATTACCCGGATCTGAACCCGAACGCGTTGCCGCCGGGCTACGAACTGGTCCAACTGCCGGTATCTCCCGAGAACAACGGACTCGATCAGTACTACATGATCACCTACCCGGGCCTGCCGTTGCTGGAGCCGATCCGGGCAATCCCGCTGATCGGAAATCCATTGGCGGACTTGGTGGAACCCAACTTGACCTATCTGGTCAACCTCGGCTACGGCGACCCGAACTACGGCTACAACACCGGATATGCCGATGTGCACACCCCGTTCGAATTGTTCCCGCCGATCCCCGCCACATTCGTCAGCGACCAGATCGCCCTCGCCGGCCAGGGACTCAATGCCTTCGCGGGCCACTTCACCGCCCCGGCACTGCCGGCGCTCTCGCTGCCGGAACTGTCCGCCCTGTTGCCGACCGGCGGCGGCAGCGGCGGCCTGTCCCTGCCGTTCTCCCTGCCAGGTGCAACCGGTTCCCCGATCAGCGGCATCATCGACGGCATCCAGGCTGCGAACACCAACATCACCACCGCCATCACCAGTGCTGCGGCCGACACCTACGCAGTCGCGCTGCCGACAGCCGACATCGTGAACACGCTGCTGACCACCGTTCCGTCCTACAATCTCAACCTGTTCCTGGACGGCATCGAACAGTTCGCCAATGGTGACCCGGCCGGCCTGATCAACGCCTTCGGGAAGCCGATCGCGGCCAACGTGGCGGTGGGGACGCTGGCCGCCGGCTTTGAGTTCGTGGTGTTGTCGGATGCGATCAGCGACGTCATCGACGACCTGACCGGCATCGCCACCTACACGCCGCCTTCGTAACGGCACCGTCAGGCGAAGCCGCCCAGCCAGGTGGTCAGCGCGTACAGGCCGGCATAGGTACCCACGGCAATGGCGAGCGCACCGAGCAACCGCCGGCGTGCCCGCCGGGCGCCCGCGATGCTGCACTGGTTGCGCCGGCGCAGCTGCCACCACACCAGCGTGGCGAACACGGCCGCCCCACCCAGCCGGAACCACCAGGCGTAGTTGTCATAGAGATTGTTTGCCCACGCGAAAGCCGTTGCCGCACCGATGATTCCGATCATCGCCAACACGGTCGGCCCGACGCAGCACAGGATGCCGACCGTCCCGGCGGCAATGCCGATGCGCCACATCGGGACGTCGGCGGAGCCTGGGCCCACGTCGGACGGCGCTATTCGCTTTCGCCTTCTATCGTGACCCCGCGCCAGAACGCGACATGATCCTTGATCTTGCGCGCCAACGGGCTGGGCTTCGGGTAATACCACCCGGCGTCGGCGTTGACCTGGCCGTCGACCGTCACGTCGTAGTAGTGCGCGACACCCTTCCACGGACACAGCGATTCAGTCTTGCTGTCGGTGAAGAACTCGCGTCGCAGGGACTCCGGCGGAAAGTAGTGATTGCCCTCCACCCGAACGGTGCGCGGCGCCTCGGCCAGCACCGCACCGTTCCATACGGCTCGGATCATGTTGCCGTCACCGCGATTACACGTTGCGGGCCTGCAACTTCGGGGACTCCGGATCGAGCCCCCACACCAGCACCCGCCGGGGATGGATCCGGATCATCGCGCCGTTTTCGGTGGACAGGGCCTCGCCCTCCCCGCGAATCTCCAGCCCTCGGGGACGCCACGGATCGATGCTGGCCAGGTCGTCGACAACCAGGGTCACGCGGGGATCGTTCTCTACATTGCGGAGTTTGCGACTGCCCGCCATCGCCTTCCCACCGATGTCGATGGTGCCCAGTTCGGCGTTGTACGCGAACCGAATCGGACGGACTTGTGGGGATCCTTTGGGGGTCACCGTGCCGATCCTGCCGAGCCGCTGGCTGGACAGGTACTCGATTTCGGTGTCGGTGAATACAGCCATCGGCCTTGCTCCTCTACAACGGGCGGACGGGGGGGATCCGGGTCAATAGATCGAAGCGGAGTGGACGACAGTGTAGGAGCCGACGGACGCACCGGTCAATGAGGATCAGCCCAGATAATCCTCGTCGCTCACCTGTTCCAGCCAATCGACGAAGCGCCCGTCAACCTCGTCTTGAACGGCGATGTGGGTCATCGGTGTGCTGGATGTGGCGCCATGCCAGTGTTTGACCCCGGCCGGCGTCCAGACCACGTCCCCGGCATTGATCTGCTCCCTGGCCCCGCCCCACTGCTGCACCCAGCCGGTGCCGGAGGTGACGATCAGCCGCTGCCCGGCGGGATGCGTGTGCCACACACTTCGGGCACCGGGGGCGAACGTGAGTTGTCCCGCATGGGCGTTCGAGTCGCCAGCCGGCCCGAAGAGTGGGTTCATCGTCACGTCGCCGGTGAAGAACTGGGCCGGCCCGTGCATGGCCGGGCGATCCCCCGCATGAGTGATCTGCATTTCCGGCTCTTGTTCGTGCATGACCTGCCCTCCTCCGTAGAGAAATACCGTATAGAGGATAGGGACGCGCAGCCTAGAGTTCTAGCACCACTTTTCCGAGCACGCCGCCGTCGCCCGGGCACCGGAGCGCGACGCGCGCATCAAACAACGGATACCGTTGTAGCAGATGCGGTTTCAGTCAGGGCCAAACTCATCGGCTTCACCGGCTGCCCAGCCACTGGCCCTGGGAACCAGCATGGCCAGCACTGTGGCACAAAACAATCGGTCACACCTCCACCGCGTGACCAACGCCACCCGACCCAACGACCAGGAACTAACAGGAAAAGCTGGGGGCAGACCAGCGGAACAGCCATACCCCAGCCCACTTAATTCAAGATCAAACAATCAACCGATCACGCCACAAGGTCCATCGGTGGTTTGAGGCTAAGTCGGCAAGCAAAATGAAGGTCCGCCTCGCCCCTGAACTGAATTCACTATTGAAGTTCACACCGTATCCGATAAACCTTCATAAATGATTTCGCGGCATTTCGCCGACCCGGCGTATGCCGCTACACTCTTGCCGAATCCCGCTGCCGTGTGGGACGTCAGAAGGGAGAAAAAACTGTGAGCTTCTATGTTCTACCGCCGGAAATAAATTCACTGCGAATGTTCATAGGTGCGGGTCCAGCACCCATGCTGGCAGCCTCGGTCGCCTGGTCGGGCCTGGCGGAAGAATTGACCTCTGCGGTTGAATCGTTCTCTTCCGTAACCACCAATCTAACCGGCCATGCATGGCAAGGCCCGGCTGCTGCGTCGATGCTGCGTGCAGCTACTCCCTACCTTGCATTCCTGCAAGCAAGCGCCGACCAGGCCCATAGCGCATCCAAAAACGCCCAAGTGGTGGCGAGAGTATTTGAGAATGCAAAGAACGCCATTATTCATCCGGAGGTCGTCACGGCCAACCGCCAGGCCTTCAAGGAGTTGGTGCGCTCGAACTGGTTCGGGCTTAACGCTCCCGCTATTGCGGTGGCAGAGAGCGTCTACGAGGAGTTTTGGGCCGCCGACGTCGCTGCGCTTGTCAGCTACCACACCGGCGCATCCGCAGCGGCCGCACGGTTGGCACCTTGGGCGGCGGTCGCCGACCTTCCGAACCTGGGCATTGGCAACATCGGCAGCTCCAATCTTGGCAACGGTAATACCGGCAACGCCAACATCGGCAACGGCAATACAGGCACCTCAAATGCGGGCGGCGGCAACAATGGCAACAACAACGTTGGCAGCGGAAACTTCGGCAGCGACAACTATGGGTCCGGTAACCGGGGCAACGGGAACATCGGGTTTGGAAACAGCGGCGTGGGCAATACATTCTTGATACCTAGATCGGGCGATCACAACGTCGGCATCGGCAATGCGGGTAGCAACAACATCGGCTTCGGGAATACTGGATTCGGCAACTGGGGCGCCGGCAACTATGGAAGCAACAACATTGGCTTCGGCCTCAACGGCAATAATCTGGTTGGCATAGGCAACGCCTACTATGATACGACGAACGGACAGTTCACCTTCACCGGCCTGAATTCGGGAAGTGGCAACATCGGATTTGGAAATTCGGGTACCGGCAACATTGGCTTTTTCAACTCAGGCGACGGCAACGTTGGCATATTCAGCTCTGGCGCCAATATAGCACCGGCTGATGTGGGTAAGGTCCAAAGCCTCGGGATCGGAAACTCTGGTTTTGGTAACATCGGCCTCGGCAACTCAGGGCTCGGAAACTTCGGCTTAGGGAATTCCGGCTCGCTCGATACCGGGTTCGGAAACTCAGGCAACTTAAACACTGGCATCGGAAACGCGGGCAGCATTAACACGGGTTTCTGGAACTCTGGTGATATCAACACCGGAAATGGAAACTCCGGCAGCATCAACACTGGCTTGTGGAACGCTGGCGACGTAAACACGGGTTTCGGAGTCACCACCAACAGTGGCCAGCTCCACTCCGGCTTCAACAACACCGGCAATCGGGGAAGCTCGGGCTTCTTCAACACGTCAAGTGGCGGAGTGACAAACGGTGGCAACTCGGGCTTCGGGAATGCAGCCAGTGGTGCTACAAATACGAACGGCGCCAGCTCCGGACTCTTCAATGCTGGTGTGACGGGTCCTTTTGGGCCGTTCGCGAGTGGACTTTTCAGCGGAGTGAACTCTGGGTTCTTGAACACGGGCACCGGTGTCGCCGGCTTATTCGGTCTCACAAAGCTATTGGAGAATTTGTAGTCCGCCGCTGACCGGACGGGGCGCGACGCTGTCCACCGGCGTCGGCAGCGCTGTTCCGGCGAACATGGCGCAGGAATCCGCGGCCTACGGTTCCAGAACCACTTTGCCGAGCACTCCGCCGTCATCCAGGCACTGCAGCGCGGCACGGGCCTCCGAGAGCGGATAACGCTGTGGCGGCGGCGGTTTCAGCCCGAGCGCGACCAGTTGGTTCAGACCCGAGGAAAACACGACCGCCGAACCGGGGACCTTGTTCAGGTATTCGCCCCAGGCGACGCCCAGCACGCCGATGTTGCGCAGCAACAACCGGTTGACCGACAGTGTCGGGACGCTACCCGCCGCGAACCCGATCACCAGCAACTTGCCGTCGATGGCCAGCGCGCGGATCGCGTCGTCGAAGGTGCGGCCGCCGATGGGATCGACGACGATGTCCACACCTTGGCCGTTGGTGTATTCATGCACCCGCTCCACCCAGCCGTCGGACAGGTGCAGCACCCGGTCGGCGCCGAGGGCGGTGACGTAGTCGATCGCGGTTTCGCGGTGCACCACGCCTATCACCTGACTGGCGCCCATCGCCTTGGCGATTTGAACGGCGGCGGTACCCACCCCACCGGCAGCACCGAGCACCAGCACGGTCTGACCCGGCCGCATCACCGCCCGCCGGGACAGCGCGAAATACATGGTGTTGTAGTTGACCAGCAGTGACACCGCCTCGGCATCGTCGAGCTCGGCGGGACTAGGGATCACGTGGGTAGCCGGAACCGCCACCTGCTCGGCATAGCAGCCGAGCACACCGAATGCCGAAACGCGCTCGCCCACACGGAATCCCGAGTCCGCCGGCGCTGAGCGCACCACACCGGCACATTCCATGCCGGGGACGAACGGGGGCGGCAGCTTGAGCTGGTATTTGCCTTTGGTCAGCAGCAGGTCCGGGAAGCAGACGCCGGCGGCGCGTACCTCGACGACGATGTTGCCACCGTCGTCGGATACGTCGTCGATATCGGTATAGACTAAGCCGGCTGGCCCGGAAAGCTCTTGAACGACAGCGGCTTTCATTAAAGTTAGAGCTTGAATCCAGCTTTGGTAGCCGCCGAGAGGTCGGTGATCTCGCCCCAGTGGTCCGCCACATCCTGAACCGTCGGCGGTTTGTCGAAGTTGGCGCCCTCGTTGCCGAATAGCGCGACGCGTTGCACCTTGCCGCCGCCGACGACGAACACCGATGCGTTGTCCGGGCATTCCTCGGTGCACAGGTAGGCCACCACCGGCGCGACGAACTCCGGCGTCAGCTTCTCCAGCACCTCCTTGGGCATGATGTCCTCGGTCATGCGGGTGGCGGCGATCGGGGCGACGGCGTTGGCGTGGATGTTGTACTTGGCGCCCTCCAGCGCCAGCGTGTTGATCAACCCAACCAGACCGAGTTTGGCTGCGCCGTAATTGGTTTGACCGAAGTTGCCGAACAGCCCGCTGGTGGACGTGGCGACCACGACGCGGCCGTAGCTCTGCTCGCGGAAGTGGGGCCATGCCGCGCGGATGACGTTGTAACCGCCGTACAGGTGCACCTTGAGGACGGCGTCCCAGTTCTCCGAAGTCATCTTGTGGAAAGTGCCGTCGCGCAAGATGCCGGCGTTGCTGACCACGCCGTGCACGGCGCCGAACTCGTCGAGCGCGGTCTTGATGATGTTGGCGGCCCCGTCGGCCTCGGCGACGCTGTCGTAGTTGGCGACCGCGCGACCTCCGCCGTCCCGGATCTCGGCGACCACCTGGTCGGCCATGGCCGATCCGCCGCCCGTGCCGTCACGGGCACCGCCGAGGTCGTTGACGACGACGCTGGCGCCCTCCCGGGCCAGGGTGAGGGCGTACTCGCGGCCCAATCCCCCACCGGCTCCGGTCACTACGACAACGCGATCCTGCACTCCGGGCATCAGCTTCCTCTCTGCTGGTCTGCTGGCTATCAGGGTGAAGCGCCAGCACCAGGGACCTGGTGCCGGCGCGGACGAAATCCAGGCTAGAACAGCTTGCGCGCCAGCTTGAAGGCCCGCTCGGTGTAGGGCGGGTAGATCATGCTGGAGAAGTCGGGCCGGGTCGGCTTGGTCAGCACCGACTTGCGGTGACTGAACTCGTCGAAGCCCCACTTGCCGTGGTATGCGCCCATGCCAGAGGAGCCGACACCGCCGAACGGGAGCTTGGCCGTCGACACCTGGAAGGCGATGTGGTTGATCAGCATGCCGCCGGCTGGCACTTCCCTGATGAAACGCTCACGGACGGCCTTCGACTTGGTGAACAGGTACGCCGAGAGAGGCTTCGGCCGGGCGTTGATGAAGGCGATCGCCTCGTCCAGGTTCTTGACGGTCAGCACCGGCAGGATCGGCCCGAAGATCTCGTTCTGCATCAGCGGCCCGTCCTGGGCCGGGTCGACGACCACCGTCGGCTGGATCCGCAGAGTGGACGCATCGCACTTGCCACCGACGGCAACCTTCGATGTGCCGTCGGCCTGCGCCTCGGAGATGTAGCCGCTCAACCGGTTGAACTGGCGCTCGTTGACGATGCGCATCCCGTCCTGGTTTTCCTTGGCACGGAACTTGGTGATGGCCGCGCTGATCTTGTCGACGAGTTCATCGCGGATCGACGCGTCGGCCAGCACATAGTCCGGCGCGACACACGTTTGTCCGCCGTTGAGGATCTTCAGCCAGGCGATCCGTTTGGCCGCGACGTCCACGTCGCCATCGGCGGCCACCACCACGGGGCTCTTGCCGCCGAGTTCCAAGGTGACCGGGGTCAGATGCGGTGCCGCACCCTCGTAGACCTTGCGGCCGATCTCGGTGCCGCCGGTGAACATCACGCGGTCCAGGCCCTGTGCGATCAACTCCTGGCTGACCATGCCGTCGCCCTCGATGACCGCGACCGCATCGTTGTCGAGGTACTTGGGGACGAGTTCGGCCATCAGGTGTGAGGAGGCCGGGGCTAGTTCCGACGGCTTGAGAATGACGGCGTTGCCCGCGGCCAGCGCGCCCACGGCGGGACCCAGCGTCAGATAGAAGGGGTAGTTCCAGGCGCCGATGACCAGCACCGTGCCGTACGGCTCGTACTCCACCCAGCCCCGGCCCGGCAGCTGAGGAGCCTCCAGCAGCAGATATTTGCGCCGCATCCACTTCTTCAGCTTCTTGGCCGCGTACTTGGCCTCGCCGGCGGTCGTGGCGATGTCGGCGATGAACGCCTCGACGTGGTTGCGGTCGAGGTCCTCGGCCAGCGCCGCGGCGATGGCGGGTTCGTTCTCCTCCACCAGCTTCGTGAGCTGCTGCAGTTGCCGCTTGCGCCACTCGTAGCTCCGGGTGCGCCCGGTGGCGAAGGTCTTGCGTAGCCGGGCCACCGTGTCGGCGACACTGGGTTGCACGGTCTCGTGCCCGTTGGCGGGCGTAGTCGCAGCCTTCGGCAGGGAATCGGTGGTCATCGTTGTCCTTCCTTCCCCGAGGTGCCCGCAGCCGGTAGCGCGCGGTCGCTCATCGGTGATAACCGTGATCCTAGTCACCCGGCCCTGACTGCTCTAGGACGGCAACCGGAAAGATCAGGCCAAGGGGCCTGGGTTCCCCGGCGCGGGACCTGGATCAGGACCTGGTCGCGACAACAAAACCGTTCTGAAACGGTCCGGCGTCGGCGTGCGGCGGACGGCCCAGGCGGATCGCCTCGTCGCGGGCGTCGACCGTAGCCGTCCCCCAGCCGTGCGCGGTGAACCAGCCGGCCGGGTCGGGGCGGCCCTCGTCGTCGAACCAGAGGTCGAACGGGTCGAACGAGGTGTCTTCGCCGCGGGCTTCGCGCCTGGCCCGCAACTGCGCCCACCGTTCCTGCGCCTCTTGGCGCCGCTCGGTATCCACACCGAATATCTCCACCGCGATCCGGCTGCCCGGCCCGCTCAGCGCGTCGATCGCGCCGAACATGGACTCCTGCGCTTGGGCCGGCAGGAACGGCAACAATCCCTCGGCCAGCCAGGCCGTCGGGCGATCTGCGTCGAAACCGGCGTCACGCAGGGCTTGCGGCCAGTCGTGACGCAGGTCGACTGCCACGGCCCGGCGGTCGGCGCGCGGCGCGGCACCGTGGCGCGCCAGGGTCTCGGCTTTGTATTCCAGCACCTTGGGCAGGTCGATCTCGTACACCGCGGTGCCGGCGGGCCACTGAAGCCGGTAGGCCCGCGAATCCAGACCGGCCGCCAGGATCACCACCTGGCGGATGCCGGAGGCCGCCGCCTCGGCGAAGTACGCGTCGAAGAAGTGTGTGCGGACGGCCTGGTAGTCGATCATCTGCTGCGAATCGACGGCGTATTCGGGATCCTCGTCGGGTTCGGCAGTCCACCACGCGGCGACCTGCTCGCGAACGCCGGCCAGCTCAGGTGTCGACACCAGCGGCTCAGCGAACTCGTCGCGGATCAGCGGGTCGGCGCTCGCGGTCTCGGCGGCCCGGGCCAGCGCCACCATCACCGCGGTGGCGCCCACGCTCGTTGCGATGTCCCACGAGTCGTCCGCAGTGCGCGGCATTAGCGGCGCTCGGCCGTCACGAACTCGGAGAATGCGTCTTTGTCGTCGGCCATCGGTACTCCGGCGACCCAGCGGCCCAGCCGCTGCATCTCATCCCCCGAGCTGACCGCGGTGGCCCGCCACCCGTGGTTGTTGAGCCAGTCGGCGACGGCCGCCCGGTGTTCGTCGCGGTACATCAGTTCGCCGACGTCGATGGTTTCCTCGAGACCGATCTGCTCGGCGATCTTCTTGAACCTTGCCCGCATCTGCTCGCGCCGCTCGTCGGCGTGCGAGGCCGCGGTCTCGGCGGCGATCCGGCTGCCGGCCGGGCTCAGCTCGCCGATCAGGGTGAACAGCCGGTCCTGCGCCTCCGCCGGCAGGTACATCAGCAGCCCCTCGGCCAGCCACGCGGTGCGCGCAGCCGGGTCGAACCCCGCTTCACGCAGCGCGGAGGGCCAGTCCTGTCGCAGGTCGACGGCCACCGCGCGGCGCTCGGCCGAGGGCGTGACGCCGTTGTCGGCCAGGGTCGCGGACTTGTACGCGAGCACCTGCGGCTGGTCGATCTCGTACACGGTGGTGCCGGCCGGCCAGTCCAGTCGATAGGCACGCGAGTCCAAACCCGACGCGAGAATCACCACCTGACGGATGCCTGCGGCGACCGCGTCGGCGAAGAAGGTGTCGAAGAAATTGGTCCGCACCGCCTGATAGCCGCGCATGTGCCGCACCATCGCGGCTGCTTCGGCGTCCAGCGCCTCGATTCTCGCCGCAACCGCCGGGTCGAGCATGGCCTCCCACAACACGCCGGCATTGGCGTTGGTGACCAGCATCTTGGCGTAGGGATCGCGGATCAGCGCATCGGGCTGGTCGGTTTCGACGGCCCGGGCGGCCGCCACCATCACCGCGGTGGTACCGACGCTGGTCCTGATATCCCAGGTGTCGTCGTGGCTGCGCAGTGTGCTCATTGCCGTACTCCTCGCATCAATCTGCTGGTGATGGCCTCGTCGGCCAGGTCCGGTGGCACCGGCCGGCCCCGACGGGCCATTTCCTGATGGTTGTCTACGCAGCGCACCTGCCAGCCATGGTCGGTCAGCCATTGCGCGGGATCGGAGCGGTGCGGCTCCTGGTAGGTGAGGGCTTCGACGTCGACGTCCAGCCCCAGCCGGTCGCGCATTCGGTTCCAGCGCTGCTTGTTGGCGGTGACTTTCATGTTGAACGCCTCGACGGCCAGCCGGCTGCCCGGCACGCTCAGTGCGGTGCACATCTCGAAGAGCCGGTCCTGGGCGTCGCTGGGCAGGTAGGCCAATAGGCCCTCGGCCAGCCACGCGGTGGGCCGGTCGGGGGCGAAGCCGGCGTCGACCAGTGCTGCCGGCCAGTCCTCGCGCAGGTCGACCGCGACGGCGTGCCGACCCGCGGTCGGCCGGGCACCGTGCGACCCCAGTATTTCGGCCTTGTATTCCAAAACTTTCGGCTGGTCGATCTCGTAAACCTGGGTGCCGGGCGGCCAGGGCAACCGGTAGGCACGCGAGTCCAGGCCCGCGGCGAGGATCACCACCTGCCGGATACCGGACTCGGTTGCCGAGCCGAAGTACTCGTCGAAGTAGTGGGTCCGCACCGCCTGGTAGTCGCAACCCACGCGGTGCAGCCGCTGCCCGTGCTCGTCGCCGTCGAGCCAGGCCATCTGGGCATCAGCCAACCGGGCCCAGGCCGGCCCGGCCGCGGACACCAGCAAGGCGGCGAATTCGTCGCGAATCAGCGGGTCCGGTCCCGCGGTTTCCACTGCCCGCGACGCCGCCACAGCCAACGCGGTAGCGCCCACACTTTCGGTGATATGCCAGCTGTCGCCGGCGTTTCGCAACGAGGGCGAGTCGAGATCAGTCATGACGCGACCATGGTACCTAATAAGTTAGGTAACCTATGCGCTTTGTGTGTCAGGTCACCGCGGCTGGACCCGAGCCCTCCACAAGCCACCCGTGATCAACTGCTGCAGCGTGCCCAGGATGTCCTGCACCTCGGAGTAGCTGCCCACGAATCCGGCATAGAAGCCGACCCCGCACAGCATCATCACCAGCGCCTCCGCCAGTACGGCGGCGTCGGTGCCGGGGGCGAGTTCGCCGCTCGCGATGGCATCGCCGACCGCCGTGATCAGCCAGTCCCGTGTCGTGGACACCGCGTCGTTGTCGTCCCGCTTCAACTCGGGATGCCGTTGCGACTCCAGCACAGCGGTGGCCAGAAATGCCGCGGTGCAAGGATTTTGCGCGTCTGCCTCCAACGCGACCGAGATGAACGCGGCGAGCCGGCCGGCCAGGGTCTGCTCGCAGCGCGCCCGCTCGATGCCGGCGGTCACCACGAGATCGTTGGTGCGGTCGGCCACCTCGGTGTAGAGCACCCGTTTGCTGGCGAAGTAATGGTTGATCGCCGGCCGGGTCAGATCCGCCCGGAGGGCGATGGCCTGGAACGTCGCCCCGTCATACCCGCGTTCGCTGAACACCTGTCGCGCGGCGCGCACGATGCGCTTACGTGTGTCGTCGGCTTTTGCGGCGGGGGGACGCCCGGGTCCCCGACTTGCCAGCTGAGGCATTACTAGAGTGTGCCACCGCCACGGTGTGGCATCAGAGCGTTCGGCGGGATGCTGCCAAACTTCCCGGCCTGATAGTCCTCCAGCGTCTCGATGACCTCGGCGCGAGTGTTCATCACGAACGGTCCGTAGTGGAACACCGGCTCCCGTATCGGGCGTCCGCCCAGCAGCAGCACGTCCAGTGCCTGCTTGCGCCGCGGATCTGCCGCCACGGTAATCCGGTCACCCGGCCCGAGAACGGCCAACTGACCTTGCTTGACGGGGTGGCCGACCGGGCCTACGGATCCCTGCCCGGACAGCACGTAGACCAGAGCGTTGAAGTCACGACGCCACGCCAGGTTGAGACGCGCACCGGTTTCGACCGTGGCGTGGGCCATCGTGATCGGAGTGTGGGTGACGCCCGGTCCGCGGTGACCGTCGATGCCGCCGGCGATCAGCCGGATCAGCGCCCCGCCGTCCTCGGTGGACAGCAGCTTCACGTCGGCGCCTTCGATGGCCTGATACCGGGGGGCGGCGAACTTGTCCCGCTTCGGCAGATTCACCCACAGCTGGATGCCGTGGAAGAGGCCGCCGCTGGCCACCATTTCGGCCGGCGGAGTCTCGATGTGCAGGATCCCCGCTCCCGCAGTCATCCACTGCGTCGCACCGTCGGCGATCAGGCCGCCGCCGCCGTGTGAGTCCTGATGAGCGAATTTTCCGTCGAGCATGTAAGTGACGGTTTCGAAGCCGCGGTGCGGATGCCAGTCGGTACCGCGCGGCTCGCCCGGCTCGTACTGCACCTCGCCCATCTGATCCATGTGGATGAACGGGTCCAGGGCGGCAGTGCCGACCCCGGCGAAGGCACGGACCACCGGGAAACCCAACCCCTCGTAGCCCCGGGGGCCCGCGGTGACCGAGCGGACCGGCCGCTCGGTGTCCGCCGGCCCGGCCGGGGCGACTCGCGGCAAGGTAAGGGTGTCTGCGGTGACAGCGGGCATTAGGACCTCCTGGATTCGACCTATCCATATAACCGGACTGTGGTCCGCTTATTCCCAGGGCGGGAGCTGCTAACCTCCCGGACATGCCGGAGGAGCCGAAAGAGGCGCCGCCCGCGTCCGCCGGCGGGCGGTTCGGCGCCTCCATCAGGAACGCGGGCTACCTGCGCAAGTGGCTGCTCCTGGGCCTGACCATCGGGGTCATCTCCGGCCTCGGCGCAGTCGTCTTCTACCTGGCCCTGTGGTACACCGGCGAGTTCCTGCTCGGTTATCTCGCGGGCTATCACGTCCCCACCCCGCTGGGCGAGGGAGGCAGCCGCGGCTCGGCCGGGTTCGTCCGACCGTGGGCCATTCCCCTGGTGACGACAGGCGGGGCGCTGCTCTCGGCGTTCGTCGTGGCCAAGCTGGCGCCGGAGGCCACCGGCCACGGCACCGACGAGGCCATCGAGGCCGTCCACACCGATCCGCGCGCCATTCGCGCGCGCGTCGTGCTGGTGAAGCTGGTGGCCAGCGCGCTGACCATCGGCTCCGGCGGGTCCGCCGGACGGGAAGGCCCCACCGCCCAGATCTCGGCGGGATTCTCGTCGTTGCTCACCCGCCGGCTGGGCCTGTCCGACGAGGACGGCCGGGTCGCGGTGGCGCTCGGTATCGGGGCCGGAATCGGAGCCATCTTCGCCGCGCCGTTGGGCGGAGCGGTCCTCGCCGCATCGATCAGTTACCGCGACGACTTCGACTACCGCAGCCTGATACCCGGCTTCATCACCTCCGGTACGGCATACGCGGTGCTCGGGTCGTTCCTCGGTTTTGACCCGCTGTTCGGCTACATCGACGCCGAGTATCGATTCGAGCGGGCCTGGCCGCTGCTGTGGTTCGTGGTGATCGGCCTGGCCGCGGCGGCGGTCGGCTACCTGTACGCGCGGTTCTTTCACACCACGGTGGCACTGGTGCGCCGGCTTCCCGGCGGTCCCATCGTCAAGCCCGCGGTGGGCGGGCTGCTGGTCGGCCTGCTGGGCCTGGCGATCCCGCAGATCCTGGGGAGCGGCTACGGCTGGGCGCAGCTGGCCGCCGACCGCAATTCGCTGATGTCGATCCCGCTGTGGATCATCGTCGTGCTGCCAGTCGCCAAGATCGTCGCGACATGCCTGTCCATCGGCTCCGGCGGATCGGGCGGTCTGTTCGGGCCGGGCATCGTGATCGGCGCCTTCGTCGGGGCGGCGATCTGGCGGCTGGGCGAGCTGGCCGGGCTGCCCGGCGTTCCCGAGCAGCCGGGCGTCTTCGTCGTCGTCGGGATGATGACCTGCTTCGGCAGCGTCGCCCGCGCCCCGCTGGCGATCATGATCATGGTCGCGGAGATGACCGGCTCGTTCTCGGTGGTGCCCGGAGCGATCCTGGCGGTCGGGGTTGCGTCACTGCTGATGTCTCGCACCAACGTGACCATCTACGAGGCGCAACGGCTGAATCGTCAGACGGCCGAGGCCGAGCGCGCGAGGCGAGAAGCCCCTGGCGGATCGGCCGAGAACTGACTCTCGCCCGGGCCCGAGGGGCTACTTGCCTTTGTCCCGCGCGGCGCGGGCGGCGCCCTTCTCGGACGTGGCTCCCTGATGGTCGAGCTTGCCGCCCGCGCTCTCCAGATGGGCGCGCACGAACCACTGATACTGCTCGAGTTGACCCGTGTGACCGATCAACAGGTCCTGAGTGACCGGGTCGAGGTCCTCGGTCTCTTCGATGCCTTTGCGCAGGTCCTCGATCACACCGGTATAGACGAGATCCAGCGCCGCCAGATGCGCCTGCACACAGTCGCGGCCGAGCGAATAGTCGTCCCAGGTGCGGTCCCGCACGATCGCCCCCGGAGTGCCCTCCGGCGAACCACCGAGCGCAGCGATTCGCTCGGCAACCTCATCGGCATACCCGCGCACCTCCTTCACCTGCGGGTCGAGCATTTCGTGCACGCCGATGAAGTTCGGGCCGACCACGTTCCAGTGCACGTGCTTCAACGTCAGATGCAGATCGTTGTAAGTGCTCAACTGCTTCTGCAGCAGCTCGACGAGCCGCGCGCCCTGCTTGTCGGTCAAGCCCGGAATGGTGAACTCCGCCATCAGTTTTCCCTTCGATATCGCTTCGCTTCTAGTCCTGTGCAGCGAGTACCCGATGAGCCGGGGGCTAACCTCAGAGCGGGTGGATCTGCTGCACCGGCAGCCGGGGGCCCCGGCGCGGTTCGTAGGCCAGGCCGCTGGCTTCCAGCACCCGCACCACCCGGTGCCGGTGCGGCCGCATCGGTTCCAGCAATTCGAGCATGCCGGCGTCGTCGACCGGCCGGCCGATCAGCGTCCAGCCGATCATCTTCGGGACGTGGTAATCGCCCACCGACAGTGCATCGGCATCACCGAATGCGCGCTGCGCGGTCTCGGCCGCAGTCCACACCCCGACACCCGGCAGTGACGTCAGCGCCTCCCGCGCCCGGGCCGACGGCAGCGAAGCCAGCCGTTCCAGCGACGACGCGCGCCGCGCACACAGCACCACCGTCTGCGCCCGACCGGGGTCGACGTTGGCGCGGTGGAACTCCCACGACGGGACGAAGCGCCACGCGTCCGCGGACGGCGGCACCCGCATGCCCTCCGGCGCCGGTCCGGGAGCCGGCGTGCCATACCTGTTCACCAGCAACCGCCAGGAGCGGAACGCGTCGGCGCCGGGCACCCGCTGCTCGATGATCGCCGGGATCAGCGCTTCCAGGACCTGCCCGGTGCGCCCCAGGCGCAGGTCGGGCACCCTGCGGTGGGCCGCGGCCACCGTGGGCTCCTGCGGCTGGAAACCCGACGCGTCGTCATCGGCACCCAGCATCGCCGGGAACAGCTCGGCGAATTCCGTCGCTCCCGCGCCCCAGGCCTGGCAGCGCGCCGTATCGCGATCGATCCGGCTGATCCGCACCGTGACCGGTCCGCTGGGCAGCAGGCTGGTCCGCCAGACCGTGCCGTCACCGGAGGCCCGGAAGCACGGGTCGCCGCGCCCGCGCCGCAACGGCGCCAACGTATGCCCGAAGCCGCCGGCTCCGGCAAACGTGACGTCCCGCGTGGTCTCCACTTCGATGATTCTTCCTACCGCAACACCCTGACGGGGGGGTCGCGTCAATTGACCGCAAACTGTCCGGCGGGACAGGATGGCCTGGTGATGACGCCCTTTGATGATCCGCAGGCCGAGCTGGCGTGGATGTTCCTGCAGAGCATGTGCGACGGCGGCGACCTGGACGAAGGCTTCGCGCTGCTCAGGGACGACTTCACCTACTGGACGATCATCACCCGCGAAGAGTGGGACAAAGAGACGATGCGCCGCGTGATCGAGCGGCGCAAACAAGTCTTCGAGATCAACATCGATCTGCGTCGCTGCGTCAACGAAGGCGAAACGGTGGTGGTCGAGGGGCAGGTATACGGCGCCACCGCCGACGGCACCGAGTACGACAGCCCGTTCGTGTGCATCTTCGATACACGCGACGGAATGATCGCGTCGCTGCGCGAATACACTGACACCCAAGCGCTGGCGAAGGTGTTCCCCTAACTCAGCGTGATCTCGGCCTTGCTCGGATAGAACGCGACGTGGCCGGCGATCGCGGACACTGCCGGGTAGGGCCGCTCATACGTCCATATCGCGTCTTCGACGGTTTGACCCGCCGAGGTGGTCACGCTGTAGTAGCTGGCCTCGCCCTTGAACGGGCAGTAGCTGCCGGTGTCGCTGCGGGTTAGCCGTTCCTGCACCACGTCGGCCAGCGGAATATATTGCACCAGAGGCAAACTGGCTTCTTTCAGGCCCAGCGCCGCAGTGCTGTCCGCGACGAGTTCCCCGTTGACGCGGACCTGCACCCGACCCGGTGTCGGCTCGATCGTGATGGGATGACCCGCGTTGGGTTCCTTGATTTCCGGATGACTCATGCAACGTTCAACGCAATCCAGACGGTGGCATTCCCGTCAGAAGGCATAGCGGTGGTACTGCTGCATGTTCTTCAGTGCCGGCACGAGTGCCATCATCCGGCCCAGCCACCGAATCGCCGGCGACACCAAGGTGAAAGTGTCGCTGTCGAACACCGACTCCCACACCAGCAGACGCACGCCCGGCACCGCGTCCAGGATGTCCGACGGTGAGTCGATTCCCCAGTACAGCGTCGAACCCGAGCTGCGTACCACGGAATTGATCACCTGGGTGCGGATCGCGAAGGTGTTGAACGCGTCGAATTGCATTTCGCCGCAAGGAAATCGGTCGACCACCCGACGGAACAGATCCAGGCCGTCGTCCCGGGTGAGGTACATGGTCAGACCTTCCCCGAGAAGCAGGGTGGGACGGTCCGCCGGCACCTCGGCCAGCCACTGCGGGTCGGTGACCGAGGCCGCGATTCTCTGGTAGTTGTCGCGCGCGGGGTACACCTGCTCGTGCAACCGGATCACATCCGGGTAGTCGATGTCATACCAGCGCACCCCCGGACCGGGAGCTACCCGGTGCACCCGGGCATCGAGGCCGCAGCCCACGTGCAGCACCGCCGCCTCCGGGTTCGCCGCCACGAACTGCCGGGTCCATTTGTCGAAGTGCGCGCTGCGCACCGCAACCGACGGGGCCCGACGCGCGGTGATAGTCGTTGCGGCCCAGTCATAGTCGATGCGTTGCACCGCAGCCTTCGCGTACTCGTCGCCCAGGATCGGTAGCGGTGCGTCGGCGTCGAGTGCCTTGCCGTACAGCGTGGCCAGCATCGTCTGAGGTGGCCCGTGCAAGTCGACGTGAATTCGTTCCATCGCCGCGCGCCTATTCCGGTGCAGCGGTCCGGCTTGTCGTGTCGGTCCTGCGCATGGCCGCCCAGAAGCGGGCCGCCGCGCGGATCGACTCCTCCACCGGCCGTGGCTGCCATCCCAACTCGCGGACCGCCTTGCTGTGGTCGACGGGGGCCTCGGCGCGCATCATCCGCACCGAGTCGAGGCTGAGTTCGGCGTCCTTGCCGGTGAGCCGGGCCCGTAGGCTGCCGAAGGCGCCCAGGGCATACAGCACCGGCACCGGGATCGACCGCTGCGGCGGCGCAACTCCGGCCTCGTCGGCCGCGATGCGGATCACATCAGTCAGCGCCATCATTCGTTCGGAGATCAGGTACTTCTCGCCGTTGCGGCCTCGCTCGGCGGCCAGGATCATCGCCCGCGCGGCGTCGTCGACGCCCACCACCTCCAACTGGATGCCGCTCATCAGGAACGGCAGCTTGCCGAAGACCGCGCCGGCGATGAACGCGCCGTGCGGCGTGCGGCCCCAGTCGCCGCTGCCGTAGGTGGTGGAGACGCACATCGCCACGGCCGGTAGTCCGTGCTCGGCGACGTAGCGCAGCACCAGGTCCTCTGCCCGGACCCGGGACTGGACGTAGGGCGTGACGTTGCGGGAGCCGACCCGGTCGGCTTCGGTGGCGACATGACCGTGCCGGCGGTCCACCGACGCGTAGGTGCTGGTGAAGACAAAGCGATGCAGCTCAAGGTCTTTGGCCACGTCGAGGACATTGTGCAAACCGTCGACGTTGGTGCGGAACAGCGGCGCCGGGTCGCGCAACCAGGCGCGGGTGTCGACGACGCAGTAGTAGACGTCGTCACAACCGTCCATGGCCTCGCGCACCGTGGCGGTGTCGAAAATGTCGCCGTGAAAGCGGGTGAGCCGCAGGTCGTCGATCGCGCGGGTGTTGGCCGTGGGCCGCACCATCGCGCGTACCTCGTGGCCGTCCTCGACCAGCAACCGGGTTACGTGCGACCCGAGAAAGCCGTTGGCGCCGATCACCAGTTTGGGCTTGCCACTCACTGCGCGCTCCCGTACTGCTTCAGGAAGGCGGCGGCTTCGTCGTCGAGGGTGCCGAGTTCCTGTGCCTTGCGGCACCACTTCAGGGCGGCCTGCACGAAGCGCAGCGGGTTGTAGATGTCTTCCTGGCGGCGCCACAGGCCGTCGCCGGCGTAGGTGATGATCGAGATGTTGGTCGCGGTGATCACGCTGCCGTCGCCGGGGTCGCGCATCGGGTTGTCCAGCTCCATGATGATGCGCCCGGTGGACTCGTCGATCACCGACCACAGCGACGGGAACTCGACCATGTGGCTGCCGGGGAAGGTGGTCATCGTTCGCCTGATCCAGGTCCGGACCTCGTCCCGCCCGCGCATGGTGCCGGCCGCGTGTTCGACATATTCGACATCGGGCGTGTAGTGCTGCACCCAGGCGTCCCAGTCATGCGTTCGGGCTGCTCGGGCGACGGTCTGTTCGAACCGCGCGAAGGCCGCCGCCAGTTCTGGTTTGGGGAATTCCGGGCCGCTCACGAGCCGTTACACCTCACGGGCGGAGTGTAGCCTGGGAAAGTCACCGGTCTGGGCCGGTTAGGAGGACAGTATGACCAGCACGCAGAGGGCCATTCTCGCCGGCGGTTGCTTCTGGGGAATGCAGGATCTGATCCGCAGGCAGCCCGGGGTGATCGCCACGCGGGTCGGCTACAGCGGCGGCGACGTGCCCAACGCCACCTACCGGAAGCACGGCACGCACGCCGAGGCCGTCGAGATCGTCTTCGACCCGTCAGCCACCAGCTTCCGCACCCTGCTGGAGTTCTTTTTCCAGATCCACGACCCGACCACGAAGAACCGGCAGGGCAACGACCGCGGCATGAGTTACCGGTCAGCCATCTTCTACGTCGACGACGAGCAGAAGCGGGTGGCGCTGGACACCATCGCCGACGTCGAGGCGTCCGGGCTGTGGCCGGGCAAGGTGGTGACCGAGGTCAGTCCGGCGGGGGATTTCTGGGAGGCCGAACCCGAGCACCAGGACTACCTGCTGCGCTACCCCAACGGGTACACCTGCCACTTCGTGCGGCCCGGCTGGAAGCTGCCGCGTCGGGCCGACGCCGCGTCGTGAGCCTGCGCTCACGACGCTGAGCCTGCGCTCAGGGTCGCACCCGGGGCCGAGCGGCGGCCCTCACCGCAGTTTCGGCGCCCTGCGCGCAGCCTCGCTCAGCGGCGCCGGGTCACGACGATTCGCCCGCCGTCTTTGGGTACGAACGCCACACCCCGGCCGTGCCACGCCTCGTCCGGCGCAGTGGTGGGTTCAATGACGAACTGGCGCAGCACCGTTCGCAACACCACGTCCATCTCCATATTGGCGAATGCGGCTCCCACGCAGCGACGGGTGCCGCCGCCGAACGGTATCCAGGCGAAAGCGGATGGCTTGCCACCGATGTAGCGCTGCGGATCGAAGCGCTCGGGGTGCGGGAAGACATCTGGATTGTCATGTATCCGACCGATATTGACGATGATCGAATACCCACGCGGTATCACCCACTCGCCGAGTTGATAGGTCTGCGGGTAGACGTGCCGTCCGGCGAGGTCGATGACGGTCCGCGCCCGTTGCACCTCCAGGATCGTGGCCTGGCGCAACTCACCGCCGCCATTTCGGGCCTCTTCGACGAGGTCCGCCAACAGCGCGGGGTGGCGGGTAATCCGCTCGAAGGCCCAGGCCAGCGTGGAGGCGGTGGTCTCGTGCCCGGCGGCCAGCAGCGCGAGCAGTTCATCGCCGATGTCCTTGCGCGACATCACCGAACCGTCGTCGTAAGTGCTGCGCAGCATCAACGCCAGCACGTCGTTACGCTCGGCGAAGTCCGGATCCGACCGCTCGCGGTCGATCAGCTTGTCGATCACCGCGTCGTACTCGCGCCGGAATTCGGACAGCCTTCCCCACGGGCTGAAACGGCCGTAGTCGCGTCTGGGCTTGGGCACCGCAGCCAGCCGGGAGCCCAGGGTGACCCACGGCGGGATGATCCGGCGCAACTCGTCGAGTTCGGCGCCCTCGGCACCGAATACCGCACGCAGGATGGCATTCAAAGTGATGTGCATCATCGACGGCAGAGTCGCGAACGACTCCCCCTCTGGCCATTCAGCGCTCTCGCGCAGGGTCTCCTCTTCGATGATGGCCTCGTAGTTCTTCATGCTCTTGCCGTGAAACGGCGGCGCAAGCAAACGCCGTCGCCGCCGGTGGTCGTCGCCTTCGAGCCCGAAAACCGAGCCGGACCCGAACATCCGGCTCAGGTTGGGCTGGATGTTGCCCAGCTCTTCCGGGCTGGTGGTGAAGACCTGTTTGGCCAGCTGGGGATCGGACACCATCACGATGTGGCCGTACAAGGGAATGTGCATGGTCACGGCGGCGCCGTGGCGATCGGCCAGCCGCCGCAGCATCCCCTTGCGCGAGAACGCGAAGATCAAGCCCTGGAAGAGCTTCGGGATCCGGGTCGCCGGCGGCAGCTTGACCTCGGTCAGTACCGGCGCGTCGATTGCTTGGCTCACGGAGTGCGACTCCCTACATCTGCCCCTGTCCGGGGTGGTACTGCGGTGTACCAAAGGCTTTGCCTGTACGGTACTCTGTGGTACCAGACCTGACAAGAGAAGGGCTCGGTTGTGACAGCAGTAGCCGGCGACACGGTTGCGGCTGAACCCGACCCGTTTCGGCTACGGCTGCTCGACGGCCTGGCCGCTTCGATCGGCGAGCGCGGGTACCGGGCCACTACGGTCGCCGACATCGTCCGCCACGCGCGCACATCCAAGCGCACCTTCTACGACCGGTTCGCCACCAAGGAACAGTGCTTCCTGGAGTTGCTGCGAACCGAGATCGAGATCATGGCCGAAGACATCCGGGCGGCGGTCGACCCCGAGGCTGACTGGCACCAGCAGATCCGCCAGGCCGTGGAGGGATACGTAGGCAACATCGAGTCTCGCCCGGCCATCACCCTGAGCTGGATTCGCGAGCTTCCCTCGCTCGGCGAATATGCTCGCCCGGTTCAGCGCCAGGGCCTGGAGTTGCTGACCGGGTTGCTGGTCAGCCTGAGTGACAGCCCGGGATTTCGGCGCGCCGAGCTGCCGCCGCTGACGGTCCCGCTGGCGGTGATACTGGTGGGCGGCCTGCGCGAACTGGTGGCACTGGCCGTCGAGGACGGGCGACCGGTACGAAGCATCGTCGAACCAGCCGTGGATGCGTCCGTCGCGCTGCTCGGGCCGCGGCACTAGAGGCTTGCGTTGACAGCCAACAGATTTGAGTGTGCGTCCACGGCGTTGTTCTCGCGAGGAACCCGCCGTGGAAGCACACTGAAGTTCGCGATTGCACACTAGATCCCCGGAGGACACCAACATGCGCCTATCGACCAGAAACCAACTCAAGGGCACCATCACCGACGTCGACCTCGGCAGCGTGATGGCAATCATCAAGATTCGGCTCGACGGTGGCGATCAGATCGTCACGTCCTCGATCACCAAGGACGCCGCGCAGGACCTGGGCCTGAAGGTCGGTCAGCCGGCCACCGTATTCATCAAGTCGACCGAAGTCACCATCGGCGTCGAGTAGCCATGCCAGCCACCATGCGCGCCGAACGCTTCTATGCCGACACCAGAAGAGTTGTGCTCGAGGATGTTCCGATTCCGGAGCCCGGCCCCGGCGAGGTTCTGGTCAAGGTGGCGTTCTGCGGGATCTGTCATTCGGACCTGAGCCTGATCAACGGCACCTTCCCGCCCCAGACGCCAGTGGTGACCCAGGGCCACGAAGCTTCCGGCACCATCGCGAAACTGGGGCCGGAGGTGACCGGGTGGGCCGAGGGCGACCGGGTGGTGGTCGCGGCCGGCCGCCCCTGCCAGACCTGCCCGAACTGCCGACGTGGCGACGTCGTCAATTGCCTGCGAATTCAGCTGATGGCGTTCGCCTACGACGGCGCGTGGGCCGAATACACCCTGGCGCAGGCGGCCGGCCTGACCAGGGTGCCCGACAACGTGCCACTCGAACAGGCGGCGATCCTGGCCGACGCGGTTTCCACCCCGTTCGGCGCCGTGGTACGCACCGGCAAGGTCGCGATCGGGGAGTCGGTCGGGGTCTGGGGCGTCGGCGGGGTCGGCACCCACATCGTCCAGCTCGCCAAACTGGTCGGTGCGGTACCGGTGATCGCCCTCGACATCAACCCCGCCGTGCTGGAGCGCGCGCTTGAGATCGGTGCGGACTACGCGTTCGACACTCGCGACGACCGCTTGCAGGACAAGCTCGCCGAGGTCACCGGCGGCCGCAAGCTGGACGTCGCGTTCGACGCCGTCGGGCTCAAGGTGACCTTCGAGCAGGCCCTGGACTCCCTGACCGCCGGTGGCCGGCTGGTCGGTGTCGGCATGAGCGCGGAGTCACCGACGGTCGGGCCCACCGCCATGTTCGGGTTGAGCCGCAAGCAGGCGCTGGGCCACCTGGGCTACCAGAACGTGGACATCGAGACCCTGGCCAAGCTGGTTTCCTATGGGCGCCTTGACCTTTCGCGTTCCATCAGCGAGGTGGTGGCGCTCGAGGACATCCATGCCGGCATCGAGAAGCTGGAGCGCCAGGAGGGCAACCCGATCCGGATCCTGGTCCGTCCCGGCTAGAGACGCAGGAAGGCGCGTAACCGGTCCAGCACCAGATCGGGCCGCTGACCGACGATCCAATGACCCACCCCGTCGACCAGCTCGACCTCGAAGTCGCTGATGTGGTCGGCATATCCGTCGGTCAGATCCGGTGTGATCACCGGATCCTGGGTGCCGGTGAGCCACCGGACCGGTACCTCGACGCGAGCGTGCGCGAATTCACCACGCATCCAGCGCAGCATCTCCCCGGTCTGAAACGACCGGTACCACCGCGAGCCGGCCTCCGCGTGCCCGGGCTGGCGCATGCAGTCGATGTAGAGGCGGATGTCTTCGTCGGGAATGGTGTAGCCCCCGCCGACCCACTTCCCCAGGCCACGGGCGAATCGGGCCTTCGGATCGCTGAGCAGGCGCGGCCCGACCATCGGCAGCGAGATCGGGATCTGGTACCAGAGCCGCCAGATGTTGCGGACCGACGACAGATCGCGCTTGACCCAGGGCGCGACGGTGTTCATGCCGAAGAAGCCGGTGACCTTCTCGGGGTGGCGCAGCATCAGGATGAAGGCCACCGGTCCGCCCCAGTCGTGCGCGGCGAGCTTGACCGTGGCGACGCCCAATTCGTCCAGTACCTTCGCGAGGTCACCGGCCATCTCGTCCTTGGTGTACGTCGACCGCGGCGCCGAGCTCCAGCCCGAGCCGCGCAGGTCGGGGCACAGCACCCGGTAGCCGTCGGCGGCCAGCGGACCGATCAGTTCGTGCCACTCCCACCAGTTCTCCGGAAAGCCGTGCACGAGCATCACGGCCGGCCCGTCGGCCGGCCCGGCATCGGCGACGTGGATGGTGACGCCGCCTCCCACATCGATGTATCGGTGTTCGACGCCTTCCAGGGCCGGCATGGTGATCATGTCTGATGAACGTAGTCCTAGGTGAGGAAGCGCTCGACATAGGGCGCGAACCGAGCCCGCAGGTCGTCCTCGGCCAGCCCGAACATCTCGAAGGACGTGGCAACGGTGCCCAGGCGGCCGCGCTGGTGGCCGGCCAGGTAGCCGGTGACGGCGGCCCGCGCCTGCTCGGTGAACGGCTCCCCGGCCAATTCGTATACCCGCTGGGCGACGCCGAGTTCGTCGGTCATGAAGTCGTCGAACCGGATGTCGATCGAGCGGTCGGGACCAAGGGTGTCGCGATCGCGGACCAGCGCGTTGAGCATCTGTTCCAGGCGGTCAATCCAATACCGGGCGATCTGCTGCACCGCCACCGGCGAGCGGTGCATGCGCGCGGAGTAGGTGATCATGGCGACCATCGACAGCGCGACCGGCACCGGATCGCGGTGGGTGAAGACGACGATGCTGTCCGGGAACACCCGATTCAGCACCGGCACCTGCTCGAGATGCTGCGGCGACTTGAGCAGCCACCGTCGCCCCCCGCGCAGCAACTGCATCGCCTTGAGCTGCGTGGCGAGGTAGCGGTAGTGCGGCGTCTGATCGTGCGCCTGGTAATAGTAGCGCCACCGCGGCACATGGGCCAGCGTTTCGAAGAGCATTGTCGAGAAGTCGTTGGCCAGCAACTGGATCTCTTCGTGAACGTGATCGGTGGTCATCTCGTGCATGAGCGCGAAATGCGGCATCACCAGATTGATCACGCTGACCGCAACATCCATCCGGGCACGCCGCGGATCGGGTTGGATACCCGCTTCGGAGGGCAGCGGGAAAGGCTCGTTGCTCTCCCAGTACGGCATGGTGCGGAAGGTGGGCGCCGACGCCAGCAGATTGTGCAGATGGGTGGTGCCGGTGCGGGGCAGTCCGGCGATCACCACCGGCGAGCGCAGTTGGATGTCGTGGATCTCGGGGTGGCGGTACAGCAGGTCGGCCAGCAGCAGCCGGTTCTTCAGCAATTGCAGCAGCTGCCCGTAGAAGTTGACCCGCCCCGCCGGGTGCAGTCCGTCAATCTCCCGCAACGCCTGCAGGTAGACGTCGAGCCGTTCCCGATAGTCGCCGGGACCGAAGTCGGCCAGGCCGGTATCCGCAATTGCCCTGGCGCACAAATCATCTGCGTCGAGTGGGCAGTCGGGGGCCAGCGCGGCCATCATGTCCAGGATCGGCTGCGCCTCGGCGCTGAAGCGGGGCCGGGCGAGATCGTCCAGGCGAACGGCGTCGGTCACGGCAAATTATGTTACTCTCAGTTTCGTAATGGTTGAAGACTCCGGCCGGCCTCGCGATCCGCGTATCGACGCGGCCGTCCTGAGCGCCACCGCCGAACTACTGGCCGACACCGGCTACCCCGGCCTATTGGTCTCGGCGATCGCCCGGCGGGCGGGAACGAGCAAGCCGGCGATCTACCGGCGCTGGCCGAGCAAGGCGCACCTCGTGCATGAGGCGGTGTTCCCGATCGGCGCCGCGACGGACATTCCGGACACCGGCTCGCTGCGCGGCGATGTACGCGAAATGCTGTGCCGCACAATGGCTGTGCTGAGCACTCCGGCCGCCAAGGCGGCACTGCCCGGGCTGATCGGAGAAATGGCCGCAGACCCGACCCTGCATTCGGCGCTGCTGGAACGCTTTGCCGGTCTGATCGGCGGCGGGCTCAGTGGCTTGCTCGCGAAGGCCGTGGCGCGGGGTGAGGTGCGCCCCGATGTGGCCGCGCCCGAACTGGCCGAGGCGATCGCCGGCATCGCGTTGCTGGGCCTGCTCACCCGTCCCACGGCACTCGACGACACCTGGATCGAGCGCACCACGACGTTGCTGCTGGACGGAATCCGGAGAGGAACCCCATGATGACGCACGAATCGACAGCCGCCTGGCGCGACTTGCTCAGCACCCTCACCGAACTCGATCGATCATTCCTCGAGGGCGACCGCGCGGTGACCGATGACCGGCACGTTGGCGACGGCTACCGCATGCTCGGCGCCACACTCGGGGTGGCGCTCGACAGCTACCTGTTCCCCGAACCGGGCCGCCCCCAGTTCATGGCGGTCAATACGCCCTTTCGGCGCGACCGCCGGTGGGGCGGCGACAACACCGACGCCTACTACTACATGTGCCCGGTCGATCCGGACCGTCGCTACCGCATCAGCGGCAACAAGGGTGACAGCGTCTACTTCTCTGTGACGGCGTACAACGAGCCGGCACCCGGCGCGTGGTCGGACCGGGTGGTCGCGATCATCCGCGACAGCGACCTCGACATCGACGCCGACGGCAACTTCTCGTTCGAGTTCCCCCCGACACCCGACGCTGCCACGCTGATGACGCGCGACTACCAGGCCGACCCGCTGACCGGGCGGCCCGTGGTCTGGCATATCGAGGCACTCGACGAGCCGGAGCCGATACGGCACGGTGACGCCGAGACCGCCGCCAGACTGCGTGCGGCAACCACGTGGATGCGCACCATGTTCGCCATCGTGCCGCTGCCGGTCGGGACGCGCGCCGACGACGCCCATTCGCTTGGGCACGAAGTTGCCCATGCGGCAAACGAATTCGCGGAGCCCTATCAGGTCCCGGACGCCAACTTCGGCTGGTCGGCGCGCGACGCGTGCTATGCCTATGGCAGCTTCGTGCTCGGCGAGGACGAGGCGCTGGTCATCACGCACCGACCGCCGTCGTGCCGGTTCTGGAACCTGGTGGTGTGGAACCAGTTCATGGCCACCTATGGGGCCGGCGACGCGCGCTGCTCTGTCAACGGACACAGCGCGGTCCCGAACAGCGACGGGTCGGTGACGATCGTGTTGTCCGCTGCGGCCACGGCTCACCCGAATTCGCTGACGACACTGGGCTATCCGCGCGGGAACCTGGCGTTCCGGTGGTTCCTTGCCGAGGGGGTGCCGGCGCGCCCCGAGGTGCGGCTGGTCAAGGTGTCGGCGGCGCCGATGCAGGTGCGCTGACCGACGCCGCCTCATGCACCAACTCGATCGCCCGGCCCAGTGTGTCGAGCTTTTCGCTGAGTGTCTCGCCCGCGGGGTACAGCCGCACGGTGTTCACGCCCGCAGCACGCCACACCACCAGCCGGTCACGCACCATCGCCTCGGTACCGATCAGCGTTGTGGCCAAGACCATCTCGTCGGTGATCAGCGCCGCGGCGCCCGGGCGGTCGCCGGCCTGCCAGCGTTCCCGCACCGCGGCGGCCACGTCGCTCCAGCCCTGCCGACTGTAGGCCTGGTTGTAGAAGTTGGTGCTGGCCGAACCCATTCCGCCGAGGCTGAACGCCAGTTCCGTCTTGCGCCCGGCGACCATGTCACGCAGGACATCCTCGTCGGCCGCGAAAGCGACCTCGGCGCCCTGGCAGATGTCCAGGTCGGCGCGGCTGCGGCCGGCGGCGGCCAGGCCCTCGTCCAGGTGGGCGAAATAGGCCTGGCCGGCGCCTTCCGGGACGAAGCTGGTGCCCAGCCAGCCGTCGGCAAGCTGGCCGGTGAGTCGCAGCATGGCCGGTGAGAGCGTGGCCAGGTAAATCGGGATCGGATGCTCCGGGCGGGTCGACAAGCGCATCGGCTTCGCCTCACCGCCCGGACGCGGAATCTGGAACTCCCTGCCGGAGTAGGAGATCTTGCCGCCCTCGAAGACCTGCCGGACGATCTCGACGGTCTCCCGGATGCGCGACAGCGGCCTGTCGAAGGCGATGCCGTGCAGGCCCTCGATGACCTGGGGACCGGAGGCACCCAGGCCCAGCAGGAATCGGCCGCCCGAAAGGTTGGACAAGGTGATCGCCGTCGCGGCGACGAGCACCGGCGAACGGGTTCCGACCTGCATGACCCCGGATCCCAGCAGCATCGCGTCGGTACGGCTCGCGAGATAACCCAGCGCCGACGGGGCGTCGGTCCCCCAGGCCTCGGCCACCCAGCACATGTCCAGGCCGAGCCGCTCGGCCTCGACCACGAAATCCGCCGTTTCCCCGGCACCCGCCGAGAATTCGACGGTGGTCGCGGTTCGCATCACCGCACCCCGTGTTCGGCCAGTCTCTTGATCGCCGCCAGGGTCTTGTCGATCGCCGCCTCGAACTCCCGCAGGCGCACGAACACGATCTTCTGTTCCTTGTCCGGCATCGCATCGATGGCGTTGGACAAACCCGAACGGCCCGGGCCCATCTGTGTCCAGAACGACAGCACGGTGCCGCCGTCGCGCGGGGTCAACCGGAATCGCCAGGTCGCTGCCGGGCACTCGGGTTCGCCTACGGCCCAGGCGAACTCGCGGGGCCGGTCGAAGGCCACGATCTGTGACGTGGTGCTCCAGCGTCCGAATGCGTCGTGTTCGTTGTGCCCGACGAACCGGGCGCCGACGCGCGGCTCACTGACTCCGTCCAGCCACGCCACCGATTGCAACTCATTGCTGAGGGTCGGCATCAACTCGATATCGGAGACCAGGCTCCAGACTCGCTGCGGCTCGGCATCGACCCACGTCGAGGATTCCACCGTCGGTTTGTCCGAATATCGCGCGCCGGTCCATTCCACTTGGCCATTGTCCACCCGAAAATGCCGCGAGACTGCGTCCAGGGTGGCTCGATGTCGAAATGACACACCCTGGACGCAGTCTCGGCGCCGTCAGTTCAGGCTCGATGCAACGCTTAAGCAGCCACCAATTCCAGCTCGGCGGGCGCCGGCGCCTTCGGCCGCCGGTGCCACGCGTCCGGAACGCTGAGCCGGACGATCTTGCGGACCACGGTGCCGAACTGCTTGAGCAACGGGCCCTTGTTGTAGGGGACGCCGTAGCGCTCGCAGATTTCCTGAACCTCGGGCGCAATCTCGGCGTACCGGCGGGCAGGCATGTCGGGGAACAAGTGGTGCTCGATCTGGAACGACAGGTTGCCGGACAGCACGTGGAAGATTCTGCCGCCGGTCAGGTTCGCCGAACCGAGCACCTGGCGGAAGTACCACTGGCCGCGGGACTCGCCCGCTGTCTCTTCGACGGTGAATTCCTGGGTGCCCTCCGGGAAGTGGCCACAGAAGATGATCGTGTACGACCACACGTTGCGCATCAGGTTGGCGGTCAGGTTCCCGGTGAAGACGAACGGCGCGAACGGGCCGGCCAGCAGCGGGAATGCGACGTAGTCCTTCAGCGTCTGCCGGCGGACCTTTTTCCAGATCTCGCGCAGCGTCTCACGCTTGTCACGCAGCTTGATCTCACCGGAGCGGATGCGCTCGGTTTCCAGCTCGTGCAGCGCGACGCCGTACTGGAACAGCACCATCAGTAGGAAGGCGTAGACCGGATTGCCCAAGAAGTACGGTTGCCAGCGCTGGTCCTCGCTCATCCGCAGGATGCCGTAGCCGATGTCGCGGTCCATGCCCAGGATGTTGGTGTGGGTGTGGTGCATGTAGTTGTGGGAGTGCCGCCACTGGTCCGACGGGCAAGCGCTGTCCCACTCGAAGTCGCGGCCGGAGATCGTCGGGTCACGCATCCAGTCGTACTGCCCGTGCATGATGTTGTGGCCGATCTCCATGTTGTCGAGAATCTTCGCGATGCCCAGCATGCCGGTGCCCAGCAACCAGGCGGGCGGCAGGAACAACAACGCGCGGCCGCCGACTTCGAAGGCGCGCTGGGTCTTGATGACCTTTCGGATGTACTCGGCATCCTCTTGGCCGAGGTCGGCCAAGACTCGCTCCCTGATGGCGTCGAGCTCTCGGCCGAACGCGTCGGCCTGCTCCTTGGTCAGCGTGATCTTGTTCTGTGACATGGTTTTTCTCCTAGAAGGGTGTAGTGGCTAAAGGGCGAGCTCGACGTCGCCGACCGGAACGGTGACGCAGATCTGCACGTCCTCGTCGGGTGCGGTGGAGACGGCGCCGGTGATCAGATTGCGCACGGTGCCGGAGGTCTTGCGGCGGGTGCAGGTGTGGCAGATGCCCATCCGGCATCCGTTCTGTGGCTTCAGGCCGGCCGATTCGGCCTGTTCGAGCAACGACCGACCGTCGTCGGTGACGTCGACCTTGCTGCCGGCGAAACTGACTCGGCCGCCCGTCGGATTCGCCGGCGGCGCGAACACCGGCGGCACGAAACTTTCAGTGAACACATTTTCACAGAGACCTTTGACGGCGTCCACCAAAGCGTCTGGGCCGCAGACGAACACCGCGTCGGGCGCATCCATCGCCGCGGCCAGATGCTCGGCACCGAAGCGGCCTTTCAGATCACCCGAACCCGAACGGGTGAACCCGTGCAGCACCCGAACCCCGCGCATCGCCGCCAGTTCCTCGCGGTAGCACGCTTCCTCGCGGGTGCGGGCGTAGTGCACGAACGCCACCTCGCCCGGGTAGCCGCGGGCGACGAGCGTACGCAGCATCGCCATCACGGGGGTGATCCCGCTACCGCCGGAAATGAAAAGGATGCGAGCGGGCAGCTGCTCAGGCAGGACGAAGTCCCCGCCGACGCCGTCCAGACCGACGACCAGGCCGCGACGCGCCCGCTCGTAGAGGTAGCCCGACACCAGCCCGCCGTCGTGGACGCCGACGGTCAGCTCGATTTCAGTGCTGCCCTCGACGTTGGCCGGTGAGTAGCACCGCGAGTGCATCCGGCCATCGATCTCGACGGTCACGTTGACGAACTGCCCGGCCCGGGCGCGGTAGCGGTCGGTGAAAGCGGTGTTTGGAGCCAAGGTCAGCGTGACGCTGCGCGGCGTGGTGCGCCGCACGTCGACCACTTTGGCCCGGGCCTCACCCGAGGTCCACGTCGGCGTGACAAGCTCGGTGTACCGGTCGACGCCGTGCGGCCCGGTGAGCAGATCAACGAGGTCGGAACTCAGGACTCGCTGGGCGATCGTCCGAGTGAAAGTTTGAGTGAACATGTGTACACCGTGACACCGGTCGGTGCAGGTGGTCAAGGGTTTTCGCCGGTTATGTGTTAGGGTTCACATAGTGAACAGTCGTACTCCTAGCTCACAATCGCGGCGTTCGGGCCGGGAACGGAGCCGCGAAGGCGCCCGTGACACGCCCTCACGCGAGGAACGCAAAGAGGCAACCCGGCGGGCGATCATCGCCGCGGCGCTCAAGGCGCTCAATGACCGCAGTTTCAGCGGGCTGAGCCTGCGTGAGGTAACCCGGGAGGCCGGGATCGTGCCGGCGGCGTTCTACCGCCACTTCGAGTCGATGGAGGCACTGGGTCTGGTGCTGATCGACGAGTCCTTCCGCAGCCTGCGCGACACGCTGCGCGGCGCACGCGCCGGCAAGCTGGACCCCAGCCGGGTCATCGAGTCATCAGTGGAGATCCTGATCGGCAGCGTCGCCGAGAAGCGCGAGCACTGGCGCTTCATCTCTCGCGAACGCTCTACCGGCGTGTCCGTACTGCGCTATGCCATTCGCACGGAAATCCGTCTGATCGTCTCGGAACTCGCGACCGACCTGGCCCGCTTCCCGCGGCTGAACGAGTGGAGCACCGAGGATCTCAACGTCTTGGCAAGCCTTTTCGTCAACGCGATGATCGTGACGGCCGAGGCCATCGAGGACGCCCAGAGCACCGAAGCGCTGGAAGAGATTCACCGGATCGCGGTCAAGCAGCTCCGGATGATCACCATCGGTGTCGCGTCGTGGAAAAGCGAACCCTGATCAGACCTCATCCTCGTCGACCACCTGGAACAACGACGGCCCGTCCTCGGGGACTCCGTCGATCTGACCGCGGTGCGCACGGCCCGGCATGTCGTCAACCGGCTCGATATCCGGTATGACATCGGGTTCTTCCTCGGCGAGCCGCTGATCCAGCGATTCACCCTCGCGTTCCTCACGCGCGGTCATACCGAACTTGTCGGCCTCGCTCCACCCCTCGGGCGGGTCGACGACGATGTCGCCGTCGTCGTTGAGCAGCTCGTCGGAGTCGGTGGACTCGCTCGGGTCCAGTGTGTCGCCGGGGCCGGTTTCCATGTTCGTCTCGTTTCCCAGCGGCCTGGGAGCTAAACCCGTCTATAGCGAGAGCGGGTAGCCGCCGCTGACTTTGAGGGTTTCACCGGTGATGAACGATGCCTCGTCCGAACACAGGTAGAGCATCGCCGATACTACGTCATCCATGGTGCACATCCGGTGCACCAACTGCAGATCGTGGATGTAATCGTGGGCAAGGGAGCGGGGCACATCGGCAAGGGCGCTCTCGGTGTTGGTCAGTCCAGGGGCGATCGCGTTGACGCGGATAAGGTCCGGTGCGAGTTCGTTCGCGAAGGCGACCGTCAGCCCGCGCACCGCGAGCTTGGAGACGCCATAGGGGGTGCTGCTCGAGTATCCGGCCGTCGACGACATGTTCAGCACCACTCCGCCACCGCGGTCCCGCATCGAATCCCGGCACGCCAGAGTGCAATTGACGACACCCATCGCGTTCACATCGAAACATTCCGCGCAGGTCGTCGCGGGACAGGGCGCCGAACGGCTGGTTGTACTTCATCAGGTGGCGCGCGGCGTTGTTGATGAGAATGTCTATGCCACCGAATGTTTCGACCGACTCCGCCACCGCCGCCTCGACCTGGTGCTCGTCGGCAACGTCACAGGGCACCGCGATCGCCCGGGCGCCAAGCAATTTCAATTCCCCGGTCAGCACCGGCGTTGTCGATCTCGGCGATCACCACATTGGCTCCGTACGCGGTCATGGCCTCGGCGAAGGCCCGGCCGAGCCCGACGGCCGCACCGGTGATGAAAGCGGTTTTGTTCGCAAACCGCGAGCCGGTCACTGCGGATCGCGCCACATCGGCCACAACATCGGCCCGCCGTCGGGCATCTTGATCTCCCCGGTCACCCGGAAACCGAAACGTTCGTAGTAGGGCACATTTTCAGGCTTGGACGACTCGAGATACGCGGGGCAGTACTCGGCGTCGCAGCGCTGCAACCGGGACCGCATCAACACCTGACCGAAGCCCTGGCCGCGCACGCTCGGGTCGCTGCCGATAGCGGCAAGGTACCAGTGCGGTTCTTCCGGATGGGCGCGCTTCATCAGCTCCTGCACCGTGCGTCCGCGTTGGGACCGCGCGCCGAAGACCCGCAGAAACGTGGGCAACTGCGCGAACTGCGCCCACCGGGATTCCTGCCATCGATTCGGCGGATCCCACAGTGCGGCCGCGCCGATGCCCGGTCCATCACAAGCCACCTCGACGCCGCCGCCGGCCAGGTGGTGATGGCGGGTCATCGTGGCGAAGATTCGGCCCATGTGCTTCCGGCGCGCGTCATCGTCGGGCAGGATCCACATCGCAATCGGATCGTCGAAGAACGCGCGGCCCATGGTGCGGCCCAACTCACGAATATCAGCTTTTCGCGCCGGACGCGCCTGTGGAGTCACCTCACACACGGTAGGTGGGTACCGCTGGGCGCGCCAGCCTGGACTGCGCGGGTGTGACGACCAGGGGCGGCATGGACTTCTCCGCACCGGCGAACTGCCCGGATCGTGCTGCTCTTACGATTGGTGTCGCTCCATCAACGAGGCCGGTGCGACGCGGCGCCGGGGAACGGCGGCAACGGTGTGGGACTTCGAAACGGACCCGGAATACCAGGCGAAGCTGGACTGGGTCGAGAAATTCATGGTCGAGGAACTCGAACCGCTTGACCTGGTTGCGCTCGACCCGTACGAGAAACAGAACGCCGAGATGATGGCGGTGCTGCGCCCATTGCAGCAGCGGGTCAAGGAGCAGGGGTTGTGGGCGGCACACCTGCGCCCTGAGCTCGGCGGACAGGGCTTCGGTCAGGTCAAACTGGCGCTGCTCAACGAGATTCTCGGACGTTCACGCTGGGCCCCTTCGGTTTTCGGTTGCCAGGCACCGGATTCCGGCAATGCCGAGATTCTGGCGCTGTTCGGTACCGAGCAGCAGAAGGCCCGCTACCTGCAGCCGCTGCTGGACGGCGAGATCACCTCGTGCTATTCGATGACCGAACCGCAGGGCGGATCGGACCCGGGGCTGTTCGTCACTTCGGCGACCCGCGACGGTGACGACTGGATCATCAACGGCGAGAAGTGGTTCTCCACCAACGCCAAACACGCCTCGTTCTTCATCGTCATGGCGGTCACCAACCCCCAAGGCCGCACTTACGAGAAGATGTCGCTGTTCATCGTGCCGGCCGAAACGACGGGGATCGAGATCATCCGCAACGTCGGCGTGGGAGCGGAGTCCGCGAAGCGGGCCACCCACGGCTACGTCCGCTACCGCGACGTCCGGGTGCCGGCCGACCACGTGCTGGGCGGCGAAGGCCAGGCATTCATGATCGCGCAGACCCGACTCGGCGGCGGGCGGATTCATCACGCGATGCGTACTATCGCGCTGGCCCGCAGGGCTTTCGACATGATGTGCGAGCGCGCCGTGTCCCGCCAGACCCGGCACGGCCGGTTGTCCGACTTCCAGATGACGCAGGAGAAGATCGCCGACAGCTGGATCCAGATCGAACAGTTCCGGCTGCTGGTGTTGCGCACGGCGTGGCTGATCGACAAGCACCACGACTACCAGAAGGTGCGCCGGGACATCGCGGCGGTGAAAGTGGCCATGCCGCAGGTGCTGCACGATGTCGCTCAGCGCGCGCTGCATCTGCACGGTGCGCTCGGCGTCTCCGACGAGATGCCGTTCGTCAAGATGCTGGTCGCAGCCGAGTCCCTGGGCATCGCCGACGGTGCGACCGAATTGCACAAGATGACGGTGGCGCGTCGCACGCTGCGCGAATATACGCCGGTGACAACGCCTTTCCCGTCGCAGCACATCCCGACGCGCAAGGCCGAGGCGGAGGCGCGGTTAGCCGCCCGCCTGGAACACTCCATCGCCGAGTTCTGACGCGCGTTCCCTGCCGAGCAGACGCAAATGCCCCCAATTTGCGCCTTACAAAGGGGGATTTTGCGTCTGCTCGCGCCGTTTAGGTGATGTAGCGGACGATGCTTTCCGCCACGCAGGCCGGCTTGGGCGAGTCCTCGATCTCGACGGTCGTCGACACGATGGCCTGCACGGCGCCGTCGCCGACGTCGTCGACGCTGAGAAGTGAGCTCGTCGCGCGCACCCGCGAACCCACCGGCACCGGAGCCGGGAATCGAACTTTGTTGAGGCCGTAGTTGATTGCCAGTTTGATCCCCTTGACCGTGTACATGTCGTGTTGCAGCCGCGGCAGCAGCGACAGGGTCATGAACCCGTGGGCGATGGTGGTCCCGAACGGCCCTTCGGCGGCTCTCTCCGGATCGACGTGAATCCACTGGTGGTCACCGGTGGCGTCGGCGAACAGGTTGACCTCTTCCTGACTGATCGTCACCCAGTCGCTCTGCCCGATGGTCTCCCCCGCGGCGGCGGCGAGGTCGGCGACTGACTCGAAGGTGCGCATGGTCTCTCCTCTGGTCCGGGTATGCATAGAACTTATGCGGCTGCTGCTGATCACCGACACCCACGTCCCGAAACGTGCCCGGGACCTGCCCACGCAGATATGGGACGAGGTCGCTGCGGTTGACGTCGTCATCCACGCCGGCGACTGGGTGGCACCGGAACTGCTCGACAGACTCGAAGCCGCGTCCACCCGGTTGATCGCGTGCTGGGGCAACAACGACGGCGACGAGCTGCGCTCCCGGCTTCCCGAGCGCGCGGACGCGGACCTGGCCGGATTGCACTTCACCGTGGTGCACGAGACGGGCGGTGCGGCCGGCCGGGACACGCGAATGTCACGGCTCTACCCCGAGACCGACGTGTTGGTGTTCGGCCACAGCCACATACCTTGGGACACCACGACGCCGACCGGACTGCGGCTGTTGAACCCCGGCTCGCCGACCGATCGCCGCAGGCAACCGTTCTGCACCTACATGACCGCAACCATCGAGGACGCTTCGCTGAACGTCAGCCTGCATCGGCTCGAGCCGCAGGCTCGATGACGTCGTTGATGCGCAGGTTGCCGCTGCCGGGGTACCGGGAATAAATAGCTCGCCTACAGAGCTATTTAGACCGTGCTGAAGACGACAACCGATCTGGCCGCTGACCTACCGCGGATCCTGGGCAGGTTCCGCCGCCAGCTGCGGCGTGCCGGCGGCACGGGGTACCCGTCCGGCCGACTCTCCGAATCGCAGGCAGAGATGTTGCGCCTGGTCTCACACCGGCCGGGTGTGTCGGTCAGTGTCGCGGCCACCGAATTGGGATTGGTGCCCAACACCGCCTCCACCCTGGTGTCCAAGCTGTCCTGCGCCGGCTTGCTGGAACGGACCGCCGATCCGGCCGACCGGCGGGTGAGCCGGCTTCGGCTCACCGAATCGGCTCAGCAGGTGATGGACGCGGCGGCGGCAACCCGGCGTGCGGTGCTCAGCGAGCTGCTCGACGAGCTTGACGACGACCAGATCGGGGTATTGGCCAAGGGGCTGGAGGTGCTCGAGGGGATGACCAAGAAGCTGCAGGAGCGAAGCAGATGACCGATGCGATCGATTGCCGGCACTTGACCTATCGCTACGGCCAGCACACCGCGGTCGACGATGTGACGTTCTCGGTGCGGCCCGGCGAGACGGTGGGCCTGCTGGGTCCCAACGGCGCCGGCAAGACCACCGTTGTTCGGGTACTGACCACACTGGCGCCCGTCCAGCAGGGCGAACTGCGCATCTTCGGGCTGGACGCGCGCAGTCAGACGATCGACATCCGCAGCAACATCGGCTACGTGCCGCAACAGCTGTCGATCGAAACAGCGCTGACCGGCCGGCAGAACGTGACGTGGTTCGCCCGCCTGTACGGCCTCCCGCGTGCCCAGCGCACTGAGCGCGTCGATCAGGCGCTGGCCGCGATGGACCTGCTCGACGTCGCCGAGAAGCCGGCATCGAGCTACTCCGGGGGCATGGTGCGGCGCCTGGAAGTGGCTCAAGCCCTGGTCAACCGGCCCTCGCTGCTCGTGCTGGACGAACCGACCGTGGGTCTGGACCCGATCGCGCGCGACGGCGTATGGCGCCAGGTCCGGCAGATGCAGGAGCAATTCGGTATGACGGTGCTGCTGACCACCCATTACATGGAAGAGGCGGATGCCCTGTGTGATCGGGTCGCGCTGATGCATCACGGCGCGTTGCAGGCGGTGGGGACACCCGAGGAACTGAAGGCGGCGCTGTCACCGGAGGCCACCCTGGAAGACGTGTTCCGCCACTACTCGGCATCCAGTCTCACCGAAGACGCGTCCGACATTCACGAAATTCGTTCCATCAGAAGGGTTGCTCGCCGTGTCGGTTGATCGCAGCTACTCACCTACCGTCGACCTGATCCGGGCTCCGCACGGATTGGACAGGGCCAGAGCGACGTTGAGTCGCGTCGGTGCATTCGCGATCGTGGAACTGCAGAAGTTGCGGCACGACCGGACCGAGTTGGTGATGAGGATGGTGCAGCCCGCGCTGTGGCTGCTGATCTTCGGCACCACGTTCAGCCATCTGCACGTCATCGACACCGGAAACGTCAGCTATCAGGCATTCCTGGCGCCGGGAATCATCGCCCAGTCGGCGCTGTTCATCTCGATTTTCTATGGCATCCAAATCATTTGGGACCGCGACGCCGGCGTCCTGGCCAAGCTGCTGGTGACACCGGCGCCGGCGTCAGCCCTCATCACCGGCAAGTCGTTCGCAGCCGGCGTGCGGTCGGTGGCACAGGTCGTCGGAGTGCTGGCACTGGCCTACGTGATGGGTATCGGGCTGACCGTCAACCCGCTGCGGATTGTGGCGGCGATGGTTGCCGTCATGCTCGGGGCGGCGTTCTTTGCTTGTTTATCAATGACTTTGGCCGGTCTGGTGCGTAACCGTGATCGCCTGATGGGCATCGGTCAGGCCATCACCATGCCCCTGTTCTTCGCGTCCAACGCGCTGTATCCGGTCGACGTGATGCCCGGGTGGTTGCGCACACTTAGCACGGTCAATCCGCTCAGTTACGAGGTCGACGTACTACGCGCGCTGCTGGTCGGCAGTCCGTTCCACATCGTGGACGTCATCGTGCTGCTGGTGGCTCCGGTAATCGGAATCATCACGGCGTCAACGGTTCTGCGCCGACTGGTCGCATAGCGTGTTCGTCGTCACCACAGCAGACCCGGTGACATCATCGTGACCGGTCGTTACCCGAATGCGACCAGGTCAACGAGTGTCCGGCCCGAATCCTAATCGTTAGCCAACCGCGACCAACCGCTACGGCCGCGACGGGCCTGCCGGCCGGACCGGCTGTGTTTCACTCGCCCAAGAACAGATTCCACCGCACAAGCGGCAGCTGAGAGTTGGGATGGGTAGAAACGATGAAGTTCGTTGAAAAGCTGCGTGGCGCAGCGACAACCATGCCTCGCAGGTTGGCTATCGCCGCTATCGGCGCAGCGCTGCTGACCGGTCTGGTCAGCGCGGTCGGCGGTTCGGCAACCGCGGCCGCATTCTCCCGGCCGGGCCTGCCGGTCGAGTACCTGCAGATCCCGTCGCAGGCCATGGGCCGCAACATCAGGGTCCAATTCCAGGGCGGCGGACCACATTCGGTGTACCTGCTGGACGGCCTGCGCGCCCAGGACGATTTCAGCGGCTGGGACATCAACACGCCCGCCTTCGAGGAGTTCTACGGATCCGGGATCTCGGTGATCATGCCGGTCGGCGGCCAGTCCAGCTTCTACAGCGACTGGTACCAGCCCTCTCAGGGCAACGGCCAAAGCTACACCTACAAATGGGAGACCTTTCTCACCCGCGAGATGCCCGCCTGGCTACAGGCGAACAAGGGAGTGTCACCGGTCGGCAATGCGGCGGTAGGCCTTTCGATGTCGGGCGGTTCCGCACTGGTGATGGCGGCGTACTACCCACAGATGTTCCCCTACGCGGCGTCGCTGTCGGGCTTCCTCAACCCCTCCGAGGGCTGGTGGCCGACCCTGATCGGACTGGCCATGAACGACGCGGGCGGCTACAACGCCAACAGCATGTGGGGGCCGTCCACCGACCCGGCCTGGAAGCGCAACGACCCGATGATGCAGATCCCGCGCCTGGTCGCGAACAACACCCGGATCTGGGTCTACTGCGGCAACGGCACACCCAGTGACCTGGGCGGCGACAACATGCCGGCCAAATTCCTGGAGGGCCTGACGCTGCGCACCAACCAGCAGTTCCAGCAGACCTACGCGGCCAGCGGCGGACGCAACGGGGTGTTTCAGTTCCCGGGCAACGGAACTCACTCCTGGAACTACTGGAACCAGCAGCTGATGGCCATGAAGCCCGACATGCTGCAGGTGATCAACGCGGTCAACGCGCCGGCTCCGGCTCCGGCACCGGCACCGGCACCGGGGAACCCCACCGGCGCCTGAACCGGGCGATCGCCCACCAGGACCACATCGGCAGCAGCGCAACGGCCAGCGCTGCTGCCGATGTTTCTGTTCGGCCGGCCCGCCTACCCCATCAACCCGCGCTCGTCGGCGTGCAGGTACGTGTAGCAGGTCGTCACCGCGCACACGAACGCGGCGACGCCGAGCATCTGAGTACCGCTGACCAGCAGGCTGATGGCACCGCCGATCGCGGCACCGAGCATGAAGGTCGCGAGCATCATGAAGTAGCCGAACCAGTCCTCGATTCTCCCGCCGGCGATATGACGCTCGATGCCCTGACCCATCTTGACCAGGGTGCCCGTCACGTAGCTCAACGGCACCGACACCTCGCCGTCCTTGACGAAAGAGGTGTTGAGCGCTCCGATCCCGAACACCACGAACATGATCGGCACGAAGTCGAGCAGCGACTCCTCCCACCCGCCCAGGACGATGTCAAGTGCAGTGGCGAACATCAGACAGAACGTGGTCAGCACGGTCGGGCCGTGCGGGTGCTGCGCCCAGAACCGGCGCCGGCACACCGAGGAGACGATGACACCCGCGACGAAGCACAGCAGCAGCGCGCCGGCGCTCAACGACAGCGTCACGTCGTGACGAAACACCCCCAGCACCGCACGCTGGGCGTTGCCGGTCATGAACGTGACGAAGTATCCCTCCGAGTGGGTGAACGCGGTGGCCCCGAGCACCCCGGCCAGGGCAGCCAAAACCCACGCCAGTCTGGCCTCGCTGTCGTACATCTCTTTTTGCACACCAGCATGCTTCCAGAACCTGGGGGTTACGGCTCACCGAGCGTGGATCAGGCCGCCGTCAACCGGGCAATCGACCGCAGCGGAATCGGCAGCCAGGTCGGCCGGTGCCGTGCCTCGTAACCGGCCTCGTAGACCGCCTTGTCGAGCTCGTAGGCGGCCAGCAGCAGCGCCGAATCCCGCGGGTCGACTCCGCAAGCGGCCGCATACCCGTCACAGAACGCGGTGCGATTGCGTTCGACCCATTCCCGGGCCCGGGCCGCCTTCTGCTTGTCGGCGGCATTCTCCACCAGCGGCCCGTAGGCCGCGTACTCGTAGGACCGCAGCACCCCCGCCACGTCGCGCAACGGTGAGTCGGGCGCGCGCCGCTCCTGCAGCGGCTGACCCGGCTCGCCTTCGAAATCGATCAGTACCCAGCTCTCCGGGGTGCGCAGCACCTGCCCCAGGTGCAGGTCGCCGTGCACGCGCTGCACGGAGATCTGCTCTTCGGCGAGCTTGCCGAATCGTTCTTCGATCGTCGCCGCGTACGGCTCGAGTTCGGGAACCGCGACAACGGCCGCCGTCAGCCGCGACAGCACGTGGTCCAGCGGAAACGCGGTCTGTGACGTCCCGAGTGTCTCGGCCAGGCTGGCATGTACGGACGCCACCGCCTCGCCGAGCCGGTAGGACTCGCCGGCGAAGTCGCCGCCGACCTCGTGCGCATAGAGGTCACCCTCGGCGAACAGGTCGCGCACGCTGGCGGTGGCCATGGCCCAGCCCTCGGCCGCATTGGCGGCGAACGCGGTGACCATGCCCAGCGGCGACGACGCGTCGGGATCGTCGGGCGGTCCCACCTCGTAAGCGCCGAGCAGTCTGGCCACGTGCGGGTTGCCCGCCCGTCCCAGCACCCGGTTGAGTTCGATATCGGGATTCACGCCGGGGCTGACCCGGCGGAACACCTTGAAGATGGCGCTCGGGGCCCGGTCGAAGATGACGCTGGTGTTGCTCTGCTCGGCGTCTGACACCCGGGGATAGGCGTCCAGCGGCAATTGCGCGCCGGGCTCTTTGGAGAACCTGACCTGGGTTTCGGCTTCGCCGGAAACGGCCGCGGAGTCGATCAGCGCCAGCAGGAACTGCGCGGCCGACGGGTCGTACAACGCGTCGAAGCCGGTGTGGTCTTCGACCGAACCGATGGTGGCCAGGGTGCTGTACTCGGTGACCGGCTCGGTGTCCCAGCCCACGATCACCTGGTAGCGCTCGGTGAAACCGTCGGCATAGCCGACGTCGACCAGCACCAGGTCCAGGTTGTCGCGCAACGGGACGACCAGGGCGGCGTCGGCGGTGGACAGCCGGCGGTTGCGTCCGGCGTACCAGCGTTGCTGCGGCAGCCAGTCGGCCCAGGGCAGTTTGGCGGGCATCATCGTCGCGGAGCGGGTCATCGGTCCTCCTCGGATGCGGACAGCTGGAACCAGTAGAACCCGTGTCCTGGAAGCGTCAGAAGATAGGGCAGGTGCCCGATCCGCGGGAATTCCACCTGTCCGGTGAGTTCAATTGGGATGTAGCTGTTCCACTGCTGCAGGTTCAATTCGATCGGCTGAGGGAACCGCGACAGATTGTTGACACACAACACCACGTCGTTTTCGGCGTTCTCGCGCGGCACTTCCCGCACATAAGCCAGCACCGACGGATTGGACCCGCCGAGTTCGTGAAATGACCCGACGGCGAACGCGTCGTGCCGGCGGCGCACCGCCAGCATGGTGCGGGTCCAGTTCAGCAACGACGTCGACGTATCCCGCTGGGCCTCGACGTTGACCGCCTGGTAGCCGTACACGGAATCCTGGTTGGTCGGCAGGTAGAGCCGACCCGGGTTGGCGGTGGAGAATCCGGCGTTGCGGTCCGGTGTCCACTGCATCGGAGTCCGCACTCCGTCGCGGTCACCGAGCCAGATCACGTCGCCCATGCCGATCTCGTCGCCGTAGTACAGCACCGGCGAACCGGGCAGCGACAACAGCAGCGCGGTGAACAGCTGCATCTGGTTGCGGTCGTTGTCCAGCAGCGGCGCCAGCCGGCGCCGGATACCGACGTTGGCCTTCATCCGCGGATCCTTCGCGTACTCCGCGTACATGTAGTCGCGCTCTTCGTCACTGACCATCTCCAGCGTCAGCTCGTCGTGATTGCGCAGGAAGATTCCCCACTGGGCCAGGTCCGGAATGTCGGGCGTCTGGGCCAGGATCTCGGAGATCGGAAACCGGGACTCCCTGCGCACCGCCATGAAGATGCGCGGCATCAACGGGAAGTGGAACGCCATGTGGCATTCGTCGCCCCCGGTGCTGGGATCGCCGAAGTATTCGACGACGTCGGCCGGCCACTGGTTGGCCTCGGCCAGCAGGACCCGCCCGGGATATTCGTCGTCGACCACCTTGCGCACCCGCTTGAGAAAGGCGTGCGTCTCCGGCAGGTTCTCGCAGTTGGTGCCTTCCCGCTCGAACAGGTAGGGCACCGCGTCCAGGCGGAACCCGTCGATGCCCAGCTCGAGCCAGAACCGCAGGACGTCGATCATCGCTTCCTGAACGGCGGGGTTGTCGTAGTTCAGGTCCGGCTGGTGTGAGAAGAAGCGGTGCCAGTAGAACTGGCGGCGCACCGGATCGAACGTCCAATTCGATTCCTCGGTGTCGACGAAGATGATTCGCGCGTCGGTGTACTTCTCGCTGGTGTCGCTCCACACGTAGTAGTCGCCGTACGGTCCGTCGGGGTCGTGCCGGGACTCCTGGAACCACGGGTGCGACTCGGATGTGTGATTCATCACCAAGTCGGTGATCACCCGGATCCCGCGCGCGTGCGCCTCGTCGATCAGCGCGACGAAGTCCTCGACGGTGCCGAACTCGGGCAGGACCTTGTAAAAGTCGCGGATGTCGTAGCCGCCGTCGCGTAGGGGCGAATCGTAGAACGGCGGCAGCCAGAGGCAGTCGACCCCGAGCCATTGCAGGTAGTCCAGACGGTCGATGAGTCCGCGCAGGTCACCCGCACCGTCGGCGTTCGAATCGAAGAACGCCCGCACCAGCACCTCGTAGAAGACTGCGTGCTTGAACCAGGTCGGATCGGCGGGCAGGGCAGCCGCGTTGTCGAAGTCCTCGGCGGTCGGGTGTTCGACCACACCCCCTTCGACGTGACTGCCCGCGGCTGGATGGTGCACGGGATCTTGCCTTGCGGCGCTTATCGCGTCATTCATCAAATCCACGATGCCACGGGTACCCGACGCACCTGGTTAAGAATCACCGAGGGCAGTGAATCTGCGAACATGACCCCGAATTACGGCCAGCACCAAACGAATTGACTCGATCAGGCCGGGGGCCCCTCCGCCAGTGTCACGTTTTCGGTACGCGCCACACCAGACTTGGAGGTGTAACTGATCGAGACCGTGTCGCCGGGGTGGTGTCCGTTGAGCGCATCGGACATCGCGGTCGCCGAGTTGATCGGGACACCGTCGATCGCGGTGATGACATCGCCGGTGGAGATGCCGGCGGCCGCTGCCGGAGCGTTGCCCACGACGCGCTGGACCCGGGCGCCACTGCCGTTGTTGTCGACGACACCGAGGCCGAGGAAGGCCGTCGGGCCGACGTGCACGGTCGGCGACCCGCCGCCGGAGCGAATCTGGTTTGCGATCCCCATCGCGGTGCCGATCGGGATCGCGAAGCCCTGGCCGCCCTGCGACATCTGGAAGTTCTCGGTGGCCGCGGTGTTCATCCCGACCACCTGGCCCGCGCCGTTGACCACCGGTCCGCCCGAGTCGCCCGGCTGGATCGCTCCTTCGAACTGGATCAATCCGTTCAGCGTCTCCGCGGCCCCGGTCAAGGCGTCGGACGCCTGGACGGTCTGGTTGACCGCGATCACCCGGCCGGCCACTGCGCGGGGCGTGCCGCCCTGGCCGCCGGTGTTACCCATGGCCACGACCGGCTCACCGACGCTGACGCCGCCGCCGATGGCGGCGGAGGGCAGCCCGCCCGCACCACGCAGCTGCAGCACCGCGACGTCCTGGGTGCGGTCATAACCGACCACGTCGACCCCGTAGGTACGGCCGTCGCCGACGCTGAAGGCGCTGATGTCGGTGGCACCCGAGATGACGTGGTTGTTGGTCAGCACGACGCCATTGGGGTCGATGACGATCCCGGTGCCGGCTCCCACCGCGTTGTTGTAGCCCAGCTTGGTATTGATGTTGACCACCTGCGGTCCCACCTGACCGACAAGCGCGGACGGATCCAGCGGGACCGAAGGGAATTGCTTGAACGGCGACGCCAGCGCGGGCGCCGGTGGAGTTGCCAGCCCCGATCCGAAGACCATTCCGAAGACGGCCATGACGGCAACCAGCCATGACCACGTGAAAGAACGGTGGTGCGATTTCCTCATCCCGTGAACCTCCTGCGTCGGATGAAAAGTCAATTATCCCAGCCGTAAGGTCCGGGGCTGGTTGGGCCCAGATACTTACTGTCTCGACCACCGTAATCCAGATACCCATTTAAACGGTGGACAGGCACCAATTCGGCTAAATCCCGGATCGCATCCGAGCCGAATGGGCACCGCGTAAATCCAGCCTAAGCCGAGGGACCCGGCGCGCCCGTCGTCAGAAGGCCTAATCGGGCAGGTCGAATGGTGACTCACATCACCGGGCAATGCGGGTTCGGGCCGGTTCTAGGCTGGCCTGGTGGACACCCGGGACTGGTTCGCCCGATCGCCCGTCGCGCGCATGGCCACCGTCACCCCCGACGGGGCGCCGCACCTGGTGCCGGTGGTGTTCGCGGTGGACGGCGATGTCGTCTATACCGCGGTGGACGCCAAACCAAAGAAAAGCCGGCGGCTGCGCCGCCTTGCCAACATCGAACACAATTCGGCGGTCAGCCTGCTGGTCGATCACTATGCCGATGACTGGACGCAACTGTGGTGGGTGCGGGTCGACGGCACCGCCGGCATCGCCACCGACGGCGACATCGTGCGCACCGGCTACCGGTTGCTGCGCGCCAAATACCCGCAATATCAATCTGTCCCATTGGACGGCCCGGTGATCGCGATCAACGCGACCCGCTGGTCGGGCTGGCACGCCTGACACCGGGCTGCCGGCCGGCTCTTGTGCTGGGCCGCGGTTGGGGGAAAAGTTGCTAATGCGTCCTGTGGGCTGGATCACGCCGCGTGCGGGAGTCGGCGGCACCCCGGGAGAACTGGAGGAATGTCATGGCCGACAGAGTGAGTGCTTCCCAGGGCGCGGGATCGGCTCCCACCGCAACCGGTCCTGACGGGATCCGCAACGTCGTGCTGGTCGGGCCGTCGGGAGGCGGCAAGACCACCCTGGTCGAGTCGCTGCTCGTGGCCGCCGGCGTGTTGTCGCGGCCGGGTTCGGTCACCGAGGGCAGCACCGTCTGCGACTTCGACGACGCCGAGATCCGGCAGCAACGATCCGTCGGCGTCGCCGTGGCGTCCCTGGCGCACGGCGGGATCAAAGTCAATCTGATCGACACACCGGGATACGCGGACTTCGTCGGTGAACTGCGGGCCGGGCTGCGGGCCGCCGACTGCGCCCTGTTCGTCATCGCGGCCAACGAAGGCGTCGACGAGCCCACCAAATCACTCTGGCAGGAGTGCAGCCAGGTCAATATGCCGCGCGCGGTGCTGATCACCAAACTCGACCACGCCCGCGCCAACTACGCCGAGGCTCTCGATGCTGCCCAGAACGCCTTCGGCGACAAGGTGTTACCGCTGTACCTGCCGACCGGCTCACCCGTTTGCAAGGGCTTGATCGGGCTGCTGTCCCAGACCCAGTACACCTACTCCGACGGCAAGCGCACCGAGTCGGCGCCGGACCCGGCCGAAGCCGGGCAGATCGAGGAGGCGCGCGGCACCCTGATCGAAGGCATCATCGAGGAGTCCGAGGACGAGTCACTGATGGAGCGTTACCTCGGCGGCGAGACGATCGATGAAGCGGTCTTGATCCAGGACCTGGAAAAGGCCGTGGCCCGCGGGTCGTTCTTCCCGGTGATCCCGGTGTGCAGCAGCACCGGCGTCGGCACCCATGAACTGCTCGAGGTCGCCACCCGCGGCTTCCCCTCGCCGCGGGAACACCCACTGCCGGAGGTCTTCACGCCACAGGGCGCCACCCACGACGAACTCGCCTGCGATGTCGACGCACCACTGCTGGCCGAGGTGGTGAAGACGACGTCGGACCCCTACGTCGGGCGGGTCAGCCTGGTCCGTGTCTTCTCCGGCACCATCAAGCCGGATGCGACGGTCCATGTGTCGGGCCACTTTTCCTCGTTCTTCGGCAACGGCAGCAACGGGCACGGCACTACGCACCCCGACCACGACGAAGACGAGCGCATCGGCGTGCTGTCGTTCCCGCTCGGGAAGCAGCAACGGCCCGCGGCCGCCGTGGTGGCCGGCGACATCTGCGCGATCGGCAAGCTCAGCCGCGCGGAAACCGGCGACACGCTGTCGGACAAGTCCGAGCCGCTGGTGCTCAAGCCGTGGACGATGCCCGAGCCGCTGCTGCCGGTCGCCATCCAGGCACACGCCAAAACCGACGAGGACAAGCTGTCGGTCGGGTTGGGCCGGTTGGCGGCCGAGGACCCCACGCTGCGAATCGAGCAGAACCCGGAGACGCACCAGGTGGTGCTCTGGTGCATGGGCGAGGCCCATGTGGGCGTGGTGCTCGACGCGTTGTCCAATCGCTACGGCGTGTCCGTGGACACCGTCGAGTTGCGGGTGCCGCTGCGGGAAACGTTGGGCGGCAAGTCCAAAGGGCACGGTCGACATGTGAAGCAATCCGGCGGTCACGGCCAGTATGCGGTATGTGACATCGAGGTGGAGCCGCTGCCGGAGGGCGCGGGGTTCGAATTCGTGGACAAGGTGGTCGGCGGGGCGGTACCGCGCCAGTTCATTCCCAGCGTGGAAAAAGGCGTCCGGGCGCAGATGGAGAAAGGCGTACACGCCGGCTATCCGATGGTCGACATCCGCGTCACCCTGCTCGACGGCAAAGCGCACAGCGTCGACTCGTCGGACTTCGCGTTCCAGATGGCCGGCGCGCTGGCGCTGCGCGAGGCCGCGGCGGCGACCAAGGTGGTCCTGCTCGAGCCGATCGACGAGATCTCTGTGCTGGTGCCCGACGACTACGTCGGCGCCGTGATGGGCGACCTGTCCGGCCGTCGGGGCCGGGTACTGGGCACCGACACCGCGGGGCACGAACGCACCCTGGTGAAAGCCGAAGTGCCACAGGTCGAACTGACCCGGTACGCCATCGACTTGCGCTCCCTGGCGCACGGCGCGGCGTCGTTCACCCGCTCCTTCGCCCGCTACGAACCGATGCCCGAATCCGTGGCCGCCCGGGTGCAGTCGACGGTCTGATTGTCGCGATACATGTCGACGGTAAATGGACTTCCGGCCCACATCCTGTTCAATCACCTGGTCGTCGTACTGGGTCCGCTGGCGGCAATCCTGGCGATCCTGTGTGCGGTGTGGCCGAAAGCGCGCCGGCGCCTGATCTGGCTGACCCTGACGCTGGCGGTGGCCACCCTGGCCGCGACGCCGTTGACCACCGGCTCGGGCGCCTGGCTGGCCGGCAAGGTGGGAGATTCGCCCGCCATCGGCAAGCACGCCGAGCTCGGTGAGACTCTGATCTATTTCGTTGCGGCACTGGCGATTACCGTGACGGCACTGGGCATCGTGCAGCTGCGCCTGGCGCGCGGGCGCCCTGTCAGAGCGGTTGCGCATGTCGCGGTCGGCGTGCTGGTGGTGGCGGCGGCCGTGGGCACGCTGGTGCAGACCTACCGCGTCGGTGATTCGGGTGCGCGCGCGGCGTGGGGCGGCATCACCGGGTCAAGTCAACCCGGCTGACCGAACCGCGTCGCCACGGCGCGACGATCCAGTGAACCTTTGGCGGTGTGCGGCAACTCGTCAGCCGCCCGAAAGCTGCCCGGAATCTCGAAGGGAGCCAACCGTTCCCGGCAGAACTCGGTGAGTTCATCGGCGGTGGGCGCCGCACCGCGGGGCACGATCACGGCCGCGACGGCTTCGCCGTACATCGGATGCGGAACCCCGAACACGGCGACCTCCATCACCTTGGGGTGGGTGGCCAGCACGCCTTCGACCCGCTCCGGCGAGATCTTCTCGCCGCCGCGGTTGATCAGTTCCTTGATCCGTCCGCGAATGCTGAGGTCGCCGGCCTCGGACAGGGTGCCCAGATCGCCGGTGCGCAACCAGCCGTCGGTGAAATTGGCCTCGGTGATCTTGGGGTCGCCGAGGTAACCGCGCACCACGGTGGCGCCCCGCAACCACACCTCCCCGACGGCGCCCGGCGCGACGGGCGCTCCGTCGTTGCCGGCGATGCGGATCTGCGGCCCGGTGGAGCGGCCGACCAGACCGGCGGAAACGGCGGGGTTGACTTCCTGGTCGATACCGGTGCTGGCCACCTGGTGGGTGGCTTCGGTCATCCCGAAGGCGCACAGCACCGGCGCGGAGAACTCCGCCTGCAACGCCCGAGCAACCTCCGGCGTCAGCGGCGCGCTGCAGCTGCGGATGAATCGCAAAGCGGATTTCGGGCTTTCGTCTGCTGACGCCCACTCCAGCAGGATCTGGTGGATCGTCGGCACGGCCGTGTACCAAGTCGCCCCGACGGTCTGGATGTCGTCCCAGAAGGTGTGCGCGGAGAACCGTCCGCGGGCGGGCAACAGCACCGTCCCGCCCGATGCCAGCGTCGACAGCAGGGCGGCGATCAAACCGTGGCCGTGATACAGCGGCATCACCGCGACCGTCGCGTCCTGCGGCCCCAGGCCATAACCGGCGACGATCGCCTGCACCGAGCTCGCGATGTTGTGGTGCGTCCACGGAACCATCTTGGGCAGCCCGGTGGTGCCGCCGGTGAACATGATCATCGCATCGTCGTCGTGCAGGCCCGCCGGCGAGTCCGTCGGCGGGGCGGGCTCGGTGGCCGCCTTCAGACGCGCCGAGCAGGCGCCGTCCTCGAAACTCACGGCCACCTGCCACCACCCGGACCCTTCGCCGTCGACGAGCACGGCACGGGCGCCTGCCGCCTCGCTGCGCGCGCGCTGGTCGGCGACCGGCAGGGCCGGGTCCAGCGGGACCACGATCAGCCCCGCCCGCAGTCCCGCAAGCAACGCGATGACGAACTCTGCGTTGCTGCCGGCGCGTAAGGCCACCCGGTCGCCGGGTGCCAGACCGGCGCGGGTCAGTCGGCCGGCCAGGTCGTCGGCGAGACGCAGCAGCTCACGGTAGGTGACCGGAATGCGGTCCGCAGTGACGACGAGGGCGTGACCGTCCGGCATGCGGGTGGCCGCGGCCTCGATCAGATCGGTGACGCGCGAGTTCTGCACGGATGTCATCAGCCGCTCCTTTGTCCGGACTTACCCAGAACCTTGCCGGTGCCGCATACCGCTGTCCAATACCGATCCGCTACCGGTCGATAAACGACGTAAATCACCGGATAGCGACCGGGTCTTGGACACTGCCGCCGAACCGGACAACAGTGAGGTCCAGCAGACGAGACGAGAAAGGGGCAGCCGCCATGAGCCAACCGCTGACCGACGGCTTTCACCTGATGGTGGACGCATTGAAGGCCAACGACGTCGACACCATCTACGGCGTCGTGGGCATTCCGATCACCGATCTCGCGCGTACCGCCCAGTGCGCGGGGATCCGCTACATCGGCTTCCGCCACGAAGGCTCAGCCGGTAACGCCGCGGCCGCCGCCGGGTTCCTGACTGCGCGGCCCGGTGTGTGCCTGACCACATCTGGCCCCGGTTTTCTCAACGGTCTGCCCGCACTGGCGAACGCCACCACCAACTGCTTCCCGATGATCCAGATCTCGGGATCCAGCGGCCGGCCGATCGTGGACCTCCAGCGCGGCGACTACCAGGACATCGACCAGCTCAATGCGGCCCGACCCTTCGTCAAGGCGGCCTACCGGATCGGACGGGTGCAGGACATCGGCCGCGGTGTCGCGCGCGCGATTCGCACCGCGGTCTCCGGCCGCCCGGGCGGTGTCTACCTGGACATACCGGGTGAGGTGCTGGGGCAGGCCATGGAGGTTTCCGCGGCGGCCGAGTCGATCTGGCGCGTCGTGGACCCGGCGCCCCGGCAACTGCCGGCACCCGATGCGGTGGATCGGGCGCTCGGCATCCTGGCGCGGGCGCGGCGGCCGCTGATCGTGCTGGGCAAGGGTGCAGCATATGCGCAGGCCGACAACGTGATTCGGGAATTCGTCGAGAGTGCCGGGATGCCCTACCTGCCGATGTCGATGGCCAAGGGCCTGCTGCCCGATTCACATCCTCAGTCGGTGGCCGCCGCGCGTTCGCTGGCGATCGGCCGCGCCGACGCGGTGCTGCTGGTCGGGGCGCGACTGAATTGGCTACTGGGACACGGCGAGTCACCGCAATGGTCGGCGGGCGCCAAGTTCATCCAGGTCGACATCGCCGCCTCGGAGTTCGACAGCAACCAGCCGATCGACGCACCGCTCGCCGGTGACATCGGCTCGGTGCTGTCGGCGTTGCGCGACGGCCTGGCCACCCGCCCAGTCAGCGTGCCGCAGGCTTGGACCGCCGAACTCGCCGAGCGCAAGGCGCGCAACGACGCCAAGATGCGCGAGCGGCTGTCCGAAGATCCCCACCCGATGCGGTTCTACAACGCACTCGGCGCGATTCGCACCGTGCTGCAACGCAACCCGGACGTCTACGTGGTCAATGAGGGCGCCAATGCGCTCGATCTGGCCCGCAACGTCATCGACATGGAGTTGCCCCGGCACCGGCTGGACACCGGAACGTGGGGCGTGATGGGCATCGGCATGGGTTACGCCATCGCCGCCGCGGTCCAGACCGGCCGGCCCGTGGTCGCCATCGAGGGTGACAGCGCGTTCGGCTTCAGCGGCATGGAGATCGAGACGATCTGCCGCTACCGGTTGCCGGTCACCGTCGTCATCCTCAACAACGGCGGCGTCTACCGGGGCGACGAATCGGTCGCCGGATCCGACCCGGCACCCACGGTGCTCAACTCGGGCGCACGGCATGAACTGCTCGCGGAAGCGTTCGGCGGTAAGGGATATCACGTGACTACGGCCACCGAACTGCTGGCGGCGCTGTCGGAGGCGGTGGCGTCGCAGCGGCCCGCCCTGATCGACTGTCAACTCGACCCGGCCGCCGGGGTCGAGAGCGGCCATCTGGCCGGCCTCAACCCGACGAGCGCGGCGAAAGGCTAACGGCCCGACGTGAGATTGCGTAGCTGCGCGGCGAAGAACTCGTCGAGGTCGAGCCGCTGCGCCGAGGCGACCAGGGCACGCGCCACCGGAGATCCCGGACCAGATGCGTTGGTGGCCAGCCCGATCAAAGCCCGGGGAGCCGGATCGACCAGTTCGACCGCCCTGATCTCGCCCCGCGTCGGTGTCATCCACAGCCAGGTGTGCGGCACGATGGTCGCCCAGTTACCGTTCGCCACCTGTGCGAACAATGATGCGACGGAATCCGTTTCGACTTGCGGGTGGACGGTGAGGTCATGCTCGGCGAAAGCCGCGTCGATGACCTGCCGGTCGCGCATGTCGGTGGTCAGTAGCGCCAGTGGCAGTTGCGCCGCATCCGGCCAGCGCAACGTGGACGCGCCGGCCGGCAGCATGTCCGATCGCGACAGGAGCACGTACTGCTCCTCGTAGAGCGGCAGGAGAGCCACATCCTGGCCGTCCTTTCCCTCCGTCGGGTGCGCGATGACGGCGTCGAGTTCGAACTCGTGCAGCCGCCGGTACAGCTCGGTGGTGGCCAGCCGCGAGCTGATGTGGACCTTTGCCAAGGGGTGGGCCGAGCAAAACGCCGAGAGCACCAGCGAGGCGGTCGTCGACGCGGTCGGCACGGCGCCGAGCCGCAGCGTCCCAGTGATGCCGGACTGTACGGCATGCACTTCGGCCTTGAAGGCGTCGTGTTCGGCCAGAATGCGCTTGGCCCATACCACCAATCGCTCCCCCTCCGGGGTCAGGCCTTCGAAGCTGTGCCCGCGGTTGATCAAGGTGACGTTGAGTTCGCGTTCCAGCTTGGCGATCGCCGCCGACAGCGCAGGTTGTGAGACGAAACACTTCTCCGCGGCGCGGGCGAAATGACGCTCCTGCGCGACCGCGACGAAGTACTCCAGCTGACGGAAGAGCACCCGCACCTCCTCCGGGCCGTGGGGCACGATCCCGCTGAGGCTAACGCGTCGATCCCGGGCAGGCCAGTCCCGCGCCGGAAGTGCGCCCGCTACGCCGGAAATGTTTGCTATGGCCCGTAGCGGTCATACTGCCACTAGAATGCGGTGTTGTGTTCATCGCACCGTCCCGAAGGGTAAAGGCCATGCGTCGAGCGGTTCGTTCTCTGTTCGTTCTGGTGGCCATTGCGACGATGGCTGCGGCAGGGTCGGGTAGTCCGGCCACCGGCGCCGTCCCCGTCCCGCACCCATTGCCCGGCGTCGCGTCGATATTCCCGTCCCACGGTGCGGTGGTCGGGGTAGGCGCCCCGGTGGAGGTGACGTTCACCGCCCCGGTGATCGATCACCGCGCCGCTGAGCGGTCCATCCGCATCAGCTCACCGAACAACATGACAGGTCACTTCCAGTGGCTCGACGGAAATATCGTGCAGTGGGTCCCGGACGGGTACTGGCCCGCGCACAGCCACATATCGGTCGGAGTGCAGGCGCTCACCGAAGGCTTCGAAACCGGCGACGCGCTGCTCGGTGTGGCAAGCATCTCCGCGCACACCTTCACGGTGAGCAGAAACGGCGAGGTGCTGCGCACCATGCCGGCGTCGATGGGCAAGCCCAGTCGTCCCACGCCGATCGGCAATTTCAACGCCATGTCCAAGGAACGCACCGTCGTTATGGACTCGCGGACCATCGGCATCCCGCTGAATTCCTCGGACGGCTACCTGATCACCGCCTCGTACGCGGTCCGGGTCACCGGCAGCGGGGTGTACGTGCACTCGGCACCCTGGTCGGTGAACTCCCAGGGCTACGCCAACGTCAGCCATGGCTGCATCAACCTGAGCCCGGACAATGCCGCCTGGTATTTCAACATGGTCACCATCGGCGACCCGATCAACGTGGTGGCCTGATCCGCCACCACACCGAGCTGCGGTCGCTCGGCATCGCGTAACCCGTTGCGGGCGAACCCGTCTCAGCGGTCAGGCCATACCGGCTTGGACGATCTTGACCACTAGCAGCACGACCGCCAGCAGCAGGTACGCGCGCATGGCGGCGAGGCCCACGCGCCGCGCCGTCGACATCGTCGGACGCTCGATGGCGGCGAGATCCGTTGTGTGCCATGCGTCGATTTGCTGTTGCCGCTCGGTCCGGGTCAGACGCGCAACGCGGTGCCGTCGACCCGGGAGCAGGGCGAGGGTCCCGCCCACGACGCCGATCAGAGTCCCCGCCACCAACCCGGTCGCGATCGTTTCGGTGGACAGCTGCGGAAACAGCGTGGCCGCCGTCAACGCCAGTGAAAGCAGTACCAGGATCCAGACGATCGCCCACGCGACGATGTTCTGACGCAGGGTGTTGGCCCACGGCCCCAACAGCTTTCGGTCGTTGCACAGCAAGACCAGGAAGACGGTGGCCGACGGCAGCACGACGCCGGCCAGTGCCTGCACGCCTTGGGTGATCAGACCCAGCATGAAGTCGGGACTGAACGCGACCGCTGCCGAGACCGCCAGCAGCAGCGAGTAGCCCCCGTAGAACCACGGCGCCTCGGTGATCTTCCAGTGCAGCGAATGCCGCTTGCCCAGTGCGTCACCGACCGCGTACGTGGTGGCCAGTCCGATGGCGTTGGCGCCGATCAACGACGCATCCAGCAGGATGATCGCGAAAAGCACCCCGACTACGGTCCCGCAGTGCTCGGCCAGGCCGGCGGCCACCGCACCGGCGTCGGTGAAGTTGCCGCCGGCGGCGGTACCCGCCAATCCGAACGCGGTCACCGCCATCAGAGCCGTCGCCCCCACCACCACGACAACGATGCCCAACGCCAGATCGGCTCGCGCATAAGGCATCCAGCGCGGCGTGATGCGCTTGTCCACGACGTTGGACTGCTGGAAGTACAACTGCCAGGGCGCGACCGTGGTGCCCACTATAGCGACAACCAGCAACAGCACGGTCGAGTTGAGCCCGCCCGGGAAGGTGGGCATCAAGCCGCCGACCGTCGCCGTCCAGGTCGGATGGACGAGCAGCGCCAGCGGCACGATGATGACGTTCACCGCAATCAGCAGGAACATCATTGCCTCCCAGCGCCGGAAAGACCCACCGGCCACCACTGCGAACAGCAACACCGCGGCCGCCGGGACGGCGACGATCTTGGGACAGCCCAAGAATCCGAGTGCCAACGAGACCCCGATGAACTCGGTGACGATGGTCAATGCATTGAGCAGCAACAGGTCACCGACGGCGAAGATCCCCCAGAACCGGCCGAATCGCTCAAAGATCAACCGCGCGTGGCCAACCCGCGTAACCACGCCCAGCCGCAGCGCCATCTCCTGGTTGACGTAGAGCACCGGAACCATCAGGACCAGCGTCCACAACAGGGCCATGCCGTAGTTCTGGCCGGCCTGTGCGTAGGTCGCTACGCCGCCGGCGTCGTTGTCACCGACCATGGCGATCAGGCCGGGCCCACTGATGACCAGCAGGGTCCGTAGCCGCCGCCAACGACCGCTGACGTCGGTGTCCCGCCCGAGGCGGCCGAAGGCGCCGACGATGTCGCCGCAGTGCGCACCGTCGAGCACCGCCGGTTCGGCTACCACCGGCAGCATCGGGCGGGGCGAGGAGATCGAGGTCATCGGGTTCTCTCAATCCCGCCGGCCTAGCCGACGATCACCGCAATGGGGGACCGTGCCACGTATGCGTCGGCGCGTTGCTGGGCGGTCATGTGCATCGATGCGCTCCACCTGACGGCGAAGCGGCGGCCGAGGCTGCGAATGTTCATGATGGTCATCGCACTACTCCTGACGGAAAGCCCGACCGGCTCGCATCAATCAGCGCAGCATGGCTCAACCAGCGCAATTGCCGGGGCCGGATCGGGACAGGATGGATTTCAGATACGGACTATCGCCCGGACTACTCATCTCGCCCTCACCTCCTCACGGCCGGGACACACGGGGGTGTCACCATCACATGCAGCACAAAGAAGCGAATACCCGAATCATCGGGCACACCCCTCTCGTCGGAGCTTTGACACTGCACGGCGTATCCGGCCGGAGGACCGGAAGCCACTTGGGCTCAACCCTTAGGCCGGGAGGAGCTGTCCTGACCCGGGGCGTCTTTCGACGTTGGGGGTCAGTGGCCTGTATCCGTGCAGACGCCTCACCTACCGAGGTGCTTGCAGCCTTCCATGTTGGCACCGCGATCCCGGCACGTCAAACGCAGTCTCCCGGGCGACCGGCGCGCGCCGCCCAATGCCCGGCCGATCAGCGGACCGATTCCTCCAGCCACGGCAGCATCCACTTGACCCCTTCCGGGGTGAGGTGTACGCCGTCGCTGCGCACCTTGATGCCGTCGACCTTGGCGGTGTAGACGCCGTCCGGACAGAGCTTCTTGTTGAGATCGACGATTCCCACATTCGGGCGCTGCCCAACCGCATTGCGCAGCATGGCGTTCCACTGGTTGACCCGATCCGGCTGGTCTTCCGGGTAGAGGCGGCCGTCCGGCTTCTCACCGCCGCGGCTGTACGGGACGGTAGCGACCATCACCCGGACCCCGGTCGATCCGACGATATCCAGCGCCCGGTTCAGTTCGAAGTTGAGGTACGCGTCGAAGGCCGGGTCGCCGATGTGGGTCCACTTGCCCTCGTTCACCCGGTCGACCGTCTCCCAGCGCCCGATGACCAGTAACGCGACATCCGGTCGGTCCTGGGCGATCTGGGTGGCCCAGCGTCCCGGCCAGGTGTCGCATTCCGCCCGCTGCTCCAAGGTCTGGCCGATATAGCGGTAGGGCGTGCCGCGCACCAGGCTGCACCCGATCACCGTGTGGTCGAGGAACCGGAAACCCGGGGTCGGCGGCAGATAGTGCATCATCGTCCAGCCGATCGAATCGCCGAACACCGAAACGGTGAACGGCTGATTGGGATCTCGCGGCCCCGGGGCGGGCCGGTTGTCGCCCGGCGGTGACGGAGAGATCGCCGCCACCGCGGACACCCCGGGCGGTAGTCCGACCTCGTGCAACCCGGTGCCGACCGGCACCACCAGAATGGTTGCCGCGGCGGCGCTGGCGACGGTGGCTGCGGCCAGCGGCAACAGCGGCACCCGTTGCGGCCGCCAACGCCGAATGGGTTGCTCGATCGCCCAGTAGGAGACTCCGGCCACCGCCAGGGTGACCGCGCAGCGGGCACCGAACAGGCCCGGCCCGGTCCATCCGGTGCGTTCTCCGTTGAGTACCAGGAAGATTGGCCAGTGCCAGAGGTAAACACCGTAGGAAATGGTGCCCAGCAACACCAGTGGACGCCACGCCAGTGCGCGTGCCAGCATGCCGCGCTGCTCGAGCGCCACCGGGGCAACCACGAAGACCGCGGCCATGGCGACCGCGATCAGCAGACCGTGCCGGAACTCGCTCGCGCTGCCGGTCGCGTAATGCGCCAGTGCCGCCAGCGCGGCCGCGCCCACGATCGGCAGCAACCGTGCGACCCGACGTCCCCAAGGGGTGCGGATCAGGCACCATCCCCGATTCAGCGACGACCAATCCCGGACCAGCAAGGCCGATGCCGCGGCGCCGACCAGCAGGGCCTGGGCGCGGGTATCGGTGCCGAAATAGATCCGGTCCCGGGTGCCGTCGGAGGTGAGAACCATGGCGGCAACAGCCGAAGCCACCGCCCCGAGCGTGGCAATCACGAAGGCGGCCAGTCGAACATGCCCGACGGTGATCTTGGCGAAGTAGCGCCTGGCCCGGGCGGCCAGGAACAGCGTCACCGCGATCAGCAGCACCGGCCAGACGATGTAGTACTGCTCTTCCACCCCGAGTGACCAGGTGTGCTGCAGCGGCGAGGGCGCACCCTGGGTGAAGTAGTCGGTCTTGGCGGCCACGAACCGCCAATTGGCCACCCAGGCGAAGGCGGCGATCGCGTCGCCGCGCAAACCGTCGAGCGACTGGTAGGGCAGGAACTCGCGGGCCACACCCACGGTGAGCACCATCAGCACCAGGGCCGGCAGCAGCCGGCGGGCACGCCGAATCCAGAAGCCGGTCAAGCCGATTCGGCCGGAGCGACCCAGTTCGTCGAGCAGCAACGAGGTGATCAGGAAGCCGCTGAGGACGAAGAAGATGTCGACGCCGATGAAGCCGCCGCCGACGCCGGGAATGCCGCCGTGCCCCACCAGAACCAGCGCGACGGCTATCGCGCGAAGGCCGTCCAACGCTGGAATACCACTGGGCCGGTCCCCCCGGTCCCAGGTCGCCAGCCGGCCGACCCTGCGCACCGGGGCGACCCAGCGGGATCTGGGTGCAGAACGTGCCGGCGCGGGACCCCTCCCGCCCGGCTCAGTGCTCGCGGTTAGCGCGCCCTGACCACTGCCTCGTCCGGCGCCGAATTTGATGCCGATACGTCGCTGCCCCTCCTCTTGATCCGATCCAGCTTAGGCGGACGGCGGGGCGGATTCCGGCTGCGACACGCGGAGTGCCGATGACTCGCAACGGTTTTCCCGTGCCCCCTGTCAATTGCCGGTGAACGTGGCCGCCCGGCGCTGGTGGAATGCCGAGGCACCCTCGACGAAGTCACCAGATTGCACCAGCACCGCCTGACCTTGCAGTTCGCGCTCGAGTGCGGGCTCCAACTCACGCAGACTGGCTGCGTTGATCGCGGCCTTCGTCTCTGCAAATGCGGCCGTCGGACCGGCCAGCAACGCGTGGATGACCTTGTTCGTCTCCCATTCGAGTTGCTCGGCGGGATGAACGGCGCAGATCAGGCCCCAGGCCAGGGCCTGGGCCGCGGACAGCCGTTCGTTGAGCAGCGCCATCCGCAGCGCCCGGCTGCGTCCGACCGCCGCCGCCAGGGACGCCGACGCGCCCGCGTCGGGCATCAGGCCCACCTTGGTGACCGCCAGCGTGAAATATGCGTTTTCCGAGGCCAACACGAGGTCGCACGCCAGGGCCAGCGATACTCCACTACCGGCCGCAGCTCCCTGCACCACCGCGACGACCGGCTGTGGCATCGCGGTGATCGCCCGCACCACGCGGTTGCCCTGCCTGGCGATATCGATGGCCGAGCCGACTCCGTGCCAATCGTCGACGTTCATACTGGCGCCCGCGCAGAAGGCGCGACCGGCGCCGCTCAGGCGCAGCACCTTCACGCCGGAGTCGGTCGCCACCACCTCCAGCAGATCCGCCAGCCCCGCGAGCACCGGGACCGTGAGCGAATTGAGGCTTTCCGGACGATCGATGGTCACGGACAGCACACCGTCGACACGACTGACCGACAGCCCCTTCACCGTCGGGAATTCGACTTCGTAGTAGCTCATTGGGATCCATCCTTTCGCTCCAGCGGCGGACCGTGACGTCGGAGTTTCAGCTCTGCGTGGCGCCGTCGGCTCGGGTAGAACACCCAAATGATACATAAGTGCATACGATGCATTAGCGCAGCGAATGGGCTGCGCCCATCGAGTCGGTTCTACCGGTGGGTGGCCGGGTGTCCGTCGGCTGAGGTGTCGGCGCAGCTCAGACCCAGTTCGTCCAGCACCTCGGCGGTGTGCGCACCCAGCTCCGGAGCCGGGCCAGCAACACCCCCGGGAGTCCGGGAGAACCACGTCGGTACGCCCGGGAAGCGCACCGGTCCATGCGCACTGTCCACGGTCTCGAAAAATCCGACGGCTTCCAGTTGCGGGTCGTCGAACAGCGCGGCCGGACTGGACAACGCCGACGCCGGGATCTCCAGCACGCGCAGCAGGTCCAGCCACTCCTGGGTGGTGCGCTGGGCAAACGTCTCGGCCAGCAGCGCATATACGGTGTCGATCTGGCGCGCGCGGCCCGCCAGCGTGGCGTACCGGTCGCTGGTCCAGTCCGGTCGCACGGCGTCGACGAAGGCGGCCCAGTGCTTGTCGTTGTAGATCAGAGCCGATATGTAGCCGTCTCTGGTGCGGTACGGCCGCCGATTCGGCGCCACCGCGCGCGGATACACGGCCGGGCCCAGCGGCGGATCGAAGATGGCGCCGTTAGCGTGTTCGACCAGCATGAACGAGGCCATGGCCTCGAACATGCCGACCTCCACTTCCTGCCCTTCGCCCGTGCGTTCCCGGTGGAAGAGCGCCATCATCGTCGCGTAGAGGGCCGTCAGGCCGGCGACCTTGTCGGCCACGATCGTCCCGACATAGTTGGCCTCACCGGTGAGTTGCTGCTGCACGGACGGCAACCCGCAGGCGGCCTGAATCGTGTCGTCATAGGCGGGCAGGTCCCGGTTGGGTCCACGCCGGCCGTAGCCGTAGCAGTTGGTGTAGACGATCGTCGGGTTGATGGCGGCGACCTCGCTATAGCCGAGACCGAGCCGTCCGATCGCGGCGGCGCGCATCGAGTGGATGAAGACGTCGCCGCGTTCGATCAGGGATCGCAGGGCGGTTCGGCCGGCATCGGACTTCAGATCCAGGATCACGCCGCGCTTGCCGCGGTTGACGTTGACGAACACGCCGCTCATCCCGGGCGCCGGACCGACCGAGACATAACGGGTGTCGTCGCCTTGCGGGGGCTCGACTTTGATGACGTCGGCGCCCATGTCGGCCATGATCTGGGTGCAGTAAGGGCCCATCACCATTGCGGTCAAGTCGACGACGCGCACGCCCGCCAGTGGACCGGAGCTCCAATCAGACATGGTGCGCATTCTCCCTGATCGCCCAGGCCGCCGACTCGAAGCTGTACCGGATGTGGTCGGCATGGCCGTCCGGAACCACCGGAAAGACCAGAGGTGCGCTCAGATCCCGGACGGCGTAGAGCTGTTCGGCGACATCCTCGACGGTCCACGCCAACCGCTGCACGCCGGGACTCTCGGCGATCACCGCCCGGGCCACCCGGCCCGCGATGGCGATCAACATCTCACCGTTGACCGGGCAGGACTCGTGCGCCAGAAAGCCGACCACGGGGGCCACCAGTTCGGGTCCCATCGGTGGATATGACGAAACATCCAGCTCTTCAGCCATTCTCGTCACCGCCGACGGCACGATGACGTTGCACAACACCCCCTCGGCTGCACCTTCGAGTGCGACGGCATTGGACAGACCTATCAAGCCGGCTTTGGCCGCAGCGTAGTTGGCGACGCCCTTGTTGCCGTACATACCGCCGATCGAGGAGGTCAGGACTATACGGCCGTAACCGGCTTCGCACATCAGCGGAAAGGCCGGGCGGACCACGTGGAATGCACCGCGCAGATGCACGTCGAGGACGGCGTCGAAATCCTGGTAGCTCAGCTGTTTCAGTGATCCGCGGCGCACGATGCCGGCGTTGTGGATGAGGATGTCGATTCGCCCGTAACGCTCCAGCGCGGTCTGGATGATCGCTCGGCCGCCCGCGGGCGTGGTCACCGACTCGTCGCAGGCGACCGCCGCACCACCGGCCGCCTCGATCTCTGCCACGACCTTCTGGCCCGGAATCGCGTTGCGCCCCTCGCCGGTCAGTGCGCCGCCCGTATCGTTCACCACGACCTTGGCGCCCCGGCCCGCCAGCATCAGGGCGTACGCACGTCCGAGGCCCCTTCCTGCACCGGTGATCACGGCAACGCGATCGTCGTATCTGAGTTCGGTCATCACGAGCTCAGGTCGAGGCCGTCGAGGTCACCCCTGGCGCGCCACTCGGCCAGCAGGTCACCGAAGGCGTAGAAGCCCGGCCCGTAAGGTTCGCCGAGGTGCGACCGGATGCCCTCGGTCCCACCCCCTTCGTTGTTGTAATAGCCTGGCGTGCAATCTAAGTCGAATTGGCTGTTGTCGATCGCCGTTTCCCGGATGGTCCGGCACCATGCATCCTGCGCCTCTTGGGTCGGTTCCACCGTCGCCGCGCCGCGCGCCAACGCTTCGGCGATGATGTAGGCGATGTGCTCGCCTTGCAACTCGTAGTTCGCGGCGATATTCGCCGAAATCCCGACCTGGGTGAACCCGGTGAAGAACTGATTGGGGAAACCGCGGCTGGTCATCCCGTGCAACGTCTGATACCCGTCGCGCCAGTGCTCGAAGAGCGACAGGCCATCACGCCCTTCGATCGCCTCCATGGAATAGCGGCGGCGCAGTTCCGTGGTGATCTCGAATCCGCTGGCATAGATGATGCAGTCGACTTCATACTCGATGCCGTTGGCCACCAAACCCTTTGCGGTGGCCCGCTGCACTCCCTTGGTACCGGAGACATCGACCAGCGTCACGTTCGGAAGGTTGAACGTCGGAAGATAGTCGTCGTTGGTGCACGGCCGCTTGCACAGGAAGCGGTAGTAGGGCTTGAGCGCCTCGGCGGTCGCGGGGTCCTCGACGAGGTCCTCGATCCGGCGCCGCAGCCCTTCCATGAGCTTGTAGTCTTCCTCCTCGCGGATGGCCATGAACTGCTCGGGGGTCATCGACGCCGGATCCGGCAGCGCGAGAACCCGGGCGGCCGTGTTGCGGCCCAGTTCCGTCCAGAAGTCGCAGACCAGATCCGGCTGGCCCGGCGCCATGCCTTCGAAGGTCCAGGCGTGGAAGTTGCGCTGCCGTTCCTTCTGCCAACCCGGCCGCAGCGATCGCGCCCATTCCGGATCGGTCGGCGTGTTGTTGCGCGCGCCGACCGACGATGGTGTGCGCTGAAATACGTACAGGTGCTTGGCATAACGGCCCAGAAATGGCACGATCTGCACGGCGGTCGCCCCGGTGCCCACGACCGCGACCCGTTTGTCGCTCAGCCCGTCCAGCCCACCGTTGGCGTCGCCACCGGTGTACCCGTAGTCCCAGCGCGACGAGTGGAAGCTGTGCCCCCGGAAGTCCTTGATGCCCGGGATGCCGGGCAGCTTCGGCCGGTGAAAAGGCCCCGACGCGATGACCACGAACCGCGCCCGGATGTCGTCGTCACGATTGGTGCCGACCCGCCAGCGCTTGATCTGCTCATCCCAGTGCAGTGCCCGCACCTGGGTGGAGAACAGAGCGGAATCGTATAGGCCGTAATGCTTCCCGATGCGCCGGCAGTGCTCGTAGATCTCGGTGCCGTCGGCGAACTTCTTGCTCGGAATGAAATCGAGTTCTTCCAGCAGCGGTATGTAGCAATAGGATTCGTTGTCACACTGCAAGCCGGGGTAGCGGTTCCAGTACCACACGCCACCGAAGTCGCCACCCAGCTCGATGATGCGGACGTCCTGCACGCCGGCCTTCTTCAGGTGCGCGGCACACAACAAACCACCGAAGCCCCCGCCGAGGACCGCCACGTCCATGTCGGCCGAGATCGGATCACGAACCAGATCGGGCGAGTAGGGATCGATCTCATAGAACCCGGCGAACTCGTCGACCAATTCGATGTACTGCCGGGAGCCTTCCGGGCGCAACCGCTTTTCGCGCTCCCGCCGGTACCTCTCGCGCAGTGCGGGTAGGTCGATGTCGTCCGGCGTCGCGGTCGGGGCGCACTCGGAGATACCCGTCATGCCAACGCGTTCTCGGGTAGCGCCGCGGGATGCAGGGGTGCCGCCATGTCGTGTACGGCGGGCAGCACTTCCTGGGCGAACAGCCTGGTCGAGTCCATCGCCTCGTCGTAGGGCATGGTGCCGAACTGGGGAACGATCGTCAGCTCGGCGAATGAGCAGGCTTCCTGGGCTGCGACGATCCGTTGGTAGATCTGTTCCGGCGTGCCGATCAACAGATTGGAGGCGTGGTAGCCGGGGGTCTTGGGGGCGCCCTTGGCGTCCGCCGTCACCGAAGACGCCAGCACGGCGGTGGCGGTGGCCTCCCGTGCCGCATACGCTTCATACCCCTTGACGCCCTTGAAGTTCGACGCGTCGGCGAATCCGTAGTGCACGGTCACGTCCCGGTTGGCCGTCCAGATCCACTCTTCGGACCTGCCCGGGTCGTCGGCCGTGCAATACATGAACATCACGTTCTTCGGCTGACACGGCGGCAGCCCCTCCTCCTTGCGGAAGATGTTCACCTGCTGCACCTCCCGACCGGCGTCCTCGATGGGCTTGTTGCCCACGAACAGTGGCACCATGCCGCGGCGGGACAGAATCTCCAGCGACTCAGCGGTCGAGGATGAGCTGTAGATGCGCGAGAACAGGTCGCTGCTGCGCGGTTCGGGCCGCAGCGACATCTCCGGGACGGTGAAGATCTCTCCTGCATAGGAGAACCGCTCCCCGGACAGCGCCAGTTTCAGGATGTCCAGCGTCTCGTTGAACCGCTGGCGGCTCTCCTCACGAGGTACGCCGACCGCGTCGAACTCTCCCTTGGACACCCCACGCCCGATTCCGATCGTGTTGTAGCGGCCGTTGGAGATGATGTCGAGATATGCGATCTGGTGCGCCAATCGGACCGGATGCCACCACGGGGCGACGACCACGAAGGTACCCAGGCCGATGTGCTCGGTGCGCCCGGCGAAGTAGCTCAGCGCCTGGATCGGGTTGGGCGTCATGCCATACGGTGTTCCGCAATGCTCCGGCATCCAGATCCCGTCGAACCCGAGCGGCTCCGCCAGATCGGCGATCGCCAGGGTGCTCTGCACGCACTCCCAGTCCGGGGTGGCCGGTGGCCGGCTGAAGTCTTCGGCGAGCACACGCTCCCAGTCGTACGAGTTGTGCGCTCCGAAGCCGAGATTGACCTTCATCGTTGGATCTCCGTCTCTGTTGGGAGTTGCTGCGGCGCCCCGGTCCCCATGTACTGGGCGAGATTGCGGTGCAGGTTCGCGGTGCTGCGTTCCATGTACGGATTGGGCTTGGGGCCGTGGAAGCCCAATGACTTCATCCCTTGCTGTACCGCTGCCATGTTGGAGAAGTCCTGCGGCAGCACGCTGCGCCAGTTCGGGTCGTCCGGCGGCGCATACACCCACTCGGTCTGCGGCTCTTCGCCTTTCGGGTACAGCTCGTAACAGGAGGCCTCGAAGATGCACTGGTCGGGGTCGTAACCGTGCGGGCGGGCGCTGTAGCACAGCGCGGTGGTGAGGCCCTGGCCGATCTGGAAGTTCGGGAAGATCTGCCAGGCGGTCCCGCTGCTGGCCAGGTGTTCGGGGTCGATGGTCGGCCAGGTGACGCCGCGCGCTTCGTCGTCGCGTCGCGCCGACGACATCCAGTGACTGAGCACCTGATCGGCCGGTGCGCCTTCCGGCAGTTCGTCGACGAGCCGCAGCGCCGCGTCCACCAGGGTCCTGGTGGTGGTCGCGTTGGTCTCCTCGAGCGTGTACAACTGCATCTCGGCGGTAGATACCCGAGGATCCGCGCCCGTCCCGAGCCGGATCTTGGACTTGGTCTCGGCCAGATCCTCGGGAGCGTCATAGCCGATGTTGCTGTGCTTTCCGTGCGCCGCCGCCCAGCCCCGGAAGTTGCCGAACCTGTTGAACTGCGGATGGGTGGTGGCGACGTGGTAGGTCTCGTTGAAGGCCTCCATCGCGACCTTCCAATTGCACTGGAAATGCAGCCACTTTCGCCACTTGCAGCGCATCGCCTGCAGGTTGAACGGATCAAGCATGGTCGCAGCCGGCTCGAGGTAGTCGCGCAGCGGCTCGGCGGCGCGGTCCATGTTGATCCAGATCCAGCCGCCCCAGGTGTCGACCTGGACCGGGGCCAGCCGGGTGTTGGCCGGCGTCAGGGCGCCCTGCCAGTCCGCCTGTTCAGGAATGTGGATGCAGCTGCCGTGGTGGTCGTAGGTCCAACCGTGGAAACCGCAGACGAACGACTTCCCGTGCCCACAGGCGTTCCTGGCTCCCGCGGGAGTGTCCACCAGTCGGCGACCGCGATGCGAGCACACGTTGTGGTGGGCATGGAGAGTGTCGGGACCGGTGCGCACCACCAGGATCGAGTCGTCCAGGATGTCGTACGTCAGGTAACTGCCGACCCTGGGCAGCTCCTCGACACGGCCCACCTGCTGCCATACCCTGCGCCACAGTCTGTCACGTTCGGTGCGGGCATAGTCCTGCGAGATGTAGGCCTCGACGCCGATCGTGACAGGTTCGGTCAACCCGTCGTCCATGTGCACTCCCTCTTAGTCCCACCTCTTGATCGCCGCGCGGAACGACTCGTCTTTGAGGAACAGCGAGGTGTTGTCGGCATCCAGGTGTCCCCACTTGAGATTCAGGCCGCCGTCGACCAGCAGCGTCTGCCCGGTGATGTAGGTCGACAGATCTGACAGCAGGAACAGCACGGCTCCGGCGACCTCGTCGGGGCGGCCGCGTCTTCCCATGGCGATCGCCCGGCGATCGCGGTCCGGATCGTCGTCGGTGTAGGTCTGCGATGCCGGTGTCGCGGTGACCCCGGGGGCCACCGCATTGACCCGGATGGCTTGCGCCCCGTCCGGACAGGCCAGTTCGGCCGCCATGGTCCGAGTCGCGGCCACGATCGCGGCTTTGGCTGTGCCGTAGGCGATGTGGAACGGCGCGGTGTTCATCCCGCTGATCGACGATATGGACACGATAGAGCCCGGCAGCGTGCGGCGTTTGAGTTCGGCGGCCACGGCCTGACTCATGAAGAACATCGTCTCCAGATTCTGCGCGAACAACTCGCGCCAGTCGTCGCGGTTCACCCGGGTAGACGGCATCCATGTCGACGGGTCGGCGCCACCCGCGACATTGACCAGACCGTAGAACTGACCGTCGGCGGCGGTGGCGGCCCGCATGGCGGTGGCCACACCGGCGTCGGTGGACACGTCGGCCGCCACCGGAACCACCGCCAGCCCCCGGGCGATCAGCGGCCCGATGTGCCGGTCGAGGTTGTCGCAGCCACGACTGACCGCGATCACGGTCGCCCCGGCATCGGCAACGACGCGGGTAACCGTGGTGCCGATCCCCCCACCGGCGGCGCCGGCCACCACGACAACCCGCCCCGTCAGATCGAGCTGCGCCTGCTTCACCGATTTGTCCGGACAAGATAATGACGTGCATCCATTGGAGAATATAATTCTCTTGCGGTGCCCTCCCCGTCAAGACCGGCAGAGCCCCGGCACGTCACTATTGTCTGGACCAAGGCCGCATTGCTATCGTCCGAGCGGTGAAGGCTGCTCGCTACAGCGCAGCACGGCCACCGAGGGTTGCCGAAGGCTGGGCCCTGACCCGGCTCACCGAGCCCAGCCGGTTGTTCGGCGCCAATGGCCTGCGCACCGGCCCGGACGGACGCATCTACATCGCCCAGGTGACCGGCAGCCAGATCAGCGCACTCGAGCTGCAGACCGGCCAACTCGACACCGTCAGCGCCAAAGGCGGGGACATCATTGCGCCCGACGACGTCGCATTCGATCAGCAGGGCAACCTGTATGCGACCGAGGTGATGGACGGACGGGTGAGCGTGCGCGACGCGGCGGGCCGCACCCGGGTGCTGCGCGACGACCTCCCGTCGGCCAATGGCATCACCGTGTTTCAGGACAGGGTGTTCGTCGGCGAATGTCGTGCGGGGGGACGCCTGGTGGAACTCGACCGCGGCGGCGGACCACCCCGGGTGCTGCTGGAGAACGTCCCGTCGCCGAACGCGATGGAGGTCGGCCCGGACGGTTACCTGTACTTTCCGGTGATGGGCGCCAACGAGATCTGGCGTATAGCCCTCGATGGCGGCGAGCCACAACGGGTGGCGGGCGACCTCGGTGTCCCGGACGCGGTCAAGTTCGACAGCGACGGCTACCTGGTGTCGACGCAGGTGCACAGCGGCCAGGTGTTGCGCATCAACCCCCGCAGCGGGGAACAACGGGTGCTGGCAGACCTCAATCCCGGCCTGGACAATCTGACTTTCGTGGGCGACCGGTTGTTCGTGTCGAACTTCACCGGCGAGATCACCGAAGTGCTCGGCGACGGCGGGACCCGGACGGTGCTGGCCGGCGGGTTGAATTGGCCATTGGACCTCGCGGTGGGCGCCGACGGTAACCTCTATATCGCCGACGGAACCTACTGCTACGTCCTGCATCCGGACGGCACCATGCACACCGCCGGCATGCTGTTCAGTCCGGGTTATCCAGGCTTTCTGCGCGGCCTGGCCCCGGCCGGACCGGGCGGGTTCGTCGTCACCACCGCCAACGGGGAGGTCACCCGGTATCGGCCGGCAGACCACGAAAGCGACCCGTTGGCAACGGGTTTCGATCAGCTATACGGCGTGGCGGTGGCCCCCGGTGGCACCATCGTGGTGGCCGAACTGGGTGCCGGCCGGGTGCTGAGCATCACCTCGGGTGAGGTGGAGGTGTTGGCGGCCGGTCTGCACGAGCCCGTCGGCGTGGCTATGGCTCCCGACGGAACCTGCCTGGTTTCCGAGGCCGGCGCCGGGCGGGTGCTGCGGCTGGGCGGGAGGCCCCTGATCGAGGGTCTGCAGCGGCCGCAGGGGCTGCTGGTGCTCGACCGCCGTGTTTATGTAGTCGATGCCGGCGCAAAGGAACTGGTTGCGATCGACCTGGACGGCGGCACCCGCAGCACCGTCGCGGCCGACCTGCCCATCGGTGCGCCGCCGGGCGTCACGCCCAAGCCGCTGCGCGGAATGCCGCCGTTCTCCGGACCGCAGGGTCCGTTCGCCGGCATCGCCGCCGGACGCGACGGGACGCTGTACCTCTCCGCCGACGCCGAGGGCAGCGTGTTGGCGCTGCGGCGGGAAAACCGATGAGCGACAAAATGTCCGAGGCCAAGGTGGCCGACCACCGCTACCTTCAGGTGGCTCGCACGCTGCGCAAGGAGATCGTGGACGGGGTCTATCCGGTGGGATCTCAGCTGCCGACCGAACACGAGCTGTGCGAGCGGTTCGCCGTCAGCCGCTACACCGTCAGGGAGGCACTGCGCCGGCTGCGCGACGACAACCTGGTGTCCTCACGGCCGCGAACCGGAACACTGGTGGTACCGCGACCTTCGGCGGATTCCTATGTGCAGCATGTCATGTCGATCAACGACCTGCTCGCCTTCGCCGCCGGCACCCGATTCGCCATCGAGTCCGTTGCGATGGTCATGGTCGACGACGAGTTGTCCGTGCGGACGGGTCTGACGGTCGGCGAGCAATGGCTCTCGGTGCGCGGGGCGCGCCAGGCCGTCGACTCCAACTCGGACCTGTGCCGAACCGAGTACTACATCAACCGTGCGTTCGCCGCGGTCGGCCGGTTGCTGCACCGTCACGACGGCCCCATCTTTCCGCTGATCGAAGACCTGTTCGGACTCAGCATCGTCGAGGTGCAACAGGAGATCGTCGCGGTGCTGCTGTCCCCCGAAGTGGCCGCGGGACTCGACGTCGAACCCGGCACCCCCGCGTTACAGGTGCGACGCACCTATCGCGCTTCCGACGACCGGGTGGCCCAGGTGACGATCAACACGCACCCCGCGTCCCGCTTTCGGCATTCGATGACGATGCGACGAGTACGTGGGTAGGAAACTGGTCGGCGGGCGCTGGATTCGCCGGGACGACGACCTGGCCGCCGACGCGTACGCGCGAGGATTGTGGACCGAGGGCACGTTGGCGGATGCCCTGCGTGGCGCCGCCCGGCACACGCCCGAGCGGGTAGCGCTTGTGGACGGCGATATCCGGTTGACATGTGCGGAACTCGACCGGCAGGCGACGGCACTGGCGCACGCGTTGTATTCGCGGATGCCACCGGGCAGCGTGGTGTCGTTCATGCTGCCCAACTGGCCTGAGGCCGCGGTGATTTACCTGGCCACCACGCTGGCCGGGATGGTGGCCAACCCGATCCTGCCCTCCCTGCGCGACCGAGAACTTCGGTTCATTCTCGAAGACGCCGACAGCAGGATGATCTTCATTCCATCGGTGTTCGGGCGTCACGACTTTGCGGCGATGCTGCACAGGGTGACAGCGCAGCTGGAGTCGCCGCCGGATGTCGTTGTGGTGCGCGGTGATTGCCAGCCGGGACAGATCGCCTTCGAGTCACTCAACACCCGGTTCGGTGCACCGTTGCCCAGTCTGAACCCCGATGCGGTGCGCATGATCCTCTACACCTCTGGCACCACCGGTCACCCGAAAGGTGTTCTGCACAGCCACAATTCCATCCACGCGTTGCTGCGCCAGATCGGCGGTCACTGGCTGGTGGAACCGGGCGATGTGTTCCTGGTGGCCTCACCCGTCGCGCATATCGGCGGGTCCATCTACGCCTTCGAAGCCCCGTTGCTGCTTGGCGCCACCGCCGTACTGATCGAACGCTGGGAGGCCGACGAGGCGGTGCGGCTCATGCTGGCCGAACGTTGCACGCACATGGCCGGTGCGACACCGTTCCTGGATCAGCTGCTGACAGCCTCGCGGCGCGCAGCCACCCGGTTGCCCGACCTGAAGGTGTTCATCTGCGGCGGTGCGTCGGTGTCACCATCGCTGATGCGCAGGGCCGCAGCATATTTCGAGACGACCGTGGTGACCCGGGTATACGGGTCGACAGAAGTCCCGGTGACCACGGTAGGTTCGACCGCAGACCTCGACCACGCCGCCGACACCGACGGCAGGCCCGGTGTGGCTGACGTGAAGCTGGTCTGCGGTGAGATCCGGGTTCGGGGACCGCAGATGCTGGTCGGCTACCTGCACCCGGAAGACGAGGACGGATCCTTCGATGCCGACGGATACTTCCGCACCGGCGATCTGGGGCGCTGGGTGGACGGCGAGTACCTCGTGGTCACGGGACGTGCCAAGGACATCATCATCCGCAACGGCGAGAACATCTCACCCAAGGAAGTCGAAGACATCCTGGCCGACCATCCCGGCATTGCCGAGGTGGCCGTTGTCGGGTTGCCGGACGAGCGCACCGGCGAGCGGGCCTGCGCAGTGGTGGTTCCGACCGCGGCGCCGGGCCCGGATGTGGCGAGCCTGCTCGCGTTCCTGGGGGAGTCGGGCGTGGCGCGGTTCAAAGTCCCCGAGCAGGTGGAGATCTGGGACAACCTTCCCAAGAACGACGCCGGCAAGGTGCTCAAGCACCGGATCAAGGCGGCGTTGATGCAGGCGGAGCACTGACATGCAGGTTGCGATCGTGACGGGAGCCACCGGTGGCATTGGATCCGGTTGCGCGGCAAAGCTTGCCGAGGCCGGCATGGCCGTGCTGGCGACGGGACGGGACGAACGCAAACTGGCCGAGGTGGTCGCTGCTATCGGCGGTACCGACCGAGTGGTCACCGTGGCCGTCGATCTCGTCGGCGACGACGCGCCCCGGCGGATCGTCGACGCCGCACTCGCCCGGTGGGGGCGCGTCGATTTCCTGGTCAACGCCGCCGGCATCGGCAGCCCCAAGCCACTACACGAGACCGACGACGAATCCTTGGACCACTTCCTCAACTTGATGCTGCGCGCACCCTTCCGGTTGGTGCGCGAGGTGCTGCCGCACCTGCAGCCGGGCTCGGGGATCGTCAACATCACATCGACCTTCGCGGTCGTGGGCGGCATGCGCGGTGGCGCCTACTCGGCGGCCAAGGGCGGGCTGACGGCCATGACCACACATATCGCCTGCCAGTACGGGCCGGCGGGCATCCGTTGCAATGCGGTGGCTCCCGGCGTCATCCAGACCGCCATGACCGCGCACCGCCTGGCTGATGAGCGGTTTCGGCGCATCAACGTCGAGATGACGCCGCATCAACGGCTGGGCACGGTCGATGACGTCGCGAACACGGTGGCGTTCCTGTGTTCGCCCGGCGGCGCCTTCATCAACGGACAGACGATCGTGGTGGACGGCGGGTGGAGCGCCACCAGGTATCTTTCCGAGCGGGCGCTGAGTTCGGAGTGGAAAACGCCGTGACGTCACCGGGATTCGAAATGATGCCTGATGCCGTAAAGCATTCTGGTGTGCGCTTTCACAGCCTCGCGAACGGTGAACGCGGCCAGGGGCCGCGGCGCGGCGAAGTGTATCCGCTCGGTGATCCGGGTGCCGGTTTCGCTGGGCTCGAAGCACACCGTCGCGCGCAGTCGCACGGCCGGTGACTGCTGCGCCTCGGTTTGCACAGCACCGTTCACCGGCACATACAGGCGTGCCCGGTAGGTGACCTTCATCGTGGCCGGCCCCAACGGAATCCGGTCCACCACCCGATAGCTCACCCGGTAACCGTCCGCAGTGTCGGTGCGGGACAACAACTCCACCGACACCATCAGCGGGTGCACCAGCCGGATGTTGTCCAGGTTCACATAGTAGTCGCGGACCTGAGCCGGCGGCGCCGGTATCTCCTCGGTCACCGTGCGCTCAGTGTGCGCGATCCACCAGCTCATGGCCGTCAACGTACTCTGCGGCGGTGTCGACCGGTCAGCCGAACTGTGCGACGAGTTCGGCGGTGCGCCACCAGGTCAACGCCCCGAACAAGAGCAACATCGCGACCGTCGCCGAGGCCTGGACCAGGTCCCGTCGCTGCCGCGGCGCATAGACGTAGGCCGCTGCGGCCACCGCACCGGCGACCAGCCCACCCACGTGTCCCTGCCAGCTGATCTGCTGTGCGCTGATCAACGGCACCACGAACGTGAACACCAGGTTGATCACGATCACGGCCACCACCCAGCGGACATCAAGGGTGAGCCGCTTGGCGACCACGAAGGTAGCGGCGAACAAGCCGAACACCGCCCCCGACGCACCCGCGGTGGCCGTGTTCAGCGGCGACAACAGGTAGACCAGCACCGAACCGCCCAGCCCACTCAGCGCGTAGAGCGCGCTGAACCGCAGACGTCCCAGCCACGTTTCGAGCGGCTGGCCCACCACGTAGAGCGCCCACATGTTCAACAGCAGATGGGTGGGGCCGTAGTGCAGGAACGCCGAGGTCACCAACCGGTAGAACTGCCCGTCCGCGACGGCCGGGGGCCACAGGGCGAACTGCCGCTGCACATCCGGGATCGCCATCTCCGCAACGAATGCCAGCACATTGATCGCGATCAGCGCGATGGTGATGACCGGCCTTCCGGACCTCTCCCGGCCACCGAAAGGAGTCTGCTGAGGCCTGATCGTGCGGGCGCCGGCCTGCACGCATTCCACACATTGGTGCCCGACGGCGGCGCTGCGCATGCAGTCACCACAGATCGGCCGCTCGCACCGGGTGCAGTGCACGTACGTCTGGCGTCCGGGATGCCGGTAACAAGTCGGCGCGTCGGCCGGCAGCTGCGTCTCGTGTCCTTCCATTGGTTACCCACCTTAGCCACCTACAACTGAAATCGGCGGACAACCCTGCAGATGGTGCTGACGAGCGGGCCGCTCCATCAAATGCGTTGTGCTGCAGAAGATCAGCCAATAGTGCGCGCTAGTTGCCCGGTTCGGTCGAGCGACGTGGGTAGCTCGGACTGCGATCGGGATCGGAGTCTCGCGTCGCGTCGACGCGAGCCTGGTCACGCGCGTTGGACGGATAGGAGGCATCGACACACCACCATGCGTCGCACAGCTTGGCCCACCATTGCGGCACAGGCAGCGGGGAAGCGCCGCAGCCCAGCATGCCGTAGGAATTGGGGTCGCCGTCGCCATTACCCGACGTCGATGCCACGAACTGATCGATAAGGGTTGCGACCTGGCCGTCTATGTCGATCTCGCAGTGGACATTCCCGGAGAACGGCGGCGGGATGCTCACTTGCATGCCCGCTCTCGCCGAATCGGCCAGCATCGTGTTCGTGGTGAATTCGCGCCCCGTCGCGCTTAACGGGGCAGTCGCCGTGTACATGTCGTTGACCATGTAAATCACCCGGGCGCTGGAAATGGGTGCATCAACCTTGACTACATATGTCACGTTGTGCGGACGGTGCGGGTCGGCCGACGCCGCGGCAGGAGACAGCAGTGGGTTGCCGGCGGCACATGCCACACCGACGATCGCAAACCATTCCCGCGACCGCGAAAACATGACGGCAAACTCTACGCTCCACCTGCGTTGATGACTAGTCCGTTGTTGACGCGAGCGCCACTAGAGAAGAACTGCGCCACTACCCGGTACTAATCGCTTGATTGCTGAATAATTTCAGGCTTTTTCCCATCGGCACGGTGGGTTACGCTCTGCGCGACGTTCTCCGACAAACCGAGGATCGACAATGGATTCTGCCTTTCTCCAGCGTCGCCTACGGGAAAGTGCGGTGGACCGCAGGACATTCTTGGCATTGGCGGCCGCCATGGCCGGCGCGGGCCTGATACGAAGTGCCGCTCCGGCGCGGGCCGGCGCGGAGGAACTCCGCGATCTGACCGAGGTCTCCAGCCAAGACGGCGTACTGGACTACACGCTGGAGGTGGTGACCAATCCTGTCGACCTCGGTGGTCGTCAGGTAACGCTGGAGACCTACAACGGCCAGTTTCCGGGACCAATCCTGCGGATACGGCAGGGGGACAACCTCCGGCTGCTGCTCAAGAACCGCATCGTTCCGGTGGGTATTCCGACGAACAACGTGTTCATGGTGCCGTACTGCGCCTCCAAGTCCAACGACCCGCGCTTCGATACCCGGCGAGCCTGTGTCCACGATTTCTGGAACCGTTGGGAGAGAAGGCAAACCATCCTGCAGGAGTTGATCGACACCAATCTGCACACCCACGGGTTGCAGGTGTCGCCGGACGACCCCGGGGACAATGTCGGACTTCAGCTGGGCCCGCTGCAGGACCACCAGTACAGCTACAACATCGCCACCAACCAACCGACTGGGCTGCACTGGTATCACCCCCATTTCCACACGGCCACAGCGCATCAGCTGTGGAACGGACTGTGCGGCCCCATCATCGTCGAGGGCGACATCGATCGGGTACCCGAGATTGCCGAAATGCGCGAGCGAACCATCGTGGTCAACGAGATGTGGATCGCTGACGACAGCGCTGAGGTCCCTTTTGCCGTAGTGGTTCCCATGGCGGGTCACGCGCCGTTCGAGTCGATTCCCGCGGTGCCGTCGTCGATGTACTTCCCGCTCAACGGCCAGATACTGCCGGATATCAGCATCAAACCGGGCGAGACGCAGCGCTGGCGGTTTCTCAACGCGTGCCCGCACCGGTCGATCTGGTTGCACGTGGAAGGACACACCTTGCACCAGATCGGCACCGACGGGGTGCCTTACGCCGCCCCCAGACCCCGGCAGAACATCATGCTGGCCGCGGGCAACCGCGCCGAATTCATCGTCAAAGGCGGTGAGCCCGGCCGGTACCGGGTCTACGCGGCGGCGTACGACCAGGGCCATCCCGGAGGACCCCGCCCGGGCATGCCGCTGGGCACGTTAGTGGTGCGTGGCAACACCGTCGCCGGTCGACTGCCCACCACATTGGTGGAACCGCCGCGGATGCCGAACCTGCCAGTGGCCCGGCGCCGCACCATGGTGTTCTCCGGTGATATCACGGGCCGGACGGGCATGGGTGTGCAGTTCCTCATCGACGGTCAGGAGTTCGATCACCACCGGGTCGATGCCGAGGTGGAGGCCGGCACGATCGAGGAGTGGACCCTCATCAACGAGGACGTCTTTCAACACCCAATCCATATACATGTCAACCCATTTCAGGTTGTGGACATCCACGGCATCCCGGCCGGCGACACGAGTTGGCAAACGGAACCAGACGTCTGGTGGGACACCTTCCGGCTACCGCCGTTCGGCCGCTACACCCTGCGCATGTATTTCCGCCCGGACGTGACGGGCACGACCGTCTACCACTGTCACATATTGCCGCATGAGGACAGGGGAATGATGGGTCTGCTCAAGATCGATCCGCCCGGGCAGCACGAACAGCACGACGAGCACGAACACCACACGATGGGGTGATGATGCGCCGTCCACTGTTCATCGCCTTCACGCTGGCGGCGCTGTCCGCCATCGGTATCGCCACCGCCGATCCCTCTGGGCAACCGATGCAGAACCAGGGCCGCTACAGCTTCAACCAGCAACACCGGGACAACCTCAGTTGGTGGAACCGGACGTGGGTTCCCCAGCTGATCCCCAAGGGCGCGCTCCTGGAGGTGCAACTGCCCAGCGACCCGATCCAGTGGGTTCCTTACGGCGAACCGGAGTGTCAACCGAGCCCCGGCTGGGACTGGGCCGAATTGAGCGGTTCCTGGTACCCGGACGGCCCGTCCAGGCATCAGCGGGTGGCCGTGGAACTCGAAGGACAACGAACCGTCCCCAACCAGAACCGTTATCGGGAGTCAGCAAACCCGTACGAACTGCCGGGGGTCTACATCCCGTTCGAGAAGCGGGTGATCGGCAGCTCGACCATCACCATCTTCGACTACCGCCTACTGCCCGGGCCGCCCGACGACTATTGGGCGGGAAGGGGTCTGGCGACGATCTGCCTGCGTCCCGACCCCATACCCGAGGACGTGAGAGTGCTGGGCTTTCCGCCCGACACGCCGCCCACCTACGTACTGACACTGGTCGTCGGCGTGCGCCAGGCGTCGTTCGGGGGCGGCCTGCCACCCACCCCGCTTCCGCTGCCGCCGGAGGTGCACCTCGAGCCGGACGGCCCGCCAGGTTCCTGAGACTATTTCTTCGCCTGCCGAGTTGACCTACTGTGTCAAAGGTGGAGTCACACGGAACCCCCGAATTGGTGCCCGTCGAGAGTTTGCATTCAGGTGACCCGATCACCGATGGCGGTCAGCGGTACATCGTTCTGGAATCCAAGGCTGTCGGCGACGGTTGCGTGGTCCTTGAGCTGGAGTCCAGGGTGGACCACCACCTACGGGTCATCGAAAAGTCATTCCCGGCCGGTTACCACGTCGGCCGGGCAAACCACCGATATTTGTAGGGCATTCTTCTCATAGCCCTCATTCGACGCGTGGCCGCTCACTGGCCACCGCGCGATTCGGTTATTGCATAGACAGGTTGCCGTTCACCGACTCAGCCGTATCGGGTCCCCGGAACCCGGCAATATCACCGGTGCAAACCAGCACATGCCGGGCATAGTTTCGGACCATTCCCGAAACGTGAGGAGCCAATCGATGAACGTACTCGTCACCGGCGGCACGGGTGTGCTGGGCCGCCAGGTAGTTGACCGACTGCTCGCGGCCGGCCACGCCGTCCGGATTCTCAGCCGCAGCGGCCGGGTTGCGCCGCGGTCCGGCGTCACCGTGGTCGCCGGCGACTTGCGCACCGGCGACGGCTTGCCCGATGCACTGGCCGGTGTGGACGTCATCGTGCACACCGCTTCAGACCCGAAGCACTTCGCCGAGGTCGACGTCGACGGCACGAAGCGGTTGATCGCCGCGGCAGCGCAGGCCGGTGTGCGCCACCTGGTCTACATCTCGATCGTCGGCGTCGACCGGATTCCGTGGCCGTACTACCGCGCGAAGCTGGCTGTGGAGCAGCTGATCGAGGAGTCCGGGCTGCCTGCGACGATCCTTCGGGCCACCCAGTTCCACGAATTCACGGTGGACATGCTCGGTCGGCTGAGCCGCCTGCCCGTCGCGGTGGCGCCGCGTGGCTGGCGCATTCAGCCCGTCGACGTCGGCGTGGTCGCTTCTCGCCTGGTCGATGCCGTCGCCGCCGGCCCCGGCGGGCGACTGCCCGACCTGGCCGGACCTGAGGTCATCACGTGGGCCGACGCGGTGCGCGCGATTGCGGCTGCCCGCCGGGATCGTGTGCGAATCGTCAATGTGCCCGTGCCCGGCCGGTTTTCGGCCGCGTGGCGCTCCGGTGCCGCACTGGCGCAGCCGTCAGCCGGCCGCACCTTCGCCGAGTTCCTCGCGGAACGCGCGCCGGAGGTAGTCCGGTGATCGTGTTCGTGACGGGCGCCACCGGCGCCCTCGGCGTCCCTACCGTTTCGCTGTTGACCGGAGCCGGCCACCAGGTGCGCGGGCTGGCCCGCAATGCCGCCTCCGCCGCCAAGGTGCGTGAGCTGGGCGCCGAGCCGGTATCCGCGTCGTTGCTCGATCCGGCCTCGCTGGCGGCAGCCGTCCGGGGGGCGGACGCGATCCTGCATCTGGCGACCAGGATCGTGCCGTTCGGGCAGGCTCGCCGCCGGGCGGCTTGGCGCGAGAACGACGCGATTCGCCGTGTCGGCACCTCTTTGCTGATCAAGGCGGCGCTCGCCTCGGACGTCGGAACCGTGATCTATCCGAGTTTCGCGCCCATCTACGCCGACGGCGGCCGGCGGTGGCTCGAGTTCGGCGATCCCATCGCACCGACCGACATTCTCGCCTCGACCGTGGCGGCCGAACACATGGTCGACTGGTTCACCGCCAAGGGCGGGCGCGGCATCGTGCTGCGCATCGCCGGTGTCTATGGAGCACATTCGGCCGCAACCCAGCAGGTGATGACGCTGGCGGACAACGGAATCAGCGGCTTCGCCGGTTCCGCCGACGCCTTCTGGCCGATGGTGTGGGATGAGGACGCCGCGGCCGCGCTGGTGGCGGCGCTGCACACCGACGGACTGGCCGGCGGGTACGACGTCGCCGACGACGAACCGCTGACCCGCGCGGATCTCGCCGCGGCACTGGCCGCTGCGGTGGGGCGACAGTCGGTGCGTCGGCCGCCGGCCTGGCTGGTCCGGGCCGGACTCGGCGCGCGCATGAGCTTCCTGCTGCGCAGCCAGCGGGTGTCCAACCGGCGGTTCAAGGCCGTCACCGGCTGGCAGCCGCAGGTGCCCGACGCCACGGTCGGACTGGGCCGGATCCGTAAGGCGTTGGTCTCCTAGACCTTACGATCGGGGCGTGCTGGCCGGTCGCGAACACGAGCTGCAACACCTGACCGCCGTTCTCGACGATGCGCGCGCGGCCGTCGGCCGGGTGGTGGTACTGCACGGTGAGGCCGGTGTGGGCAAGTCGGCATTGCTGCACGAGATCATCGCCGGGGCCGCCGACATGACGGTCGTCCGCACCCGCGGGGTGGAATCGGAAGCCGAGTTGCCTTACGCCGCACTGCACCGGCTGCTGCGGCCCGCGCTCGACCTCGTCGACCGCCTGCAGGAGCCACAGGCCGAGTCGCTGCGGCGGGCGTTCGGCATGCAGTCCGGCCGCAGCCACGACCGCTTCCTGATATCGCTGGCAGTGCTCAACTTGCTCGCCGAACTCGCGGATCCCGGGCCGGTGCTCTGCGCGGTGGACGACGCGCACTGGCTCGACACGGCATCAGCCGAAGCCCTGGCTTTCGCGGCGCGCCGCTTGGACGCCGAGCCGGTGGCCATGGTGTTCACCGTGCGCAGCGGGTTGGCCGATCGGCTGGCGATCGACGATCTGCCGGTGCTTCGCCTGGCGCCGTTGGGGGTATCGGCGGCTGTCGAACTGCTCACCGCCGAGGTGGGCGCGCAGGTGCATCCCGAGGCGGGCGTACGCCTCGCAACCGCGGCCGCCGGCAACCCGCTGGCCCTGGTGGAACTGGCCCGCGCGCTGTCGCGGGACCAGCTGACCGGCCGCCAGCCGCTGCCCGCACCGCTGCCACTCACCTCGCAGATGGAAAGTGCCTTCCTGCAACAGGTTCGGCGGTTGCCGGAAGCTACGCAACGGCTGCTGCTGGTCGCGGCCGCCGACGACACCGGCCGGTTGTCGACAATCCTGTCCGCGGCGGACGCACTTGGTGTCGACCAGACGGCGCTGGCTGCTGCCGAGCGGACCGGTGTGGTGCGAGTTACCGGCGCGGAGGTGGAGTTCCGACATCCGCTGGTGCGATCCGCGGTGTACCAGGGAGCCACCTTCGGTGAGCGGCAGGCGGTGCACCGGGCGCTTGCCGGGGTGCTCGACGAACGAACCGATCCCGACCGGCGCGCGTGGCACCGGGCCGCGGCGGCGGTCGACCCCGATGCCGGGATCGCCGACGACCTGGAGAACGCCGCCGTTCGGGCGGATCAACGCGGCGCGTTCGCGGCCGCCGCAGCCGCCCTGGAACGGGCCGCCGAACTGACCAGCGATTCCGAGGTCCGGTTGCGGCGCCTTGCGCAGGCCGCCGAGCGTGCCTGGCGGGCAAGGCAACCCGATCGGGCCGCAGCTCTGCTCGACCGCGCGCAGTCGCCGGCGATGTCGCCATCCATGCGTGCCCACGTCGACTACCTGCGCGGCATGGCTCAGCTGGCCGCAGGGATGTCCGACGCGGCCTACCGCATCGTGCGTGAAGCGGCCGACGGCTTGGTAACCACAGAGCCGGCGCGCGCACTGGAACTTCTGGTGTTCGCCGCCGAAGCCGCCTCGAACTCGACCGATACCGACTCCATCGTCTCGCTGGCCGAGCTCGCGGTCCGGCTGGACGCGGGCGACGCTGTGCGCGAACGGTTCTTGACCGACGTCCTGGCCGGAACCGCGGAGCATTTCGCCGGCCGGCCGACGAGCGCGGTGCAACCGCTCACCCGGGCGCTGGCCGCGGCCGGCCAGCTTTCCGAGCCCACGCTGCTGATGGTGGCCGGGCGGGCGGCGTTCTATCTGGGCGACGACGAGGCCGCCCATCGCTTCAGCGCGGCGGCCGTGTCGCTCGGCCGGGACGCCGGCGAGGTCGGCGTCGTTCCCATCGCCGGAGCACGGGCGGCGCTGGCCGATATCTTCGCCGGCCGCTGGGCCACCGCCGAGGCCACGGCGACCGAAGCGGTCGGATTGGCGGAAGCCATCGGACAGCCGGGCCTTTCCGGCCATGGCCTGGCCTGCCTGGCAGTGCACGCGGCCTTGCGTGGGAGTTTCGAGCAATGCCAGAGCTATGCCGACCGGGCGCGCGCACTTGCGGCGGGCCGGCCGATGAACTTCATCGAAGACTGGGTCCAATGGGCACTGGCGCTGCGCGACCTGACACGCGATGAGGCGGGGCCGGCGTTCGGCCGGCTCCGCGAGATCCGGCACCCCGTCGTCATCGTTTTCGCGTCCCTGGACAGGATCGAAAGTGCTCACCGCACCGGCGACTCGGACCTTGCCCGGCAATGGCTTGCCGAGCTGGACGACGCGGCAGGCGCGTCGGGTCAGCCCTGGGCCCTTTCCCGGGCAGCGCACGGCCACGCGCTGCTCGACGACGCGTCTCGGGCCGACCGCTGGTTCGCCGAGGCGCTCGAGCATCACGGGCGGGCGAAGCGGCCGTTCGAGCGGGCCCGCACCGAATTGGAGTACGGCGCGTGGTTGCGGCGCGCCAGACGCCGGACCGCCGCCCGTTCACACCTGCAAGCGGCTTTCGACACCTTCGACGCGCTCGGCGCCGACCCCTGGGCCGAACGGACCCGGGCGGAGTTGCGCGCGTGCGGCCAAAGTGTCCGCCGGCGTAGCGATACCGGCTGGGATCAGCTGACTCCGCAGGAGACTCAGGTCGCCGGGTTCGTCGCACAGGGCCTGACGAACGCGGAGGTCGCCGCCAAGATGTTCTTGTCCAGACGGACCATCGACTTCCACCTGCGCAACGTTTTCACCAAGCTGTCGATCACGTCGCGGACCGAACTGGCCCGAATCGTTGCGCAGGGGGGCGGCGAACTCGCCACACCGTAGGGCACTCAGGTCACGGTGACGGCGATTTTGCCGACCGCTCGGCCCCGCTCGCTTTCCCGGTGCGCCCCGGCGATATCGGCGAGGTGATAGGTCGCGGCGGTATGCGGGGCGAGCTTGCCTTCGGTTATCCAGCGCACAATGGTCGGTAGCCCGGCCTTGGCGGGCAGCCCAACGGCCAGCCCCGGAATCAACCGGTGGTGGCCCTTCGCCCACCGACGCAACAACCGGCCGAGCAACCGCGCACCTTCGAGCGCGCCGACGTCCGACGTCTTCTCCGGGGCGGCCGGGACGAAACGACGGCAGCGCGGCCGTGACGAATCGCCCGCCCGGTCTCCACAACCACGGCGCCAGCTCGGTGAAGTGACGAAATCCTCATTGCGCGCGCTACAAACCGCTGCTACCAAACTCGCCCTGAGCGCATTCGCCGCCATCTGAACCGCCAGGTGTCCGACGCCGCCGGAGGCGCCGACGATCAGGATGCGGGCGCCCGGCGAGGGCTCCGTCAGTAGCTTCCCGCCAGGGGCAGCGCGCCCATTACGGCGTCACCGGGCCGGAACGGGGCACTGTCGTCTCCGGTGGCCACCACCTCGCCCGAGAAGTCCAGCCCGAGAACCATCGGTGAGCCAATGGCCCTGCGCCAGAGCCACTTCGGGATCCCGATGCCCTTGCGCATTTTCCACTCGATCGGGTTGACGCTCGTAGCGGCGACACGGATCAGCAGCTCGTCGGGATGACGAACCTGCGGCATCGGCAATCAGGTGAGTTCCAGCTTGCTGCTGTCGCCGAAGTCGGAGAGCACAACGGCGCGACGCGTGTGGTTCATCAGACGCTCCTGCGTGCCGGTGACCGATGATGCAATATCGCGATCACGGTCAGGTTGCCCAGTAACAGACCGCTGAGCGCTGGCAGCGTCATCACCCACCCGGTGCCCGAGCCGGCGATCGCACCCCAGGTCAGCTTCCCCACGGCCATGAGGTTCAGCACGATCAAGGCCCACCACAGCGAGCGTTGCCAGAACGCCGCGCAGTAGCCGGCCAGGGCGGCGGGGACCAGCAGGGTCAATGCCACCTTGATCAGCGTCCAGTCCCCGGTCAGCCAGGTCCGTTCGAACTCGAGGAACTCTGCCACGCGGGGGTCGGGCGTCTCGGGGGCGGGGAACCAGAACATGCTGGTGGCCAGGGCCAGCAGGGTGGCGGCGATGCCCCAGCCGCTGCGCCGGTAGGCGAACCAGCCGAGCGGCAACAGGAACAGCGGCCGGACATACCAGCTCAGTATGTTGTGGTGGCGTTGCCAGGCCCACTCCATCAGATCGATGCCGGCCATGGTCAAGCCCGGACCGCGTAGTCGAGGGTGCCCGAATCGGCCGACTCGGACACGGGTTGCCGGAAGGCAATTACCGCCAACGCGATCGCGGTGACAGACACAAACGACAACGTGCACGTCTGCAGGATCTGTTGGGACACGCTGGGCAGGGTAGCGAGGTGGGCCTGGTGATAGACCTGGTGCGGCACATTCGCCACCACAAGGCTCAGCCCGGTGGCCCGGGCCAGCCACACCCCGCCGATCAACAACGCGGTCAGCGCGAGGGCACCAAGGCCGATGTTGCCCTGCCCGACGTCGCGCAACAGGTGTTCGTTGTAGGGGCCGTCGATGTCCACCCAGTGCAGTCCGAAGCCGGGGAAGTGGTCATAGAACGAGCGTGGTGCGAGTTGTTGCCAGGTGCCGGTGGCCAACAGATAGACGGTGAACCAGCCGAGCAACGGTTTGACGGCGAAGCGCATTGTTCCTCCTTGGACGACGTTCCTCCTTGGACGACCTTCCTCCTTGGATGGCATGTCCCGGATATCGTCGGTCTCGGCTTACCTGGATCGGACCGGTCAAATTGCCGGGATTCAGGCGATCGTGGCCAAGATGGTGCCAACGCGCAGCGCGCGGTCGCGGAACACCGCCGCGTCGCCGATAGCATCATGGCTGCCGTTCTCCGCGTTTGGGTTGTCACGGACAAGGTAAGTCCGCGGTAATCCGCCCCCATTCGAGGGCCGTGTGGACAGGTCCGCAAGGCGCCGGGAGGATTGGCGCGGTAGGCAGATTGAAGGGTGATGGATGAAGATCCCGGGTGTGGCCGACGTTGTCGGCACTCTCACCGGTGGAGCGGTTCAGGCACTGCAGGCCGGGGTCAACGGCGCGGTGGGCGCCGTCGGCGCGGTGCAGACCCTGACCAGCCCCATGACGGAGCTGGTCGGGCCCGTAGTGCAGACGGTGGCCCACACCACCGGCCGGGCCATCGGGCTGGGCGGGTCAGCCGCAGGCGGGCCGGAATCGGTCACCCCTCCGGTGCGCTGGCAGAGCGGGCGGCGCCTGCACCTGGACCTCGACCCGTTGCTGCCGTTCCCGCGCTGGCACGAATACGCCCCGGTCATCGAAGAGCCCGTCCGCCGCATCCCCGGGGTGGAAAAGGCCCATGTCGAGGGCGCACTGGGCCGACTCGTCATTGAGATCGCCGTGGACGCCGACCCCGACGACGTGCTGGACGAGGTGCGCGAGACAGCCGCCTCGGTGGCCGCCGACCTTGCCGCCACCGAAACGGGTGCTACACCCCATTCCGCGCCGTTCGCCGATCCGGGCAACCCCTTGGCGATCCTTGTCCCACTGACGGCGGCGGCGATGGACGTGGTGGCGGTGGGGGCCGCCGTCACCGGCTGGTTCACCCGGCTACCCATGGCGCCGCGCAGCGCGCGGGCCGCGGCGGCACTGATCAACTACCAACCCCGGGTGGTGGCCGTCCTGGAATCCCGGCTCGGCCGTGTCGGCACCGACATTGCGCTCAGCGGTTCAACGGCGCTGGCGTACGGGTTGAGCCAGTCCGTGGGCACACCGCTGCTGGACCTTACCCAGCGGGCGCTCCAGCTCTCTGAGGCCGCGGCGCATCGTCAACGGTGGCGGGAACGGGAACCCGAGCTTGCGTCGCCCACCCGGCCCCAGTCTCCCGTCGTCCCGATCCTGTCGTCGGCGGCAGACGAACACACACCTCGGCACAATTGGGCGGCGGCGGCCGCCGGCGAAGCCTCGCACGTCGTGGTCGACGGCGCCATCGACGCCGCGATCGACACGGGCAAGGGCTCGATGAAGGGCCCGGTGGAGAACTATGTGGATCAGGCGGCCAGCGGATCCGTCGTTGCCGCGGCGGGCGCTTTGTTCGCCGGCGGTGGTGCCGCCGAAGCCGCCGAAGCGATCCTGGCCGGGGTTCCGAAGGCAGCACACCTCGGCCGGCAGTCATTCGCGACGGTACTCGGGCGGGGACTGGCGAACGCGGGTCTGCTGGTGCTCGATCCTGGTGCGCTGCGCCGGCTGGACCGGGTGCAGGTGGTCGTTATCGACGGCGCCGCGCTGCGCGGTGACCACCGGGCCGTGTTGCGCGCGCAGGGCGACGAACCGGGCTGGGACGACGACCGCGTCTACGAGGTCGCCGACGCGCTGTTGCATGGCGAGGAGGCACCCGAGCCGGACCCCGATGAACTGCCGGCCATCGGAGCGCGGCTGAAATGGATTCGGTCAACGGGGCCGTCGGCGGCTCCGGCGCAGGGACTCGAGCATGCCGAACTGATCAACGACGGCGATCGGGTGGGCAGCGTGGACGTGGGGTGGGAGGTAGACCCCTACGCCATCCCGCTGCTGCAGACCGCGCACCGCACCGGCGCGCGGGTGGTGCTGCGCCACGTCGCCGGCACCGAGGACCTGTCCGCCAGTGTCGGTTCTACCCATCCGCCCGGGACGCCTTTGCTGAAGTTGGTCCGTGAGCTGCGGTCCGACCGGGGACCGGTGCTGCTGATCACGGCCCTGCACCGGGACTTCGCGTCCACCGACACCCTGGCCGCGCTGGCCATCGCCGACGTCGGCGTCGCCCTCGACGACCCGCGCGCCGCCACACCGTGGACCGCCGACATCATCACCGGAACCGATCTGGCCGCCGCGGTACGGATTCTGTCCGCCCTCCCGGTGGCCCGCGCGGTCAGTGAATCCGCGGTGCACCTTGCCCAGGGCGGAACCACCCTGGCCGGGCTGCTGCTGGTCACCGGCGAAGACCGCAGGACAACCAACCCGACGTCGTTTCGGCGTTGGCTCAACCCGGTCAATGCCGCCGCGGCGACGGCGTTGGTGGGCGGGACCCTCTCGGCCGCCCGGGTGCTGCGGATGCCCGACCCCACGCCGCAACCGCTGACCGCGTGGCACGCGCTCGACCCCGAGATCGTCTACTCGCGCCTCGCCGGCGGTTCGCGTCCGCTGGCGGTCGAATCCGGCACCCCCACCTGGCGGCGGCGCCTGGACGACTTGTCCTACGAACCGGTCGTGGCTCCGCTGCGCGGGCCGGCGCAGACGCTGGCCCGGCTGGCGGCCGCCACCCGGGTCGAGCTGCGCGATCCGCTGACTCCGATTCTGGCGGTGGGCGCGGCGGCCTCGGCGATCGTGGGCAGCAACGTCGACGCGCTCCTGGTCGCCGGTGTCATGGCGGTCAACGCGCTCACCGGTGGCGTGCAACGGCTGCGCGCCGAGGCCGCGGCCGCGGAACTGTTCGCCGAACAGGATCAGCTGGTGCGCCGCGTGGTGGTGCCGGCCGTGGCGACCACACGCCGCCGGCTGGAAGCCGCCCAGCACGCCACCCGGACGGCCACCGTGTCGGCCAAGAAGCTCCGGCCCGGCGACGTCATCGACCTGGCCGCCCCCGAGGTGGTGCCGGCCGACGCCCGCATCCTGGTCGCCGACGACCTCGAGGTCGACGAATCGTTTCTCACCGGTGAGTCGTTGCCGGTCGACAAGCGGGTGGACCCCGTCGCGGTCAACGACCCGGAACGGGCCAGCATGCTGTTCGAAGGCAGCACGATCGTCGCGGGGCGGGCCCGCGCGATCGTCGTCGCCACCGGGGTGGGCACCGCCGCGCAACGCGCGATCTCGGCGGTCGCCAACGTCGAGACGTCGGCCGGCGTGCAAGCCCGGCTGCGCGAGTTGACGAGCAAGGTGCTACCGCTGACCCTGGCCGGAGGCGCGACCGTGACCGGCTTGTCGTTGCTGCGGCGCACCTCGCTGCGGCAGGCGGTCGCCGACGGCGTCGCGATCGCGGTGGCCGCGGTTCCGGAGGGCCTGCCGCTGGTGGCCACCCTGTCCCAGCTAGCCGCCGCGCAGCGGCTCAGCACGCGCGGGGTGCTGGTGCGTTCGCCGCGCGCCATCGAGGCGCTGGGGCGGGTCGACACGGTGTGTTTCGACAAGACCGGCACTCTCACCGAGAACCGGCTGCGGGTGGTGCGCTGTGTGCCCCAGGGTATCGGTCCGGAGGGGCCGTTCCCCGATCCCGAGGATCCGAAGGCGATTGCGGTTTTGCGGGCCGCCGCCCGTGCGTCGACGCAGCCACAGAACGGCGAGGGCCACGCCCACGCGACCGACGAGGCGATCATCACGGCTGCGAATTCGCTTGCCGTCGAAGGTGATTCGGAATGGACAGTGCTGGCCGAGGTACCGTTCGAATCCAGCCGCGGCTACGCCGCCTCAATCGGCGCAGGTGTCGCCGACACGACACCCATGCTGATGCTCAAGGGTGCGCCGGAGACCATCCTGCCGCGCTGCCGGCCCGCCGACTCCGACGCCGGGTCTTTGGTGGACACCCTCGCCGCGCAGGGTTTGCGGGTGCTGGCCGTCGCCCAGCGCACCTGGGAGCACGGCACCGGCGACGAGGACACCGACGCCGACGCTGTCGAGGCCGCCGCGCATGACCTCGAACTGCTCGGCTACGTCGGGTTGGCCGATACCGCCCGTGCGTCGGCACGGCCCCTGATCGAGGCGCTGGTCGAGGCCGACCGCAACGTGGTGCTGATCACCGGTGACCACCCGATCACCGCCCGCGCGATCGCCCGGCAGCTGGGCCTGCCCGCGGACGTGCGGGTGGTCACCGGTGCCGAGTTCGCCAGCTTCGACGCCGAAGGGCACACCAAGCTCGCCGCCGACGTCCAGGTGTTTGCGCGGGTCAGCCCCGAGCAGAAGGTGCAGATCGTCGCGGCGCTGCAGCGCGCCGGGCGAGTCACCGCCATGGTCGGCGACGGCGCCAACGACGCCGCTGCCATCCGGATGGCCGACGTGGGAATCGGGGTGAGCGGTCGCGGATCCTCGGCCGCCCGGGGTGCGGCCGACATCGTGCTGACCGACGACGATCTGGGCGTGCTGATCGATGCCCTGGTCGAGGGCCGCAACATGTGGGCCGGCGTGCGGGATGCGGTCACGATCCTGGTCGGCGGCAACGTCGGCGAGGTGCTGTTCACCATTCTGGGCACCGCATTCGGCCAGGGCCGGGCGCCGGTGGGGACCCGTCAACTGTTGCTGGTGAACCTGCTCACCGATATGTTCCCCGCCCTGGCGGTCGCCGTCACGTCCCAGTACGACGACCCCGAAGACGACGATGAACTCACCAACGAGCAGATCGACGAAGCGCGCCGGACACTGCAGCGCGAGCTGCTGACCCAACCGCCCCCGTCCTTGGACGAGCCGCTGATGCGCCAGATCGTCAACCGGGGTGTCATCACGGCCGCCGCCGCGACCACCGCCTGGGCCATCGGACGCTGGACGCCGGGTTCCGAAAGGCGCACTGCGACAATGGGCCTGACCGCTCTGGTCACCATGCAGCTGGCGCAGACCCTGCAGAGCCGCAGCCACAGCCCGCTGGTGGTGGCGACGGCGTTGGGCAGTGCGGGCGTCCTGGTCGGCATCATCCAAACACCGGTCGTCAGCCAGTTTTTCGGCTGCACACCGCTGGGTCCGGTGGCCTGGACCGGAGTGATCGGCGCCACGGCGGGAACCACCGCGATCTCGGTGCTGGCACCCCAGTGGTTGAACAAGGCCGTCGGAGCGGTGCAGCCCGCGCCGCAATCAGGGGAATCCGAGTAGCGAGCGAGACTCCCGCCTTCTGGCGGGCGAGGTGCCCGAGTCCCCGGGCCCCGCCGGGCATCAGCCCGATGAATTAGCCTGCTAGGCAAGGCTCCTGCAGAACTATTTGGTGCCTGATGGCGACTTCGCCGACGAACAGCACGCCCGCTCGCGGGGCATCGCCATCGGCGCCCAACAGCCCGACGGGATGTCGGCGATCAAGGGGCACATTACCCCGGAGTTCCGCGCCATCGTGGAACCCGTGTTGGCCAAACTCGGCACACCCGGGATGTGCAACCCCAACGACCCAGCCCCGCTGATCCGCGGGCGCGCGCCCGCCGAAGCGGTCGACCGCGACACGCGTAACCAGCCCCAGCGCAACCACGACGCCATCGCGGCGGGACTGCGAAGCTGCCGGAAACCAAAGCGTTAGGCAAGCACCACGGGTTGCCAACCTCCGTCATCGTCGCCACCACCCTGGCCGACCTGGAAGCCGACGCCGGACGCGGGTTGACCGCCGGGGGCACCCTGCTGCCCATGTCTGACGTCATTCGGCTCGCCTCTCACCCTGGCTTGCGGACCCGACAACTCCCGGCGCACGACCTTGCCTGCCGGGTTGCGCGGGATGCTGTCGACGATGTTGATGTCTCTGGGCTGCTCGAAGCGAGAAACCCTGCCCTTCAAATACTCTCGTAGCGCCGCCGCGTCGGCGACACTGCCCTCCCGCAACACCACGAACGCTGCCAACCGCTTGCCGAACTTCTCGTCTTCGACGCCGACAACTGCGTTCTCGGCCACCTCCGGATGCCCGGACAGCGCGTTCTCCAGGGCGCGTGGATAGACGTTCTCACCACCCGAGACGATCATGTCGTCTTCGCGACCGACGATGTACAGCCTGCCGGCCTCGTCCAGGTAGCCCATGTCCCCGGTGCTGGTCATCCCGTCGACGACGGTCTTGCCGCCACCACCGGTGTAACCGTCCGAAGCCAGCCCGCCGCCGACGAAGATGCGGCCGGTCACCCGCGGCCCGACGGGCCGGCCGTTGCGGTTGTAGATGCGCACCGGACATCCGGCGACCGGCTTGCCCACCGTCTCCGGAAAGCGGCGCAGCTCCTGCGGCGTCGCCAGGGACCCGATGCCCACCTCGGTGGATCCGTAGAGGTTGTACAGGACGTCGCCATAGGTGTCCATGAAACGGCGGGCCAGGCCCGGATCCAGCCGGTCACCACTGGATATGACAACCCGCAAGGAAGACAACGGATTTCGCGCCCGCACCCGCTGTGGCAGATCCAGCATGCGGGCCAACATGATCGGCACCGCACTCATCGCCTCCGCGCGGTGCAACGACGCCTGCGCCAGTGCCGTTTCGGCGTCGAAGCGGCGGCGTGTCAGCACCGTGCCACCCAGCGCAATCGCCATCATCAGGATGCCGAAGCCAAGACCATGAAACATCGGCGCGGCCAACGAAATTCGCGACCCGACCCGCAGACCGGTGCGCTCCAGAATGGTCATGCTGACGCCGACCCCCGAACTCAGATGCGGCGTGCGTGGCACCCCCTTGGGGATCCCGGTGGTGCCCGAGGTCAGCAGCACCATTCGGCCCGACGGGGCGACCTTGGGCCGCGGAACGTTGTGTCGCGGTGAGACGTTGGCCGGATCGATGACCCGGATGGACTCTGCGGTCGCAGCGATCTGGCCGGTGAACTCCTCGTCACAGAACATCGTGCGGATCTGGTGTGCACCCAGGGCGCCCGCCAGCGCGTCGGCGCGGAACTCGGTGTTCACCAGCACCACATCGGCGCCCACCAGCGCCGTGCCGAAAACCGAGGTGACGAAGTTGCGTCCGTTGCGGCACATGACGCCCGCCGGCTGCCCGGCCCGCACTCCGGTGTCGAGCAGTTCGAGGGCCAGCGACTCAGTGAGCGACTGCAGCTCGCGATAGCTCAGCGCGCCGTCCTCGTCAATGATCGCGGTGCGCTCCGGCCAGCGCGCGGCCGATATCGCCAGCAAAGTGGAAAGATTCGTCCCACCCCGGCAGACCTCACGGGCCAGGCGCAACGCCGCGCCGGGACTCGGTGGCCCCAGCAGTCCGGACGACAGCACCGCGCGCGCCGTCGTACCCAGCACGCCGCCCGTCATGACCGGCCATCCTTGGCGGATTCGGCGAAGAACCGGCGATGCCACAGCCGGGCGGCGTGCTCGGCCGGACCGGCCAGCAGGACGGACGCCAGCTCGGCCGGCCACACCCAGGGCGGCTCGTTGGTGCGGGGGCGCTCGATGATGACCTTCGCGACAGCGTCGGCGGCCTCGTCGGGCGTCAGGCCGGGGAGCCGGCCCAGCAGCGGCGTGGGTTCGATCATGCGGGTGCGGACCAGCGCGAAGTAGATCGTCGAAACGTCGATGCCGTCGCCGTGCAGTTCGGGCGCCACGCTGCGCAGCCAACGGTCGAACGCCCCCTTGGATGCCTGATAGGCACCCCACTGCGGACCGGGCACCACTCGCACGCCGACACTGGACACGTTGACCAGGTGCCCGCGGCCGGTGTCGCGCATCGCCGGAAGCAACCCCAGCAGTAGCCAGATCGGACCCAGGTAGTTGACGTCGATGGTCCGCTGAAAATCGTGCGGCCGGTCGTACTGATCGTGCAGCGACCGTCGCAGTGACTTGCCCGCGTTGCTGACGATGATGTCCAGTGGGCCGTGGTTCTCGTTGATTTGTTTCGTCAGCTCGCTGACCGCGGCCTCGTCACTCAGGTCGGTCGGGTAGACGACGGCCTGTCCCCCGCCCGTGTTGATCGAGGCCGCGACGTCTTCCAGGCGCTCGGCCGAGCGGGCCACGATCAAGACGGTCGCTCCGGCCGCGGCAAGTTTGCGTGCGCTCGCCTCACCGATCCCGTAGGACGCGCCGGTCACCAGCACGGTCTTGCCGGCGACGGCATTGCGCAGCTTGTCGGGATCGGGTTCGCGCGCGGGGTTCGCCCACCTGCTGGCAGCCGAATCAATCGCCTGCGAAACCAGATTCATCGGCTGCATCCCTCGATCGCTTTCGACCCGTCTTCACCCATCGAAACACAGGTGTGACCCATGGTCACAATGTCACTCGTAGGGCCGACGCGTCAGGGGTTTGGCCGTTATCGCGGTCGAGGGCCGTATCGCCGGTAGAAGCGGTCCACCCGGCCGGCGGCATCGAGGTTCCGCTGGTTGCCGGTCCAGAACGGGTGCGAATCCGCGGATACTTCGACCACCACCAGGGGATAGGTCTGCGGGCCGGTCGGAGTCTCCCACTCGACGGTGCGCGAACTGGTCAGCGTGGACCGGGTGAGGAACATCGCACCGGTGTTGGCGTCCTGAAACACCACGGGGTGGTACGTGGGATGGATGCCGGGCTTCATCCGCGTTGCCCGTCGTTGCGATGCGCCGAGAATTCGCCCGACGCGTCGGGCAGCTCGTAGCAGGGGTCCTGGTGCCAGTCGCCGAACGGGTCGTCATAACTCGCCCAGGAGCCGGGGTCGGCCATCTCGGCATCGGTGAGCAGAGCGGCGTTCAAGGCTTTCGTGATGTCGGCCGGGTCGGCGCCGCAGACCAGTACCGTCATCGCCGTGTGCCGGTCGCCGTGCTGGTATTCCCACAGCAGATCGGCGAACAACCGGCGCTCCGGGTCGGTGTAGGCGACCTCCGAGGCTGTCATGGCCGCCAGCCATTTGCCGGCCGACGCGACCCTGAGACCACCACCGGCCGATTCGAGCCACATGACCTGTTCGGGCCGGTTGGCCAGCCACAGCCGACCGCGGGTACGAACCACCCCGTCAAGCAACAGGTCGACCGCATCGTGCAGGCGTTCCGGACGGAAAGGGCGGCGTGCGTTGAACTCGACGATCGACACCGCCCCGTCCGCGGTCAGCGGAGGCAGTCCCGCCAGCAGTGGCGCGTGTGGGTGGTGGCTTCGACCCCGGCGCGACTGCTCGTCCAGGTTCGCCAGGGCCAACTCGACGCGATCGCTGCCGACGGTGATCCGTGCCCGGGGCGAGAGGCGGCGCAAGACTGCCAACGTGACCGGGTCGGGCCGGGTGAGCACCAGCACGTCGGCGAACTCGGCTTGTCCGACCGCCGCCTGCGCCACCGTGCGTCCGTCCGCAAGGATGTCGTCACCGAGCGCCTGCTCCAGCCACTTGGCGGCATCCACGCAGGTCACCACCCCAGCGATGCGCACATCCAGCGCCGCCGGTCCGTCCGGGTAGCCGGGACCGACCCGGACACGGACATGGTTGATCGCCCAGCAGACCGGTTCAGGTTCCAGCCAGGACGCCAGGCGGACGACGACACGGTTCACGTTGGAGCGCCGGTGCAGCTTGCGCAGCAACACCAGCAGGTCGTTGCGGATGGTGCAGGACAGGCAGCCGTGCGCCAACTCAAGCGCTTCCTCGATGCTGCTCAGCTCGCCGCGCTCCAACGTGATGATCGTCCGTCGGACCACCTGGCCGTCGAACCGGTGCTCGACCACCGCCGTACCCGGCTGGCGCAACAGTGTCCCAGTCACCTCGTCGCCGGCGCCCTGGCCGGCCACCAGTACTACGGGAGTTCGCATCCATCGGCTCCTTATTGAAAATCATTTTCATTAAGGCTACAGTCCGACGCGGAACTTGTCGAAATACCTTTAGGAGCCTGCAATGTCCGCGCGATGCCAAGTCACCGGGCGCACTGTCGGTTTCGGCAACGCGGTCTCACACTCGCATCGCCGCACCCGGCGCCGATGGTCGCCCAATCTGCAGAACAAGACGTACTACCTGCCGTCGGAAGGCCGCCGCGTCACGCTGCGGGTCAGCGCAAAGGGGATCAAGGTCGTCGACCGCGACGGCATTGAGGCGGTGGTGGCCCGGCTACGCCGGGCAGGTGAGCGTTTCTGATGGCGCGCAACGAGATTCGACCGATTGTCAAGCTGCGCTCCACTGCCGGTACCGGGTACACCTACGTCACTCGCAAGAACCGCCGCAATGACCCGGACCGCATGACACTGCGGAAATACGACCCGGTGGTGCGGCGGCACGTGGAGTTCCGGGAGGAACGCTGAATGGCGAAGAAATCCAAGATCGTCAAGAACGATCAGCGCCGCCTGATGGTGGCCCGGTACGCCGAGCGACGTGCCGAACTCAAACAGATCATCCGATCGCCGCGCAGCACGTCCGAACAGCGCGTGGACGCGCAGCGGGAGCTTGCCCGTCAACCCCGTGATGCCAGCGCGGTCCGGGTGCGGAACCGTGACTCGATCGACGGCCGGCCACGTGGGCACCTGCGCAAGTTCGGGTTGTCCCGGGTGCGGGTACGTGAGCTGGCCCACCAGGGCCAACTCCCCGGCCTACGCAAGGGGAGCTGGTGACAGCGCAGCGGCCCAAGCGGCAGCTCCGCAGGGTCCAACAGCCGATGGCCAAAAAGAACCTGTTGCGCAGCCTCGGCCTGGACATCGTCGATTACAAGGACACCCAGACGTTGCGGCTCTTCATCTCCGAACGCGGCAAGATCCGTTCCCGGCGGGTCACCGGGCTGACCGTCCAACAACAACGCCAGGTGGCCACCGCGATCAAGAATGCCCGCGAGATGGCCCTGCTGCCGTACACCGCTGTCCGCTAGTTGTGCATCTTGCGCGGATCGACACCCGAACGGATCCAGGCGTCGGCTGCCCAGGAGGCGTAGACAAGCCGTAACGGTAACCGGTTGATCAGCGGATTGAGCGCCCGCACGATGGCGGCGAACCGCTGAAATCGCTTCTCCTTCTTGTCATTCCACGCCAGATCGCACACCTGGCGCATCTGTGGCGGGCAGGTTCCCGCGATCACCAGGCGGGCGTAGGCGTTCAGCGGCGCGGACAGTAACTTCCAGACCGGCCGGGGAATTCGGCGCGGGCCCGGGATGCCTTTGCGGATGTAACCGGTGCCGTACAGCACCGTCTTGTGCGGCATGAACCGGTCCAGCATGCCGTCCCAATACTCCACGAACTCGTCGTAGGTTTGCGGCTGACCCCGGTCACTGACCCCGTAAAGGCTGTACCAGACCTTGCTTTCGGCGAAGATCTGTTCCTTCTCCGCGCGGGACAGTCGCCGGATGAACATGTCGGCCGTGTAGAGGACCTGGTCGACGAAAGTGGCGTGCGCCCAGTAGAACAACTCCGGGTTCAACGCGTGATACCGGGAGCCGTCACTGATGGTGCCTTTGATCGGCTTGTGGAAGTCCCGCACGGTACGGCCCCACTGGTGCGGATCGTCGGAGTAGACGGTCTTCATCAGCGGTGGCGCGGTGCGCTTGGCCCGGCCGAGCGTGTCGCTGAAGACGACCGAATGGTCGAGGACGCCCTGGCCGAGCTGTTCGATGCAGTTCTCGGTGCCGGCCACGCGCTGAAATCCGAACAGCTGGGTGCGGTAGTCGCCGTAGAACTTCCAGATCAGCGAATCCGGACCCAGCACCGGCGCCGATTGGTCGACCTCGTCGACGACGACGGGCGTCGCCTCCCGTACGCCGGTGTCGAAACTCGCCGTCATCACCACCCCCTGTGGCACTTCCGCGCTGAAGCGAAGACACAAAATCGTTCTTTTGTGTCACGATAGCATCGACGCGTTCAGTCGCCGTATCGGCTATCGAGGCGGGAATCAGCGCAACATGGCAGCGAGAGGTTCGGGAACCGGCACCGAGTCCCTCGACGCCGTCATTCTGGACACCGCGCGCGCAGTGTTCGAGACCTACGGGGTGCGCCGCGCGAACATCGAAGATGTCGCCGCCCGGGCGGGCGTCAGCCGCAGCACCGTCTACCGACGCTTCCCCACCAAAGACGAACTGTTCGAGGCCGTCGTACGGCGCGAGGCGGAGCTGTTCTTCACCACACTGGACCAGGCCACCACGGGCCGCAACCCGCAGGAGGCGGTGATCGAGACCTTCGCCCTGGGCGTGCGCCTCATCGGAGACTCACCGCTGTACTCGCGCATCGCCGAGAGCGAGCCCGAGCTGTTCGGCATGTTCTCGCGCTCAGACGTCTTCCCGATCGGCAAGTTCGCCGACGGCATCGCCCACACGCTGCGGCGCTGCGGCGCCGACGTCGCCGACGCCGACCTGGCCAACATCGCCGACGTTCTGCTGCGGGTCGCCCTGGGAATCATCGTGTTTCCGACCGATCGCCTGGACACCTCGGATCAGGCCGCGGTCCGGGACTACGCCGCGCGGTACCTGGTCCCGATCATTAACCTGTAGTCGTGGCGCAGGCTCCGCGGACTCGCTATGCCACCTGCGGCGACGTCGACATCGCCTATCAGGTTCTGGGCGACGGCCCGATCGATCTGCTCGTCTTGCCCGGCCCGTCTATCCCGATCGACACCGTCGACGCCGAGCCGTCGATGTACCGCTTCCACCGGCGCCTGGCGTCGTTCGCGCGGGTGATCCGCTACGACCAGCGCGGCATCGGCCTGTCCTCGCGGGTGTCATCGGACGCGATCGGACCGAAGCACTGGGCCCAGGACGCGATTGCCGTGATGGACGATCTCGGGTGCGAACGCGCGACGATTCTGGCTCCCGGCTTCACCACGATGACCGGCTTGGTGCTCGCGGCCGACTACCCCGACCGGGTGAGCAGCCTGGTGTGCATCGACGGTGCCGCTCGAACGCTGCGGGCACCCGATTACCCGATCGGCCACGAGATCACGGATATCGACCCCTTCACCACGATCGCCATCGAACCGGACGCCCTCGAGCAGGGCTTCGACATCCTGCGCATCATCGCTCCGTCCGTCGCCACCGACGATGCATTCCGGGCCTGGTGGGACATGGCCGGCAATCGGGCCGCCTCACCGAGCATGGCCCGGGCCATCATCACCGCCGTCCGGCATTCCGACGTGCGCGACACTCTGCCGCGCATCACCGCGCCCACGCTGGTGCTTCATCGCGACAACCGGAAGTTCAGCCCGATCGAGCATGGCCGCTATCTGGCCGATCACATCGCCGGAGCACGACTGGTCGAGCTACCCGGCGACGACTCGCTCTACTGGGTGGGCGACGCCTCGGCCATGCTCGACGAGATCGAAGAATTCGTCACCGGGGTGCGGGGCGGCGGAGATGCCGAACGGGTGCTGACCACGATCGTGTTCACCGACATCGTCGGCTCGACGCAACGGGCCGCCCTACTCGGCGACAACCGGTGGCGCGACCTGCTGGACAACCACGACACCATCGTCCGTCACGAGATCCAGCGGTTCGGCGGGCGTGAGGTCAATACGGCCGGCGACGGTTTCGTCGCGACCTTCACCAGCCCGAGCGCCGCCCTCGCCTGCGCCGACGCGGTCATCGACGCGGTACGGGTCCTGGGCATCGAGATCCGCGTCGGCATCCACGCCGGCGAAGTGGAGGTGCGCGGCGCCCAGAAAAGTGACGTCGCAGGCATGGCCGTGCACATCGCCGCACGCGTCGCGGCGCTGGCGGGTCCCAGCGAGGTGCTGGTGTCCTCGACGGTGCGGGACATCGTCACCGGCTCGCGGCACCGGTTCACCAGCCGCGGTGAGCGTGAACTCAAGGGCGTACCGGGCCAGTGGCGGCTGTGCGCGCTGATGCGTGAGCGGGCGACGGTCAGTTCCTGAGCCCGGGCCGCCGCCCGGCACACCGCTTGTACGCTGGGCATACCTCTTTGAAACCCATACCGACTGAACGGATACCGAGGAATACAGTGGCGACTCCGCTTGTGGCGGACTCCGAGCGGCACCGGGTCCGACTCGACGTTTCCGGGATGTCTTGCGCGGCGTGCGCAAGCCGGGTCGAAACGAAGCTGAACAAGCTGCCCGGAGTGCGGGCCTCGGTCAACTTCGCCACCCGGGTCGCGACCATCGACACCGTCGACGTTGCCGTCGAGGAACTGTGTGCGGCGGTTTCGCAAGCCGGTTACCAGGCGGTTCCGCACACCGAATCCACCTCGCCGGCGGCACCGGGTGACGACCCCGATTCCCGGCACGCCCGCAGCCTGCTGCGGCGACTGCTGGTAGCCGCGGTGTTGTTCGTGCCGCTGGCCGACCTGTCGAGCATGATGGCGGTCATGCCCAGCGCCCGGTTCCCCGGGTGGGGCTACCTGCTGGCGGCGCTGGCCGCCCCCATTGTGACCTGGGCGGCGTGGCCGTTCCACTCGGTTGCGTTGCGCAATGCGCGGCACCGGACGGCGTCGATGGAGACGTTGATCTCCGTGGGCGTCGTGGCGGCGACCGTCTGGTCCCTGGCGACCGTCTTCGTCCCGAAGCAGCCTCGCGAGACGCACGGGGTGTGGCAGGCGATTCTGCACACCGACGCGATCTATCTCGAGGTCGCCGCCGGTGTCACCGTCTTCGTGCTGGCTGGTCGTTACTTCGAAGCGCGCGCCAAGTCCAAAGCCGGCGGCGCGTTGCGCGCCCTGGCCGCGCTGGGCGCCAAGAACGTGACCGTGTTACTGGCCGACGGCGCGGAATTGGTGATCCCGGCCGGTGAACTCAAGAAGCGCCAGCGCTTCGTGACGCGGCCGGGAGAGACCATCGCCGCGGACGGGGTGGTCATCGAGGGAACCGGGGCTGTCGACGTCAGCGCCATGACCGGTGAAGCCACACCGCTGCGTGCCCACCCGGACACCGAGGTCGTGGGCGGCACCCAGGTGCTGGACGGCCGGCTGATCATCGAAGCCACCGCCGTCGGCGCCGACACCCAGTTCGCCGCGATGGTCCGGCTGGTCGAGGACGCACAGGCCCAGAAAGCACGCGCGCAACGCCTGGCTGACCGCATTTCGGCGGTCTTTGTGCCGGTGGTGTTCGCCATCGCGGCACTCGCCGGCACGGCCTGGCTGGTCAGCGGCGCCGGCGCGGAGCGCGCCTTCTCGGTGATGCTCGGCGTGCTGGTCATCGCGTGCCCGTGTGCCCTCGGCCTGGCGACGCCCACGGCGATGATGGTCGCATCCGGGCGCGGCGCGCAGCTGGGCATCTTCATCAAGGGATACCGCGCGCTGGAGACCGTGCACGGCATCGACACCGTGGTGTTCGACAAGACCGGCACACTGACCGTGGGTCACCTGAGCGTGAGCGCGGTGACGACCGCCGGCGGGCACGATCGCGAGGAAGTGCTGGCCCTGGCCTCGGCTGTGGAAGCGGCGTCCGAACATGCGGTCGCGTCCGCAATCCTCGCCGCATCGCCGGATCCGAAGCCGGTCAAGGATTTTGTGGCCGTCGCCGGCTGTGGTGTTTCCGGCGCCGTCGGCGGCCGCTTCGTCGAAGTCGGCAAGCCGTCGTGGATCACCCGCGGCACGCCGGCCGACGACCTGCTGGACTCGGCGCGGCGCGACGGTGAGTCGCGCGGAGAAACCGTGATCTTCGTCGCGGTGGACGGTGCGGCGTGCGCCGCCGTCTCGATCGCCGACTCGGTAAAGGATTCAGCCCCCGAGGCCGTCGCTGCCCTGCACCGTCGCGGGATGCACACGGTGTTGCTCACCGGCGACAACCGGGCTGCCGCCGACGCCGTCGCCGCGCGGGTGGGCATCGAGACCGTGGTCGCCGAGGTGCTGCCGGAAGGCAAGGTCGAGGTGATTCAGCGGCTACGGGAGCAAGGACGGACCGTGGCGATGGTCGGCGACGGCATCAATGACGGTCCCGCGTTGGCCGGAGCCGACTTGGGATTGGCGATAGGACGGGGCACCGACGTCGCGATCGGAGCGGCCGACATCATCCTGGTGCGCGACGACCTCGACATCGTGCCGCAGTCGCTGGATCTGGCGCGGGCGACCATGCGGACCATCCGGATGAACATGGTGTGGGCGTTCGGCTACAACGTGGCGGCCATTCCCATTGCGGCCGCCGGCCTGCTCAATCCCTTGATCGCCGGCGCCGCGATGGCGTTCTCGTCGTTCTTCGTGGTGTCGAACAGCCTGCGGCTACGCAACTTTGGCGCTTCCCTGCCGCCGAGTGGGAATTCCACGGCGCGACAAGCTGATTGAGCGTCATAAGCATCACGCTCGGCGGCGCCGCCGACACCCCGATAGGATCCGCTGATGGCCGAACAGACATTCTCCGTGACCGGGCTGCACTGCGCGGGATGCGTTGACACCATCACCGCCGCGTTGACCGCATTGAAGCCGGTGACTGCGGTCAGCATCGATCTGAACACCGAAGGCACTTCGGCAGTTCGGGTTTCGAGCAATGTCGAGCTGACCCGGGAGCAGGTTCAGGCCGCGCTGCGCGGTGAGGGCAACTTCACCGTCGTCGGCTAGCGCCGCATCCGAGATAGTTCCCGCAGCATCGCGTTGTATGCCTCCAGCTCGTCGTCGGCATAGTCGCTGTCGGCGTGCCGATCACCGCGGGAGGCGAGCTTGCGGTCCTGGCGCGCCCACTGGGTGACCAGCGCGACGATAACGATGATGACCGGCACTTCGGTCAGGCTCCAAGCAATTCCACCACCGAGATGCTGGTCGGCGATGATGCTGGACAACCACGGCAGGTTGACCGAGCGGTAGAACCTGTCGCCCACCGGTTCTGCCATGGTCATGAGCGCGATGCCGAAGAAGGCGTGAAATGGCATGACGGCGAACAACAGTCCGATCCGGCCCGGGTAGGGCAGTCGGCGCGGCCCCGGGTCGATACCGATGATCGCCCAATAGAAGAGATATCCGACCAGCAGGAAATGGACCGCCATGAACTCGTGGCCCCAGTGGTAGCGGATCAACGTGTCGAACAGCGGCGTGAAATAGACGACGTAGGGCGACCCCACGAACAGCACGAAGGCGATGATCGGGTGGGAGAAGAAGGCCGTGACCCGGGAGTGCAGCAGCCAGGTCAGCCATTCCCGCGGACCGGGTGGCTGGCCCTTGCCGGCGGCGGGCAACACCCGCAGCGCCAGGGTCACCGGTCCGCCCAGCACCAGCAGCACCGGAACGAACATGTTGAGGATCATGTGTTCGGCCATGTGCATGCTGAACATGGCCGATCCGTAAGCACGCACACCCGAGCCGCTGGTGACCACCAGGGACACACAGCCCGCCAGCCAGGACACCAGCCTGCCCACCGGCCAGGCGTCTCCTTTGCGTCGCAACAGGACATAACCCGTCGTATAGGCGACCGCCAGCACCACGCCGGCCGTTCCCACGAAACTGTCGAAGCGCCACAGCGTCAGGACCCTGGCGACCGTCGGTGGTTGCGGCAGTTCATACCCGAGGAACACGTCCCAGCCGGTGAACTGATGAGAAAGGAATCGCGGCGCGACCTGAGAGGCCATCGCGGCCATCGCACCCACTGCTGCGACCATCGCCAGCGCGCCACCCGCGCTGTCGCGGGCGAATCGCGGCGCTGAGCCGAACAACGCCCAGCAGTCGAACAACCACACCACCGTCAACAGAGCACCTGCGGCCAGGCCCAGTCGCGCGAAGTCCGACCCGAACGACACCACGAACAGCGAGAGCAGGACGCCGCCGTAGGTCACCGCCAGTGCGCCGAAGCCGACCTGCAGCACCTGCACCGCGCGGTTGGCGGTCGTCGCGGTCAACGCCGCGACCGCCTTGAGCCCGGTCAAGCCGGCCACGGCGACCGCAAAGACGATTGCGGCGCTGGTGGCGTAGTCGTGATCGGGACCCTGGCCGGCATTACCGGTCACCGCGGTAGCCACCACCCCGATCACGGTCGGCACCAGCAGCACCGCGTGGCCGAGCCAGCGGGTGCTCAACCGCAGCGTCACCGCCACGGGCAAGGCGAATACAGCCACCACGATCCAGGCGCGGGCGACCTCCGAGACGCCGATGGCGCCGAAGACCGCCCCGCCGCTCAGCAGCGCACCCGGCCGCACCCCGGTGTCATGCGCCGCCTGGACGAAGGCCATCGCCAGGGCGGCAAGCACCCAGGCCAGCGAGACTCGTTCGGCCACCAGATGGATTCGGAACGCCGGCGGGTCGATCAATCCGTCCGATTCCGGCCGCGCCGTCACCACAACCATGATCAGCGCGCCAAGACAGAAGGCGCCCAGCACCGAGGCGACGAAATAGCCCGCCGGTTCGGCGGCGCTGACGAAGGCACCCGGGGACGGGTTGCCGGCTTCGGCGTAACGACGCGGCCCGGAGATCAGCCCGTAGCCGGCCAGCGCAGTGGCGACGGCGAGAAATCCGCCGACCAGCGCCGCCCTCCGCATGAAGGCCGACCGGGCAGCGTCACTATCCACCCCTGCAGCTTACGACCGTGCGTCGTAGCGCCTCGTCGGCCATAACGCCTAGTGTTCGGTGACTGTGGGTCCCGCAGCCGAAAAGGCACCTCCGGCATGATTGACGATCTGCCGCTCCGTTGGCTGGTGACGGGGCTGTTCCTGGCCAGCGCGGTGGGTTTCGCGCTGGTCACCGACCGCAAATCCTGGACCTCGGTGGTCAGCCACGGCCTGCACCTCACGATGGCGATCGCGATGGCGGCGATGGCCTGGCCGCAGGCCCTCGGCTTGCCGCCGACGCCGGCCGAGGCATTTTTCCTGGCCGCGGCGTTGTGGTTTCTGATCACCGCCGTGCTCGCGGCCCGGCTGGTCGGGGCGCGCCTGGTGCGCGGCTACCACGCGGTGAAGATGGTGGCGATGGCATGGATGTATGCGGCGATGGGCGGACATCTGACGCCCGAACACCACCTGCCGTCCACGGACCTGACTCGGCCGGACATGGCCGACATGAACATGGCCGGAATTCAGGCAGCGCCGGCCGACGCTTCGCACGGTTGGGTCACCACGGTCAACTGGATCTGGGCCGCGGTCTTCGTGCTCGCCACCTTCCTGTGGGGTTACCGCTTCATCACGCTGCGGCGCCGGCGCGGCGTCCGGGTGTGGCGCACCCGGATGGGCAGCGCCGTTCAGGCGATGACAGCTGCCGGCATGGCGATCATGTTCGCCGTGATGGTGTTTCAGGTTTGACCCGGCTCAGACGCCCTGGAATTCCGGCTCAGACGCCCTGGAATTGGTGTGCCAGCAGGGTCCGCACCGACGGAGGCGGCGCGGCCAGTTCGGCGACACGTCCGACCCCGAGGGCGATGGTGGGGTGGTCCGCCAGATACTCGGCGTAGGAGCGCCCGCCCAGTCTCATGCCCAGGCTCACCCACGCATCGACAACCGACCATCTGCGCGGGTTCTCCTTGGCCCAGTCGCTGTCATCGAGCCGTCGCTTCCACTCCGCCACTTCGAGTTCGTCCAGCGTGAACTCGCCGAGCAGACCGGCATATTCGACGGCCTCGCCGCGCGCCACAGTGATCCCTCGCCCCAGGTCCGTGGCGTCCAGCAGGCGCAGGATCGCCGCAGCGGCGGCGCGGCCGGTGGTAACCTCCTCCGTCAATTGCACGGCGGGGTAGGCTCCCAGCGCGACACAGGCGTCGACCACCGAGACGAGGATGTCGGTCGAGTCCCGCAACCGACGGTCCTCGGCAAGCACCCGCGGCAACCGCACAATGGTGAAGTCGAGCCCGGCCGGTGCGCCCGCCACGACCAATTCCGCGAGAGACTTCGATGCCGCGTAGGGATAGGGCGCGACGCTGGGGTCGGTGACGTCCGGCGCGACGACATCGGCATTGACCACGAACGTCGACAAGTGCACCAGCCTGACGCCGCGGTTCGCGCACACCTCGACGACGGCGCGAACCAAATCCACGTTCGCCGTGCGAAGTTCGCGATAGGGAGTCAGCACGTTGGTGTTGCCGATGCAGTTGATCACGGTTCCGGCGCCGCTGTCCCGGACCAACTCGTGCAGATCCGCCGCACCGAAATCGGCCGAAAGCTGTTCAATCCGAACACCTTCGACATCCCGCAGGGCGGCCCACGGGCCGTGCTCGGGCCGCGACCGGGTCGCCAGAATCACATCGGGACAACGGCCCCCGGACCGTTTCAGGTCCAGGATGGCCCCGGCGAACCCGGTGCCCAGAATTCCCGACGCGCCGAGCACGATGATCGCCTCGCCGCCGGCGCGGCGTGACACGGCGCTGCAACCCGGTGTCCGTAGTTCCGCGAGGTCGCGCGCGATCTCCCGGGCCGTGGCCCGGTCCATCCAGGCGCCGGGCGCCGTTGCGGCAGTGGAGATGTCGGCAACCAGATTGGCGGCGGTGTCGGCACTGATCAGATCAAGGATCGACACCTGACGCCGCAAAACCCGCCTGGTGTCGGGCAGAATTCTGATCAGGTCCAGCGACCCGATGCCCTCGCCCAGCAGCGACGAGTCCGGCCCGATGACGGTCCCTAGGTGGCCGCTCCATGCCTGAGCGAGGCGGGTTACTGTCTCGTCGATCACGTCATCGTCGTGTACCGCGTCCGTGAACTCGGGCATCGTCCGCAAGCCGTGGCTGTCCACCTTCCCGTTTGGCTTCCTCGGGATACTGGGCGCGCCGACGACGAGGAAGGCGGATACTCCGAAGCCGACCAGAATGTGGCGGATGCGTGCGGCGGCCGGCGCATCCTCGCCCGCTTCGCGGGTCAGCGCGGTTTCGAACCACACTCCGAGACTTCCGTCGTGCACCTCGACGGCGACGTCGGTCAACTCGGGGTCCGCCGTTAGGCGCCTGGTGATCTCCGCAAGGTCGATGCGCTTGCCGGAAACCTTCACGACGTCGTCCTTGCGGCCGGCGAAGACGGGGAAACCGCCGGCGTCGACGACGGTGCGGTCGGCGGTGGCGAACGCTCGACGTCGTGAACCGTCAGCCGCGGCCACCGTGCCGAAGCTGCGGTCGTCGGTCCCGAGATATCCGGCGGACACCAAGTCGCCGACGATCACAACCTCGCCGAAGGCGATGAAGACCGAGTTGGGCACTATCGGTCGCCCCAGCCGCGACTGGGCGCCGGCCCCGACAGTCTTGCCGTCCCGGGCGATCGGCAGCGTAGTGACCACGACCGTGGTCTCGGTGGGTCCGTAGCTCGACACGAGCGAGACGTGTTGTCCCGCAGCGGAATCGATCCACTTGTCGACAACCCCTGGGCGAACGGCTTCACCCCCGATGACGATCTGGCGCAGGCGCGAACGCCGGATCGCATCGATCGCTTCGCCGTCCTCGCACAGCAGATGCCATATCGCGGTGGGCAAGTCGACGACCGTGGCCCGCGTGGTCACCAGATCGTGTGCCAGCCGCGGGAGGTCACCGCACTGCATCGCCGTCGTTCGCACCAGCCGCGATCCGACTGCGGCCGCACCGAAAACCTCTTCGACGCTGATGTCCGACGTCAGGGGCGCACATTGCAGGATGGTGTCCTGCGGCCGCCATCCGTAGGCCTTGGTGACCGCGGCACAGAACAGCGCCAGCGATCCGTGGTCGATGCGCACCAGCTTGGGCGCCCCGGTCGAGCCCGACGTCGGCATGACGTATGCCGTCTTCGTCCACAGCGAGATATCCTGCGCCACTTGCTCAATGCGGCTCCTGACCAACGAGCTCAAGTCGTCGTCCGAGGTCACCGGCAGCCGGACGGTGGTGACGTCGACGACGTGGGCTGTCACACCCTCGACGTCCTTGGCGATCGCGTCCGCCCGGGAGCGGAGTTGTTCGGGGGTATCGCAGATGCTGTATCCACAGCCCGCAAGGTGACAGGCGATCAAGCAATCCACGGTCTTGCCGGTGTTGTCGTCGGTGAGCACCATGACGTCACCGGGCACGGTTCCGTTCTGCGCCAGCCACGCCACCCACTGATGGACCGAGGGACGGCTCGCCAGCGTCTTCTCGACACCTGCGGCGTCCGTCAGGAACCACGCCGGCGCGGGCGGTCGGGGCGGATCGATCGTTGCATGGGCCCGGGCGACGGTGCCGTCCGGGCCGACCTCGAACCACTCGTTGACGGCCATAGCCATCGGCTGATCCCACCGGGCCACCATCGATTCGAGTGCCGCGGCAATCCGCTTCGCGACCGGCTGGTGGGTGCCGCTCCCGGGCAGATCCGCCCGGTCCCAGATGGCCAGCTGCAGAGTGCGTTCAGTTTCGTCCAGCACGCTCGCCACGGTCATGCCCTCGACCGGACCGATATCGGTTGCGACCGGGACTTCACTCAAGTACGGGCGCAGGCCTGGTGCGCACGCCTCGCGAATGAAGTTGAGCGTCAAGGCCTGCACGTGAGTAGTTCGGTTGATCGCCAGATACATTCGGCGGTAGTGCTCCTCGCGGAGCCACCGGCGTCGCACCGCTTTGACATAGCCGCGGTCAACCGCTCGCACGACGTCCTCTACCGACGCGAATGGGGCGAATCTGACCGGATGCGCCACCGAATTGACAAGGCAAGTCGTGACATTCAGTGCCGGGTCAGCGAACCTGTTGTCCACCGCGTGGACGAGCAGACTCTCGGTGCTTTGCCGCATTGCGGCGTCCACCGCCACGGCCGCGGCGGCCACCAGTACATTGAGCGGGACCTGCTGCGCCTCCGAGAGGTCAACGATCGCATCGAAGGCGGTGCCGGAGATGGACACGGATTCCTGCAGGACGCCTTTGGCGGCGGTTTCCGGAGTCGCATGCGAGCTCTGACCGGCACCGCCGCGGCGCGCTTCTTCGGCGAGCTCGCGCTGGACCGCCTTCGCAACGCGCTGCAGCGAATCGTCCACCTTGGCCTTCTCCCGCCGGTGGGCTTCGGCCAGTCTGGCCAAACCATCGGTGAGACAGCGTTTTTGCACACCATCGCCGGCGGTGAGGTGACGCGCCAGGTCCTCCTCGATGATCCCGGTGGCGCCGCCATCGACCACGAGGTGGTGCGCGTGCACGTCAAGCCCGGACACGTCGCCGTTCTCGTCGGTCCACACCGTGTAGCGCACCAGCGCCGTATCCAGGATGCCGGAGGACCAGGTGTGCTGCAGCTGGAAATCGTTTGGTGCCATTGCGGAATCACCCGGCCGCACGCGTACGATGTCGTCGAAGCGTAGGGCAAGTACGAGCTCGGGATACTCGGCCTGGTTTGCCGGCGTCTCGAGAACGCACAGCTGTATGGGATTTCCGCGGACGGTGGCTTCCAGGGCCGCCAGGAATCTGGGCAGCTGCAACGGGTGAAAGCGATATCGCTTGCCGATCAGGTACAACGACGGATCACCGTCCTGGAGCACCCCGTTGTAGACATTCTGTTGCGACCGGCTCAGCGGGATCCGGTCGGTTTCAGGCGCGCTCACGGAGGTTCTCCAGCTCGTGCACCCATCCCGCGATCGACAGGTTATCCGCCAGTCGCGAGGGCACTTCGGATTCCCGGTCCACGTCGAGCTTTTTCATCAGGAGTACGAAGCGCACCGAGTCCAGCCCCAGGTCGCGAAGGTCGGTGGCGTCACCTTCGGTCAGATCCGCTTGGTCGATGTACAGCACATCGCAGACGGCGGCGAATACCTTCTCCCGCAGCGTCTCAACCATGAGCGGTCGCTTCGGCTCTGCCGCCACTCAGCGAAGCAGCCAGCGAGGCCCGCATGACCTTGCCCGACTGGGTGCGGGGAATCTCGGCGACGATGGCGATCATCGAGGGTCGCGCCATCGATTCCGACTCTTGCCGGAAGCGCGCCGCGATCGCTTGCTTGAGCTTTCGCGCCGCCGACTCGTCCAGATCTGTCGACGGGACCACAGCCAGGCCCACCAAGGCTCCGAACTCCGGGTCGGGAATCTCGTAACACGCGGCCTCGCGGACACCCGAAGCTCCTTCGGCGATCCGGTCGACCTCGTCCGGTGCGATGTTCACGCCGCCGGAGATGAACATCTCCGAGGACCTTCCCTTGATGTAGAAGAAGCCGTCGTCGTGGCGCTCCAGCAGATCGCCGGTGTTGACCCATCCGTCGACCAGCGCCTCCCGGGTCCGCCCGGGATTGTTCCAGTACCCCAACATGTTCGCCGGCGACTTGATCCAGAGCGTGCCGAACGAGGCGCTCGGTGCGGCATCCGGCGCGGTGGGGCCGCCCGCGCTGTCGGGACCGGCCAGGTAGACCTCCACGCCGGGGTAGGGACGCCCCACCGCACCGGCCTCGATCTTGGCAATCGAGCCTTCGTCGGTGGGCAAGCACAAAGCCGTGCAGCCGGTTTCGCTGAGCCCGTATACCTGTGCGGTGCGAATGCCCATGGCTTCGATGAACCGGACGTCGGTAGCTATGGCCCGCGAGCCTCCGTACCCGACCAGCCGCAGCGCCGGAAGCTTCTGTTCGGTGGACTTCAGCTCGGAAACCAGCTTGGACAGCAGCGTCGGGACCACGCACGTCGTCGCGACCTCGTTCTCGGCGAGGATCTCCAGCAGGGACGTCGTGTTCTCACCGCCGGTGATGCACAAGCCGCCGCGCATCAAACAGGTGAGTATCCACCACAATCCGCCGATGTGGGTGGCGGGCAGCGGTGAGTAGGTGGTTTCACCCTCGACCCAGCTGACCCAGTTCAGGCCCGTGTCGCGCAAGATGTCTGGAACCGCGCAAAAGGTGCGATTGGCCAACAGCACGGCCTTCGGCTCCCCGGTCGTTCCGCTGGTGAAGATCATCGCCAGTGGGTCGTCGGCGCCGAGATCCGGGCATTGGCGGGCGGCCTCGGTGGCGGTTGCCGCGTCGGCCGGCGCTTCGGCGTTCAGGTCGACCGTGATCGCCGGTATGGAGCGCAGCCCGGGTGGCAGTGCGCGAGCGTCGGTCCTGCTCCGGGGCGCGATGAGAATCGCGCTCGGGGCTGTGATCTGCCCGAAGCGGTCGATGGTGGCCGGCGGCAGATTGCCGTCGGCCAGCACGGCGATCGCGCCCAGTTTCGCACAGGTCAGCACCGACAGGTACGTCTCGGGTCCGTTGTCCGAAAGGACGAGTATCCGGGATCCCGGCGGAACCGATTGCGCACGCAGCGTCGCGGCAAGTCTGTTCACCTCTGCGACGAGCCGGCCATAGCGCACTGCGCTGGTGCCATCGCACCGGCGTAGCGCGATCGCCTGTGGCCGCTGCCGCGCCTGGTCGAAGATCCGTTCCGCAACGGTGGCCGGCGATTGAGACGTGGACGGAAAATGAGACATAGCTGTCGGCGCTTTCCTCTGTTGCGCTACGGGATGTTGAGGGCTGCCAGCTCGACTTCGCCGGACGCGGCTCCGCCGTACTCGTCCCAGAACTCGATGGCGCACTTGATCGAGAGGTAGCGCAGGCTTCGCTCGATCACCTCGAAGTCCTGGCAGAGCAGGCGTGCGGAGAACTTCTGGGCGTGGATCATCCTCTTGAAGCGGGATGCCGTGTTCTTGATCAACATGCTGGGCAGCTGTAGGTCGAAGTAGTCCGAGATCGACCAGCCCCGCAACACCGGGATCTCCTCGTTGAGAATCGCCGGCGCGAATGCGCTGTATGCAAGCTGGTTGAAGCACAGAATCAATTCGGCTGCGTTGAAATGCCCCGTGCTGCGAATGTAGGCGGGCTCGCCGATACTGAAATTGCCGTACGCCAGCACCGAATCGGCGGTGGCTTTATAGCTGGCATCGATCAGATAGCGGCATCCTTTGTACTCGTAGGGGTCAAGGACCTTGACGAGGAGATTCTCCTCGATCGGAGCCGTGTCGCTGATATCGGTGAATTCCGCACGCGGCCGTGTGGAAGGGGACAGGGTGATGGTGCTCATGCTGCAAATCCTGGTGTCTCGAGACCGTCCAGCATTGTCAGACGGTGGGTGGTTAAATGACCTGCTGTGGTGCCGTGTTTCGCCCGGTGCATAAGGGCACGGTTGTCCCACAGAATGATGTCGCCTACTTCGTAGTGCTGGGTGTGAATGAATGGCGACTTGTACTCGTTGTCGAGTTGGCCCGTCGCTTCCATGAGCTGGTGCAGCACCGTCGGATCGAGCACATTTCCCTCTTTGTCCTCGATCTTGGTGGTACCGGTCGCGCAGATGTAGAGAATCTCCTGCCCGGTGTAGGGGTGCCTGATCACCGTCGGCCACTTGATCGGGGGCGTGGTCCGGTTGATCTCGTCCCAGACTTCCCCGATCGGCTTGTAGACGTCGCGCGGGCGGATCTTGATGTGACGTCGAGGATCGTGAGTGCTGAACGTGCCCCGAACCGGGTCCTGCCTGGCGGCCGGCAGCGACTCCCAGACCCTGGTGAGGTCGATGAAGTAGGTGCCGCGGTCATGTCCCGGCACGGTCAGCGGAAGCACCATGGAGAACGCGAACGGCTCCGGCATGAACATGTAATCGATATGCCAGAAGGCACCGGTTTTGGGGACTCCCTGCCCCTCCTCGGTGGAGGAGACGAAAATTTCCGGGTAATCCTTGTGATGGTAAACCGGCTCGTAGTAGGGAACTATCTCTCCGACGATTCGGCCGAGGGTGATTAATTGCTCGGGCGTCGGGTGGACGTCTTTGAGTATGACGAGTTTGTTACTGTAAACAATCTCGCGGATTTCCTCGGTGGAGACGGTGTCCAGGTTTGCGGGGTCCAGTCCGGTGACCTGCGCACCGAGTCCTTCGCCTTTTACATTGAGTGTCATCGATTGTCTTTCTTGTCTGGTCGATTGATAGGTCGTTCATGCCGCCTTCGGGGTGCGCCACAAACACGTCTTCCGGCGTCCTCAGCCGTGATGGTCCAACCCCCTTAAAGTGAATTCTTCCGATGCTGTCGCCGTATCGCCCCCCGGCCCGGCTTTTGGATAAACCGAGGGTGTCAGCAGCCGCTTGCCCGTTTCTTGCGTAATCCTTGGAAGCGCAATCCGGGGAGTGCGAATCATCGGCGTCCCCGTGTTGCGCCGGCGTCGGCGGGCCAGGTGGCGGGAAGCAACGGAACCGTGCTGCTGGTTCCGTCGGCCGTCAGGTGGGCCAGTCCGGCGGGTACTCCGGTGGTCGTCGCTGTCGTTCCGGTGAAGCCGAGGGCGCCCGCGCCCAGACCGCTCGCGGTCGGGCGGTCGGCGTCACTGTCGTCCTCGTGATCAGGAGACTCGTCCAATTCGGCTGATAAGTCGAGGAATTCGTCGCGGTGGCCCCGCACCCCGGCCTTGGCCCGCCGGCGGCGGTGACTGGCCGCCCGGCCGGCGACGGCTCGGGCAGGGGCAGCCGCGCCGATGCCGCCCGGCACGGTGTCGGAGGCGGTCACCCCGGTCCTGGGACCGGAACCTACCCCGGGCGGGGCGAAGCCCGCCACGGCATAGCCGACGACGGATGCCGGCGGCGGGCTGGCGACCGACGGTGCGGTGGTGGCACCGGGAGCGGGATTGCTCACCGGTGCTCCTGGACCGGACAGCGGCGAAATAGCGGGAGCGAGAACGATATTCGGGTGTGATCGCATCCCGGCAGCGGTGCCGGGTTCGGCGGTGACCGGCAGCAGCCCGGCCGGCGGGGCGCCGTTCAGGAACGGGGCCAACAACCGCAGCGCACTCAGCGCGCTCAGGGCAGGGGTGAAGAACGGCAGCAACAGAAGGGAGTACGAGGCGTAGTACGGGTACCAGAGAATGTCGTACAGGAACAGCGCGATGAGCGCGAGAGCGACTGTGGTGGCGGGACTGAACCCGAATTGCTGGAAGAATTCCAGGAAGTACTGGTACGGGTTGGCGAGGAAATTCTCCAGGTCGGTGATCAGTTGCGCGATCGAACCCAACTCGGCCGGCGGGGCGACTTGGGCTTCGGCAGGGTTGGCGCGGATGGGTGGTGCCGCTTGGGTCGTCGGTACTGCCGACATCGCCGCCGCGGTCACGGCCTGGTAGACGGCCATCGTCTCAGCGGCTTGCACCCACATTCGGGCGTAGTCGGCTTCATTGAGCGCGATCGGAATGGTGTTGATACCGAAGAAGTTGGTGGCGGTCAGCACGCCGTGCACAACGTGGTTGGCGGCCAGTTCCGCCAACGTCGGCATGGCCGCAACGGCGCTGCCGTGTGCGGCGGCCGCCGTGTCGTGCTGTACGGCGCTGCTTTCGCTGTCGATCGCGGCTTGTTCCAGCCACGCGAGGTAGGGGCCGTGTGCGGCCACGTACTTGGTGGCGCTGCTGCCCTGCCAACTGCCGGCTGCCACCTCGGCCAGCACGCGACTCAACTCGGCGGCCGCGACGGCGTACTGGCCGCCGAGCTCCCGCCACTGTGCCGCAGCAAGCAGCAGTGATCCCGGACCGGGGCCGGCGTTCAACAGCGCCGAATGCACCTCTGGAGGCAGGGCCATCCATATCGGGGCGGTCAGGCCTCCACCTCCTCGCTGGGATCGCTGGCGCGGGTATTGCAGCGGGGCGGACAGCGTCTCTGCTCCGGCCCGTCGTGTTCTAGTCGTCTCGGGTAGGTGGAAAGTTCCCGGACCCCCTCGTGCGGCTCGGCACGGTCGGGTCATCAGTACTGTCTGACCTATGCCAGTCTTCGACGCCCGTCACCTCGCCGGGGTATCCGAGACCGCACTGCTGACGCTGCATCAGCGGGCGACCGAGGCCGCCCGGCCGGACGGCGTCATCGACGACCCGATGGCCGTCGCTCTGCGCGACAAGATCGCCTACGACTACCACCATTTCGGCCGCACCCACCAAGCCACCGCACTGCGGGCGCTGGCGTTCGACAACGCCGCCCGCGACTTCCTGTCCACTCATCCGCGCGGGACCATCGTGGCGCTGGCTGAAGGGCTGCAGACCAGCTTCTGGCGCCTCGACAACGGAGAACTCAGCTGGCTTTCGGTGGACCTCGAGCCGATAGTGGAGATACGCCGACAATTGCTCCCGGCATCGAACCGGTTGCGGTACTGCGCCCAGTCCGCGCTCGACTACTCGTGGATGGACCAGGTTGACGACACCCACGGTGTGCTCATCACCGCCGAAGGTCTGCTGCAGTACTTCGAACGGGATACGGTGTTCGACCTGATTGGAGCCTGCGCGAGGCGATTCCCCGGTGGCTGGCTGGTTTTCGACAGCATCCCGCGTTTGTTGAGTGTGTATTCGCGCCGACGTGGCTTCCGGCTCAGTGAGTTCTACACGGCCCCGCCGATGCCGTTCTGGTTCACCGCCAACCAGTACCCCGAGCTGCGTGTGATCCCGGGCGTCAGCGCGGTGCGCGAGCTGCCGCCACCGCGGGCCCGCGGCAGGCTTCTCCCGAAGGTCGTCGCATTGACCTACCGGCTTTCCGCCTTCGAGCGGCTCCGGGCCCCCAACACCCTCGTCGAGTTCGCATGATTTCCGGCCTTAGGCCGAGCGGGAACAAATCCGCGCTCATGGGCGACTATTAAGGCATGGATTGCGAGGTGGCGCGCGAAGCGCTGTCGGCCCGACTCGACGGCGAGCGGGAGCCCGTGCCGTCCGCCCGGGTCGATCAACACCTGGACGAGTGCGGCGCTTGTCGCGACTGGTTCGAAAAGGTGGATCACCAAGCCCGCCAACTGCGTCGCCTGGTCGAGTCGCGACCGGTCATTGCGCCGGTCGGGTCGGCCGGGGTTCCCCGGACCGCGGCACCTCGACGACGCTTCGGGCTCAGTTGGCGACGCTGGGCGCTGTTGGGCGTGGGAGTCGCGCAGATCGCCTTGGCGGTCGGGCAGGGCGTGGGCCTCGACATGGGTCTGGACCACCAGAATGCGATGGACAGCGCCAGCCATCTGCTCAACGAATCCACGGCGTGGTCGGTAGCGCTCGGCGTGATCATGGTGACCGCCGCGTCGTGGCCGGCCGCGGCCGCGGGGCTCGCCGGCGTTCTGACGGTCTTCGGTGCCGTTCTGGCTTTCTACCTCGTCACGGACGCGGCCTCGGGTGCGGTCACCACCGGGCGGATTCTGACCCACCTCCCGGTGGTCATCGGCGCGGTCCTGGCGACCATGGTGTGGCGGACCACGTCGGCGCCCGACCCGGCGCCGCAAGCGGCCGAACCAGATATTGTATTGCCGCACAACGCATCCCGCGGGCGACGCCGCGGCCACCTGTGGCCCACCGACGGCTCGGCGGCCTGAACGTCGGCTAGCGGCGGGCCCCGAAGTCGCGCAGCCGCAAGCTGTTCGACACGACGAAGAACGACGAGAACGCCATCGCAGCTCCGGCCACCAAAGGGTTGAGCAAGCCGGCGGCGGCGATGGGAATCGCCGCAATGTTGTAGCCGAATGCCCAGACCATGTTGACCTTGATGGTGCGCATCGTCGCGGCGGCCAGGCCCAGCGCCAGCGGAACCACTTCGAGATCGTCGCGGACGAGGATGACATCGGCGGCGCCGATCGCCACATCGGTGCCGCGTCCGATGGCCATTCCCAGATCGGCGCGCGCCAGGGCCGGACCGTCGTTGATGCCGTCACCGACCATGGCGACCACATGCCCGCGTTCCCGCAGTTGCTCGATCACGTCGACCTTGCCTTCGGGCAACACATCGGCGATCACCTCGTCGATGCCGACACGGGCGGCCACCGCGGCCGCCGAACCCGGGTTGTCGCCGGTCAACAGGACGGTCCGCAAACCACGCTCGTGCAGCGCCGCCACGGCGTGCACCGCAGAGTCCTTCACCGCGTCGGCCACCGCGATCACCGCACCGGACGCACCGTCAACCTCGACGAATACCGCTGTCTCGCCGCGTGATTCGGCATCACGGCGCGCGGCGTTCAGTTCCGCCGAACCATCGGGAGCACCGATCCAGGAAGGCTTACCGACCCGCACCGCACGGCCCCGCACGGTGCCGCTGACGCCGCGCCCGGGCACCGCCCGGAAGTCGGCGACAGAATCCGGGTGCGGCGCGGCCGCGGCGATGGTGAGGCCGAGGGCGTGCTCGGAAGCCGCCTCTACCGCCGCGGCCAGCTGCAGTACCTCGTCGGCATCCCAGCCCGGGGCTGCCGTGACCGCACTGACCGCCAGCGTGCCGGTGGTCAAGGTGCCGGTCTTGTCGAAGACGACCGTGTCGACAGCGCGGGTGGCTTCCAGAGCTCGGTGACCCTTGAGGAAGATGCCCAGCTGGGCGCCGCGCCCGCAGGCCACCAGCATCGCGGTCGGGGTCGCGAGCCCGAGCGCGCAGGGGCAGGCGATGACGAGGACCGCGAGCGCCGCCGAGAACGCCCGTTCGGGGCCGGCGCCGGCGACCAACCACGCAGCGGCGGTGATGCCGGCGATGGCGAATACGCACGGGACGAACACGGAGGCGATGCGGTCGGCCAGGCGCTGCGCGTCGGCCTTCTGCACCTGAGCTTCCTCGACCAGCCGGACCATGCCGGCGAATTGCGTGTCGGCGCCGACTGCGGCTGCCTCTACGATCAGTCTGCTGTCGAGCACCACGGTGCCACCGATCACCTGGGCACCGGGATGGACTTTCACCGGCTTGGCCTCGCCGGTCATCGCGCTCACGTCCACCGCTGCGCAGCCGTCGACAACCAGGCCGTCGGCGGCGATCGTCTGCCCGGGCCGTACCACGAAGCGCTGCTGTTCCTTGAGCTGGTCGGCCGGGACCACCGATTCGGATCCGTCGGGCTGCAACACCGCGACGTCCTTGGCGCTCAAGGCGGCCAGTGCCCGCAGCGCTCCCCCGGCCCGCGACTTGGCCCGTGCCTCGAAATACCGTCCTGCCAGTACGAATACCGTGACACCCGCGGCCACTTCGAAGTAGATGGCGTCACTGCCGAGCAGCGCCTGCCACACTCCCCTGCGTTCGACGGACTGGTGGCTGCCGAACGCGGTGTGCAGCGACCACACCGTGGCGGCAGTGATACCGACCGAGATCAGCGTCTCCATGGACGCGCCCCCGTGCCGGGCGTTGCGCAGCGCAACGCGGTGGAACGGCCACGCGGCCCAGACCACCACCGGCAGCGCCAACAGGGTGAGCACCCATCCCCAGCCGGTGAACCGGGAACTCGGCACCACCGCGAACAACACCGAAAGGTGTGCCAGCGGTACGAAGAAGACGGCCGCGACGGCCAGCCGGACCAGCAGATAGCGGGCATGTTCGGCGTCTGGGTCGTCGGCGCCGTCGCTACCGGCACTACGCGGTTCGGCCTGATATCCGGCGCGCTGCACGGCGGCGCACAACTCGTCGGTGGTCAGATCGCCGGTGAGCTCGAGCGTTGCCACCCTGGTGGAGAGATTGACCGAAGCCCGGACCCCCGGCAGCTTGTTGAGGGTGGACTTCACCTTGTGCGCGCAGGCGATGCAGGACATCCCGGTGATGTCGAGTTGTATTCGCTGCACATCCGGGCGTGCCTCCGTTGTTGCCGTCGTCACGAAAATCCTCGCCTCCTGCTGACTCGTCCCCTGGACAAGTCGTTCCAGCCGGTTCAAGAGTTCCCTGCGTTCTCGTAATCCGCATGCCCTACGCTCGAAACCCGTGGCCCCGGGCAGTGACGGACAAACTTTCGACGACCAAGTTACCGATCTCGCCAGATCGGCGGGGCGCGGTGACCGGGCCGCGCTGTCCGAATTCATCCGACTCACCCAGCGCGACGTGTGGCGGATGGTGGCCTATCTCGCCGATCCGGCCAGTGCGGACGACTTGACCCAGGAGACGTTCCTGCGGGCCATGGGTTCGCTGCCCGGATTCACCGGCCGTTCGACCGCCCGGACCTGGCTACTGTCGATCGCCCGTCGTGTCGTCGCCGATCACTTCCGTTCCAAGACGCGCCGGCCGCGTACGGCACAGGTGAGCGACCTGGACGAGGTGCTCGGAGCTCACCGGCGCGGCAGCCGGATTGAGAACATGGTGGAGATCCGCATCCTGCTGGACGGACTGGACCCGAAACGACGGGAAGCGCTGATCGTCACCCAGGTTCTCGGGCTGTCCTACGCCGAAGCGGCCGAGGTCTGCGGGTGTCCGGTCGGCACCATCCGCTCGCGGGTGGCCCGGGCTCGTGACGATCTACTGCGGGCGGCCGCGCAAGGCCACTGCGCAGGCTAGCGGACGCTCACCTGCGTTTCATCGCGGGGTGACTGCGAGTCAGCAGCGGCAGCATCCATTCGGGTGGCGCCACCCGGAACAATGCCGACGAGACCCGGTTGGCCAAGCCGGGTACCACGACGGCTTTGCCGGCTTTCAGCCCGTCGATCCCGGCCTGCGCGACCTGTTCGGCGGGTATCCACATGACCCGCGGAAGCGCCGCGTCGGCTTCCTCCTTGGAGAACCCGGCCGCCTCGCCGAATCCGGTGTCCACCGGTCCGGGGCACAGCGCCGTCACCGAGACCCCGGTGCCCTTCAGCTCGCCGCGCAGGCTGTGGGTGTAGGACAGCACGAATGCCTTGGCGGCGCCGTAGGCCGCCTGCCCGGGCAACGGGCCGAACGCGGCCACCGACGCCACGTTCAGGATCGCGCCCCGATGGCGGTCCACCATGCCGGGCAGGAATCTGCTGCACAGGTCGACCACCGCCGCCACGTCGACCTCAACCAGGTTGAGTTCTTTTTCCGGATCGGATTTCGCGACGACTCCCAGCGTTGACAGGCCCGCGTTGTTGACCAGGATGTCGGGGGTCAGGCCGAGGTCGCCCACCCGATCGGGCAGAGCCGCGCGATCGCTGCGCTGAGACAGGTCGGCCGGCAGTGGATGCGCGGCGGACCCGAGCCGTCCGGCCAGCGCCTCGAGCCGATCGGCGCTGCGGGCGACCAGAACCAATTGGTAGCCCAGTTTCGCCAGGATCTTGGCGATCTCTTCACCAATGCCCGAGGATGCGCCGGTCACGATGGCGGCGCTGTTGGTAACTGCCGGTGGGAGAGCCATATCGTGACCGTACCCGCGAGCACCGTCCCGGGGCCTCATCCGACGCGCAGTGCCTCGACCGGTCCGGACAGTACCGACTTGACGTAGCGGGTGATGTCGTCGGCGAGTACTTCCGCCTCCCCGCGCTCGACGCCGTCAACGATGTCACGGGCCACGTCGCGCGGGTCGTTCTTCGGGGCGTCCACGTCGGCGACCATGTCGGTATCGGTGTAGGCCAGGTGGACGCCGGTGACCGAGGTGCCCTGCCGCTCGAGTTCGATACGCAGCGAATTGGTCGCCGACCACAGCGCGGCCTTGGAGGCGCCGTAGGCACCGAAACCGCCCACCCAGGACAGCACCGAGTGGATGTCCACCAGCGCCCCACCGCCGTTGCGGGCCAGGATCGGCGCGAACGCCTGAGCGATCCGGACCGCACCGAAGTAGTTGGTTTCGAAGATTCCTCGAATCTCCGCAATGCCGGTGTCCAGTAGGCTGTGGCCGCCCATGATGCCCGCGTTGTTCACCACGATCTGAGCGTCGGGGGCCTTATCGGCAAGGGCCGCAACGGATTCGGGATCGGTGACGTCGAGTGGCAGACTCACCACACGCGGGTCGGCGCTGGGCCGGGGGGCCCGCGCGGTGGCGTACACCTTGGCCGCACCGCGCTGCAGGAGCTCATCCACGATCGCCTTGCCGAGCCCACGCTGCCCGCCGGTGACCACCACCGTCGCCCCGTTGATGCTGACCATGTTCGGCTCCTTGTCGTACGTTGTCGAGGGGTTGATGACATAGACAACTATGCTTTGGTTATGTCCATTCCGTGGCCTGCGTCACAGCGCTATCGACTTGCCCCGGCGCCCGGCGGTCTCGCCCTGGTGCAGGACTTCCTCAACACGGTGCGAATCGGCGACTATGGCCCGGATCTGCTGGCAGACCCGGCCCTGGCCCGTACCTGGGCGGCTCATGCGTCGCGTACCTGGGCGGCCGAGCGCGGCCTCGACGTCACACCGCCCGCACTGAGCGACGCCGATGTGGCACGGCTTCGCATCTTGCGCCACACCATTGCCAAACTCGTCACCCGCGCACCGGCGGCCTGGGAAGCCGGCTCGGTTGCCGCCACCTTCGCCGTGTCCGAAAGCGGCCAGGTGCGCCTGAAACCCATTGGCAATGGCTGGCGTTGGTATGCGGCCGCGCTGTGGACAGAGATCCTGCACAGCCAGCAGGGCGACACCTGGCGTCGGCTCAAGCAGTGCCGCAATCCGCACTGCGCATCGACCTTCTATGACCGGTCCAAGAACAACAGCGGCGTATGGCATGACGTGAAGACATGCGGGAATGTCGCGAATCTGCGGGCATCCCGGGCACGTCGCAAGCACGGTCAGCCGGGCTGAAACCGGGAGTCCAGCACCGGTAGCACGCGCAGCAGGATGCGGGCGGAGGCGGTCGCCGCCTCACCTGCGAACCTGTTGAAGTCAATGCTGGAGTCGGTGCCGGCCAGGTCCGACAGCGCCCGCACGACCAGCCATGGAATGCCGAAGGATTCACAGACCTGGGCGAGCGCGCCGCCCTCCATCTCGACGGCCAGACCGCCGAAGTCGTGGTGCAGCCTCTCGCGGGTGCTCTGACAATGCAGGTACTGGTCACCGCTGAGGATGGTGCCGTAGTTGATGGTCGGAGGCCGGCCACTGCCGCCGGCGGCGGCGGACAGGGTAGGCAGGTCGACGCCGTTGAGTCGGCGCTGCACGAGCGCGAGCAGTTCGGGATCGACCGGGTAGCCGAACCGATCGGTCGGGTTGATGAAGGAGACATGGCCGGGTTGGTAGGGATGCAACCGCTCGTCTTGCAGCAGTCCGGAGTCGTGCTGCACCACCCGGTCGGCGATCACGATGTCGCCGATGCTCAGCCGGGGATCCAGCCCGCCTGCCACACCAGTGAAAACGATTGCACGGCAATCGAAACGGTCTGCCAGCAACGTGCTGACCAGACCGCTGTTGACCTTACCCATGCCGGCTGCAGCCAGTACCACCGGACTGGCGGCCAATTCACCGCTGTCGAAGGCGATGCCGGCGATCTCCAGGCGTCTCGCTCCGGCCAACACCGCGCGCAGGTGGGCCAGCTCTTGCGGAAGCGCGCAGATGACGCCGATCGTCACCGTTGTCAGCAGCGCTCGGCGCCGCGCCGCATAAGGTTCGGGCCGCTGACCGTCTTCGGCCGCCGTCCGCGCAGCATGGCGTGCCAGGCGTGGCAGGCGCGCACCCGGATGGGTGTGGCGACGTCGGAGCCACCGGGGCTCGGGCCGATCCAGTTCTGCAGTGCTGTCACGGTGTTGTCCTTTATCGGAGCGACTTCGGGGAAATCGCTTGGTGACATTTCAGCGCACTCTTTTTACCTACACACCGCGACACGGTGAACAGCGAGGAAAGCGACCCGGATTCGGGCTGTGCGCTTTGCCACAGCCGGGTGGGTACGCCGACGGTGTCACAGCAGTTGCCTTTCACGGCTTCGCAATTCGCATTGTGACGTCGGTAAGCGAAACACCATGGCCGGCGTTACATCGAACCTGTGGCACCACGGGCGCGCCACAGCCCTCGTGCACCAGTTCCATTCCGGATTCTGCCCGCAGCATCCTGCCGAATTCGATCAAGCTGATAAGCACCGGGAACAAGTCGCGTCCCCGATCGGTGAGCACGTACTCGTAGCGGGTGCGCTGACCGGGTTCTCGGTAGGGTTGCTTTTCCAGCAGTCCCGCGTCCACGAGCTGCCGCAACCGCTTGGCCGCGATCTGTTCGGTGACCCCGGCGCGGCGCGCCAACTCGTCGAAACGCCTTCCGCCCCAGAATACTTCGCGCAACAGCACCATCGCCGAATGGGTGCCGATGAATTGGAGCGCGTACTCCATCGGGCACCAGTCGGCCGCCGTCCACCGGTCCCGATCACTGAGCCGTCCCGACAGTTTCACAGTGCCTCGATGTCACGGATTCAAGATGAGGCAGTTGCTGGTGGCAGTGGCCAGCAATTTGCCGGCGCCGGTAGTCAGTTTCGCTTCGGCCAGCGCAGTGCGCCGGCCCAGGTGAGTGACCGTGCCGGTACACCGGACGGGCCCGGTCTCGACGCTGATCGCCCCGATGAACCGCACGGACAGATCCAGACTGGTGTAGGCCACCCCGGCCGGGAGCATGCTGTGGACGGCGCAGGCCGCCGCCGAATCCAGCAGCGTGCAATACATTCCGCCGTGCACCGATCCGATCGGGTTGTAGTGGAACTCGGCGGGCGTCAGCGTGAACACCGCCGTACCCGCGGAAACGTGTTCGAGCCGGCCACCGATGGTGCTCATCACCGGCGGCTGCGGGATCTCGCCGTTGACCATGGCCTGCAGGAACTCCAGGCCGCTGCGGCTTCGCGCGGCCTCAGCGGGGCCGAGAGGATCTGACCACTCGATGGTCCGGAGTCGTTCGGTTTGCCCGCTGTCAGGAGCGCACGTGGTTTCGCTCATACCGGGCATCGTGCTAGCTGACTAAACTCTAGTCAAGTCAGCGTCCGGGGTCGCCTCGGTCACCTGCGTCTCCTCGACTACCCGGCCTCCGCCACCGCTGTCATGGTGGCGAGGATGGTGGCCACGTGCTTGGAGTTGTCCCCGGACACGGCATAGGCGTCGCCCCGGCAGACGGTGAGATTCCGGCCGGGACGCAGGACCTGGCCGCGTGCCCGTAGCCGCTCCCCGACTGCCGGGGCAAGCAGGTTGACCTTCAGTTCCACCGTCAGCACCCGCTGCCTCGATGCCATCAGCGTCAGCGCAGAGTAGCCGCACGCGCTGTCGAGAATGGCTATGCTGACGCCGGCGTGGAAGAACCCGTCCTGCTGGGTCAGCCCTGGGGAGTAAGGCAACTCGATCTCTACGGAACCCGGCTCGACGATGCGCAGGTCAGCACCGAGCGTAGCCATGAGCCCCTGCAGCGCAAAGCTTTCCCGAACTCGCCGCCGGTAGTCGGGATCACGCGGTTCGAAAGCGGAGGACATGGTCGGCTCAGGCCACTGTCATCGCCGCGCGTTCCAGGTCGAGAAGTTGCTCACCATGCCGTTCTTCTTCGTAGGCGGTTCGGCCGCCCCGCAACCCGAACAGGCGTTTGGAGATCAGCAGGTACAGCACTGCGGCGATGTTGATGGTAAGGGTGACCAACCGGGTCGTCGTGATGCCCTTGAGTAGATCGTGGACCTCCAGCGGCAGGAAGACCGAGGTGGCGACGACAGCGAAGTATTCTCCCCAGCGTTTCATCAGCCACAGGCCGACGCCTTCGACGACCTGCAGCACGGCATAGGCGGCGAGCAGGCAGGTGATCAACGTCAGCGTGGACGGTTTTGCGGCCAAGGCCTTTTCCAGCTCGTGGATCGCCGACATCTGGTCGACCTTGAATCCGGCGGCACGAAAGACCGGCAGGTCGCGGTCGAGGGTGGCCTGGATAGCCCCGCGCGACCCGCGGAACGTCCACACCGCCCACGCCGCCAGCCCCAACACCACGGCCCGTCCCAGCCGCTCGACGGCCAGTGCCCGGATGATGATGGCCTGCCGTAATGCCTTGCCGCGCATGATCATCGGCGCATCCTCGGGATGCCCGCGGCCGTGCGGTTCGCCTAGTGCGAAATCACCGCACCGCAGACAGCGCCACACCTCGCCGAGCTCGGTCTTGGCACTCAGCCGCTCGGCCAGCTGCTCGTCGTCCGGGGCATAGGTCGCGTGGCCCGATACCGCGCAGGTGACCAATTCCCACCGGTTGACGGCGCGATTCTTGCGTTTCCCCACGTGCGCTCCTTCGGCGATTTTGACGCCGATCATTCAACGCAGGCAGCGCACCGCGCAAGGCGACGCAGTTCGATGAGCTGAAACTATGTTGCGGACCCGGCGTCGGCGAATTCGCAGAACGCGGCGTAGGCGCGGGCGCCGTAGATGGTGGCCGGCCCGCCGTGCATCATGATGCTGACACCGACCGCCTCGGCGGCCTCCTCCTTGGAGGCTCCGGCGCGGACCGCCGCTTTGGCGTGGGAGGCGATGCAGCCGTCGCATCCGTGCACCACTCCGATCGCCAGCGCCATCAACTCCTTGTACTTGGCATCCAGGGCGCCCGATGCCATGGCCGCTTTGCTCATCTCGCCGAATCCGGCGTACACGCCCGGGATCATCTGGCGCAGCGCACGATGTTGCGGGTTTAGGTCATCCAGAACGCCTTGGTGAACGTCGTGGTGACGGTGCTGTTGATCCATGACCTCAGTGTATACCAATACCGGTAGGGGTATGGCTATAGTGGAGAGTACCCACGCAAGTCACAGGAAGGCATCCGATGAACTCTGACGAAGACACGATGGGCGCGGTGCTCAATCGGTTGCGACGCGCGCAGGGCCAACTCGGCGGCGTCATCGCGATGATCGAGCAGGGCCGCAACTGCAAAGACGTCGTCACTCAACTCGCCGCCGTATCCAAGGCACTCGACCGGGCCGGCTTCAAGATCGTGGCGTGCGGCTTGCGTGACTGCATCAACGGCACCACCCAGCACGGGGACGCGCCACCCCTGAGCGAAGCCGAGTTGGAAAAACTCTTCCTGGCGCTGGCCTGAACCGAAAGAGAGGATTTAGTCATGACATTAGGAACAGCCGGTTTGACCGCTACGCTGCACACGTCGTTCGGCGATGCCGTTGAACAGACCACGCAGGCACTTGCCGAACAGGGCTTCGGCGTACTGACTCGCATCGACGTCAAAGCGACGCTCAAGCAGAAGCTCGACAAGGACATGGAGGACTACCTGATCCTCGGCGCCTGCAATCCGCAGCTTGCGCATCGTGCCCTGGACGTGGACCGCCAGATCGGCCAGCTGCTGCCGTGCAACGTGGTGGTGCGCGCCGCCCAGGACGGCGGTGTCCTGGTGGAGGCGATGGACCCCCAGCTGATGGTCCGCGTCGTCGACCAACCGGGGCTGCAGGAGATCGCCGACGAGGCTGCCGCCAAGCTGCAGGCCGCCATCGGCGCACTCAACGAGGACTAGTCCACACGGCCCGGTGCCGCGGCAATGACGGAAACGTGAAGATCGCCAGGACATTTCCGAGCTGCTGGTACGCTACGCGACGGGCATCGACTGTCGCGACTGGACGCTGTTCACCGAAAATTGCGAACTGGACTACGGCGAAATCGGTTCCTGGACCGGAGTCGACGAAGTCACCCACTTCACGGAAAAGGTGCACGCGTTGGCCGGCTATACGTTGCACCGGTTGAGCACTCAGCAGATCACCGTCAATGGTGACAGCGCGGTGGCCCGTACCTACGTCGACGCGTTGATCATGGCCGTGGACAACCGAAGCGGCGGCCGTGGTGTCAATGGCATCGGTTTCTACGATGACGAGATCGCACTCAAGGCCAGTGGCACGTCTTCCCGCGCGGCGCTGCTGTGTCTGCCCACCCTGAGCACTCACGGGTACGAGGTGATCACGCGTCAAGAGTTCATGCTTGCGCCCGAAGCGACGCGCTGACTCGCCTGCCGATCACTCCGGCGCCTCGGGCACGGACTGCCAGCTGATCAAGACACGTCCGTAGAGCAGGCGCCGGATGCGGGCTCCGGGAAGCACCGCATGGACGTGAGCGCGCAATTGAGAGAAGTTGTCCGGTGGTGGCCACTTGATGGGAGCGCTGTGCTCCCATTTGCCTTTGACCCGATTCACGACGCCGCATGCGATCCACGATGTTGCGTGCCAAACGGTTTCTCGCACTGATGGTTTGACGAACGTCACCACCGCCAGCGTCCCGCCGGGTCGCACCAGGCCGGCCAGCCGCGCCAACGCCGCCCGAGTGTCGTCGATGTGGTGCAGCGCGGCGTTGGAAACCACGGCGTCGAATTCGGGCAGTTCGACCGTGATGACGTCGCCGCAGGTCCACTGGACCCGCGTCCCCGCAAACCGGGCGCTCGCGCGCTGCAAGACCTGCTCGTCGATGTCGAGAGCGACGACCCGGGGAATCCGCTCGGCCAGCCGGGCAGCCAGAAAGCCGTCACCGCAACCCACGTCGAGAACCCGCTGGGCGCCGGTTGGGACCTGGGCATCGACCAGCGCGTCGTAGTGGATGTTGATATTCCAGGGTGGTTGCGCCGACATCTGATCCAACGTAACCGTCGGACCCTTATCCTTCGATTGACGCAGCAACCCGGATCGGTGGTGCAGGCATGACGGACGCGGCTCACACCTGCGTGACGTGCGGTACCGAGCTACGACCCGCCGCGAAGTTCTGCGACGATTGCGGGTCGCCCGTGACGGTCCGCAGTCCGGCGGAGTACAAGCAAGTGACGGTGTTGTTCGCCGATGTTGTGCATTCGATGGACATCGCCACCGCGGTGGGGCCGGAGCGGTTGCGCGAAATCATGACCGACCTGGTGACAGCCGCGGCGGCGGCGGTGCAACGGTTCGGCGGCACGGTGGACAAGTTCACCGGCGACGGCATCATGGCGGTGTTCGGCGCGCCGGTTGCGTTGGAGGACCACGCGTTTCGCGCGTGCCTGGCGGCGTTGGGGATTCAGGACGAGGCCCGGCGGCTGGCCGTTGCGGTGGCCGACCGTGATGGGGTGCAGCTGCTGGTGCGGGTAGGCCTGAACTCCGGTCAGGTGATCGCCGGTGAAATCGGTTCTGGCGCTTTGGGTTACACCACCATCGGCGAGCAGGTCGGGATGGCCCAGCGGATGGAATCGGGGGCCCCGCCGGGCGGGGTGATGCTCAGCGAGTCAACCGCGCGTCTCGTCGAGGACGCCGCGGTGCTGGCCGAACCGGAGCTGGTGCACATCAAGGGCGCCACCGAGCCGGTGCGGGCACGACGGCTGGTCGCGACAACCAGCGCCCATCGCGGGCGCAGCGGCCCGCAACTGGTCGGTCGCATCTGGGAATTGAACACTCTGACCGGACTATTGGAAGAGGCGATCGGCGGCGCCGGCTGCGTGATCGGCGTCATGGGGCCACCGGGCATCGGCAAGAGCCGCATCGTGCGCGAAGCCACCACGCTGGCCGCAAGCCGCGGAATTCCCACGTTCGCCACCTACTGCGAATCCCACACCAGCGACATCCCCTTCCACGCGGTGACCGGCCTGCTGCGCTCGGCGATGGGAATCAACGACAGCGACGACAGCACCGCACGCGCCCAGGTCCGCGCCCGTATCCAGGGAGCCGATCCTGAAGACTTGCTGCTACTCGACGACCTGCTGGGCATCGCCGACCCCGCCGTCGGCCTTCCCGATATCGAGGCCGATGCCCGGCGGCGGCGGTTGACCGCACTGGTCAATGCCGCATCCCTGGCGCGGCACGAGCCGGCACTGTATGTGATCGAAGACGCCCACTGGATCGACGAGGTCAGCGAGTCGATGCTGGCCGATTTCCTGGCGGTCATCCCGCACACGCCGTCGCTGGTGCTGATCACCTACCGCCCGGAGTACCGCGGCGCGCTGGCGACGATCTCCGGCACGCAGACCATCGCATTGCGTCCACTGAACACCAGACAAACCGCCGCGCTGATCGGCGAGTTGCTCGGCACCGACTCCTCCGTGCAAGCCCTTGCCGAGGTGATCGCCGAACGCGCCGGCGGTAACCCTTTTTTCGCCGAGGAGATCGTGCGGGACCTATCCGGAAGCGGGGCGATTCGGGGCGTCCAAGGTTCTTATCAACTTGACGGAGCGGTCAACGACATCACGGTGCCGCCCACATTGCACGCGACTATCGCGGCGCGGGTGGACCGTCTCAGTTCGGCCGCCAAGCGCACGCTGGGCGCCGCGGCCGTGATCGGGTCCCGGTTCAACCCCGAACTGGTAGCAGCACTGGGGACCGAGCCGGTCTTCGACGAGCTCGTCAACGCCGAGCTGATCGATCAGGTCGGATTCACGCCCCGGGCAGAGTATGCGTTCCGGCATCCCCTGGTCCGTACGGTGGCCTACGAGTCCCAGCTCAAGGCGGACCGCGGCGACTTGCACCGTAGATTAGCCGGCGCGATCGAGACCGGCGCGCCTGAGTCGGCTGACGAAAACGCCGCGCTGATCGCCGAGCACCACAAAGCCGCAGGCGATCTGCATGCCGCATTCACTTGGCACATGCGCGCCGGGGCCTGGCTGACCCGCCGCGACCGCAAAGCGGCACGCGCCAGTTGGCAGCAGGCACGAGACGTGGCTGACCGATTGCCCCCAGCGGATCCGCAGCGCGCGACGATGCGTATCACCCCGCGAACACTGCTGTGCGCCAGTGGCTGGCTCGCCGGTGGCAGCCTGGAAGACACCGGCTTCGAGGAGCTTCGTGATCTTGCCACCGCGTCGGGTGACAAAGTCTCGCTGGCCATGGCAATGGCGGGCTGGTTGCCGGCGTTGATCGTCCACGCCCGATTCGTCGAAGCTTCGGGACTGGCTTCCGAATTCGCAGACCTCCTTGAATCCCTCGGTGACCCGACGCTGACCGTGGGGCTGCTCTACAGCGCGATCACCGCCAAGCTTCAACGCGCTGAGGTCGCTGATGCCTTGCGATTGGCGCAACGCGTGATCGACCTCGCCGACGGCGACCCCACCATGGGCGATCTAATCATCGGATCCCCGTTGCTCGCCGCCACCCTGCTGCGCGGTTTCGCGCTTGCCTACCTCGGCAATCCGGGGTGGTCGGCCGATGTCGAGCAAGCCGTCACCATGGCGCGTGGGTTAGATGCGACGTCGCGCGCTTTGATGATCTTCTTCAAGTACATGTTGGTTAATAACGGGCTGTGGGCGCCAAGTGCGGCGGCGGTCCAGGAAACACGCGAGGTGTTGGAACTCGCCGAACGATCCGGTGACGATTTCACCCTGGCCTGTGCCCGGTTTCCGCAAGCTATCGCGCTCATGGCCTGTCCCGAACCACAGCGCCAGGCGGCCTTTCCGCTGCTGGCCGCGGCCCGTGACACCGCACTGCAAGAGAGATTCACTCTGCTGGCGGCCACCTGGGCGAATCTGATGGTTGCTGCGGAGAAGGCGCGGGCCGGCGAAGTCGATGAAGCGATCGAAATGGCGCGCGCGGCCGTTGAACACGAATATGCCTGCGCCGACATGATGTATCTGGCGGCGGCGACCGCCCACCTGGTTGCAGTCCTACTGTGCCGAGGGGGTCCAGCCGACGTGCAGGAAGCGCAAGCGGCCGTCGACCGCCTGGCGGCGGTGCCGACCGAGCCCGGCTTTGTCATCAACGACATCTGGGTGCTGCGCATGCGGGCTCTGCTGGCGCAGGCGACCGGTGACGACGCGGCGTATCGCGACTACCGCGACCGATATCGCCAGATGGCGAATTCGCTTGGCTTCGAAGGACATATCGCCTGGGCAAAGGAGATGGCGTGACGGCGCGTCGAGAAGTCCTGGCGGTGATCGGCGTGGGGGGCATGGGCCGGGCGATCGCCCGGCGCCTGGGTTCGTCCAAGACGGTGCTGCTGGCCGACAACAACGAGGAGTTGCTGACCTCGGTGGCCGAGGCGCTCTCCGCCGAAGGCTATGACGTCCGGAGTGAGCTGATCGATGTCTCCTCGGCCGAGTCGGTGCGCGCGCTTGCCGAATTCGCCGGATCACTGGGCCACCTCACCCAATTGGCCCACACCGCCGGACTGTCGCCGGCGCAAGCCTCCGCCGAAGCGATCCTGGCGGTCGACCTGCTCGGCGTTGCCCTGGTGCTGCAGGAATTCGGCGACGTCATCGCGCCGGGCGGCGCGGGCGTCGTCATCGCCAGCATGGCGGGCCACATGTTCCCGCCGCTGTCCGCCGAACAGGAAAAGGCGCTGGCGCACCATCCACCCGCCGAACTGCTCACCCTGGACTTCCTGAGCAAGATCGACGAACCGGCCTTCGCCTACCCGATTGCCAAGCAAGCCAACCTGATTCGTGTCCGCGCCGCCGCCGCATCATGGGGACGCCGCGGTGCCCGGATCAATTCGGTCAGCCCCGGCATCATCTCCACCCCGATGGGCCGGCAGGAACTCGCCTCACCCGTCGGCGACGGCATGCGAGCCATGATCGCCATGTCCGGTACCGGGCGCATCGGCACCCCGGACGACATTGCGGCGGCGACGGCGTTCCTGCTTGGCCCCGACGCCACGTTCATCACCGGTACCGACTTGCTGGTGGACGGCGGTGTCATCGCCGCGGTGAAGGCGGGGACGCCGTAGGGGGGGTCACTGTCGCAGATCGATCACCCGCAGCAGATCGTCGGCGCACGCCTGCACGACGTTGGCCAACTCCAGGCCTGCAAGATCGGCGGCCGTCGATTCCGCGGACGATGCACATCCGCAGGCGGCATCCGCGTGGGCGGTCGCGGCGCCGGCATCGCGCTCGACTTCCGAGAGACCTGCCACAAGCTCACCGATCGCCGCATGCACCGGTTCGGGCAGCCCGTCACCGGCCGCCGCCATGCGAGCCAGGTGCAGCACCGAGCCGGCGAGCAGAGTCAGTTGCGCGGCCTGTCGATCCGCGCTTTCAATGGCGGCGCGGGCCTTCCGGCGCAGTGGGGCGAACCGCGCCAACAAGCGCGCGTGATAACGGGCTTCGATGAGGTCGTCCAGCCGCTCATGCACCTGATCGGCCGCCGGCAACAGTCGATCTCGCTGCAGTAGAACCTCTTTCAGGGCCTCCAGCACGCCGGCCCGCGCGTCGCGGATGAGGGATACCGGTTCGGCCGGAAACAGCACCAGACTCAGCACCAAGGCCAGACCTCCGCCGATCATGGCTTCCTGCAGACGCTCGAAGAGGCGGTCGCCACCGCTGATCGCCATCACCAGGATCGCCGACCCGGCGGTCTGATTGGCGAATGTCAGGCCCTCGCCCAGGAACCCGTGGCCCACCAACACCGCAATGCACAGCGCGATCAGCACCGCCCCGGACATCGCGATCCATTCGCTGCCGAGCAGCAGTTGCACCGCAGCACCCAAGCAGATTCCCAGGGCCACACCGCAGATGTTCTGCAGCACCCGTTGGGCATGAAAGACGTTGCTGGCCGAGAGCGTGACCGCCGCGGTGATGGGTGCGAAGAACGGATCCGGGTGCCCCAGCAGGTCGTGGGCGAGATACCACGCCAGTCCGGCGGCGCCCGATGCCTGCACAATCGCCCAGAAAACGTCGCCCAGACGACGAACCGCCAGCCGGCCGGTGCCTCTTGTCCTGGTGAGCAGCGAAGCGTCCATCACGCTTGCTTACACCAGGATCAGCGAATGGTGTACTCGTGCAAGCTCTGGCCGGATCCCTCACTGACGGTGACATAACCCTGGCCGTCGTGGTGGAAGGCGATCGCCTCGCCCTGGGTCTCGCTCACCACCGGCCCGTCGACCGGCCGCTGACTGAACGGCGACCAAGCGCTGGTGCTGGGCGCACGATCCCACAGCAGGACGTCGCGATAGGTGCGAACCGCCAGTTGGGAGCCGTCCTGGGAGAAGTCGGCGCCGGTGACGAGTTGTGACCCGGAGTCCGAGAGGTCCAGCGTGGCAACTTGGTTCAGCTGCCGTGGTGCCGCGCCGCTGCCGGCGTTGCTCCACCCGCTGTCGGGTGTCGCGTACACCCGCGAGATATCACCGTCGGTCTTCTCGACCAGCACCAGGTTGCTCGACTTGGGATCGACCGCCAACGCCTCCGAGTTCAGCTTCTCGCCGCCGGGATAGACCACGCGGAGTTCCTGGACCCCGGACAGCGAACCACTCGTCGGGTTGGCTGCGGTGCCGGTGACGATCGGCTCGGGAACGCGGTAGACGACGACGTCGTTGCGCGAATAACCGTTGTCGCCGATGTCCCCGACGTAGATGTATGACCTGCCATCCGGCCCTCTGGCGACCTCGATGTCCTCCCAGTCCCTGGCCGTCGCGCCGGTGAGTTTGTAGGTGGCCAGCGTCTGACCGGTCTTGGCGTCGACGGCGAAGATGCGCGCGGAGTCGCCGGAATCGTTGTGCACCCAATAGACATCCGGGTTGTTGATGCCGGCGTCGATGCCGGAGATCTCGCGCAGATTGGCGTCGCTGACGGTCCCGCCATTTTCGGAGTCGAGGTTGCCGTCGCGGGCCGCGTCGACGGCGTTCTGCCCGGGCGGGTTACCCGGGTCGGTCGGAGTGCCCGGGTCGGTCGGAGTGCCCGGGTCGGACGGGCCGCTGACCTTGGCACCCGCCGTGCCCTGCGCGCCGTCGTTGCCGGCGAGTTGTCCGCGGGAGCCGCCGGCCCCGCCGGCACCCGGTTGTTGACCAGACCCGCCGGCACCGCCCCTGCCGCCGTCCCCGACCAGCCCGGCGTCGCCCCCGGCGCCGCCGGAACCGCCGATTGCGCCGGATCCACCCATCCCCCCGGCCCCGCCGCTGCCCCACAACACCCCGCCGTTGCCGCCGCGGCCGCCCGCCGGAGCCGGCGCGGTGGCATCGATACTCACGCCGCCCTGACCACCCGCACCGCCGTTGCCGATCAGCCCGGCGCTGCCACCGGCCCCGCCGGCCTGACCGGCCGCGCCAGATCCACCCCTTCCGCCATCGCCGTACAGCAATCCCCCGGCTCCGCCGTCCTGACCGGTGCCGGCGCTCCCGTCGGCACCGTTGCCGATCAACGGACGGCCGGTGAGCGCCCGGGTGGGCGCATTGATCAGGTCAAGTGCCTGCTGCAGCGGGTTGACGTTGGCCGTCTCAGCCGCGGAGTACGAGCCCGCGCCGGATGACAGGAGCCGCACAAACTGCCGGTGGAACGCCTCGACCTGCGTGTTGAGCGCCTGGTACTCGCCGGCGTGACCGGCGAATAACGCAGCGACCGCCGCCGAGACCTCGTCCTGGGCCGCGGCGAATATCGTCGTCGTGGGAAGCGCCGCGGTGGTGTTCGCGGCGCTCAGCGCCGCGCCGATGCCCGCCAGATCCGACGCCGCCGACGACAACAATTCCGGGACCGCTACCACATACGACATCGCTGACCTTCCGGCTATATAATCAATCAATTGATCGTATGCATGGCACGGGCCGGCGCGGGCAGTTTTTCACAAAGAATCAGTCAGTTGATGATTTATGTCCGGTTAGCGCGCTCTGAGTGGCAGTGACCGGCGACGCGACCCGCTCGTGCACCCAGTCGCCCGGCCGGACCCGCCAGGTACGCCGCGCGTACTCCAACTCGGTGTAGGGCCACTGGGTCACGATGCGCCCGCTGGGCGAGCGGAAGTAGCTGTCGCACTGTGTCCAGATGGTGCGATCCAGATCCGCGGAGAGCCGGTCGTTGTACCGGCGCTCTGCCTCCGGATGCACATCGAGGTAGCCGCCCCGGCGGGCGATGCGCGACACCGCGCTGGCCACCAGCCTGGCGCCCGCCTCGAGGATGTAGACGATCGAATTGCCCCCCTGGTTGGTGTTGGGTCCGTAGAGCATGAAGAAGTTGGGAAATCCCGACACGGCAACCCCCAGGTACGCGCTGGGGTCCGCACCCCAGCGTTCGTGCAGTCGTTGTCCCCGCGCGCCGATCACCTCGATGCCGGACAGGTAGCGCGAAGTCTCGAACCCGGTGGCCAGCACCACGGCGTCGACGTCGACCGCGGCTCCTGCGGCGGTAACGACCGACGTTTTGGTGAACCGCTCGACGGGATCGGTGACGAGAGTGACATTGTCCCGTTGCAACGCCCGGTAGAAATCGTCGCCCAGCAACACGCGCTTGCAGCGGAACGGATAGTCCGGCGTCAGAGCGCGGCGCAGGGCCCCGTCGGACACCGTGCGCTCCAAGAACGATGTCGCGAACTGCGACCGCGCCGTGACCACCGGATCGTCGGCCATGGTCGCGGTGTTGTCGTGCTGGAACTTCCAGATCTGCCAACGCGCGCGCCGGGCGGCCAGTGGGTTGCGCCGGAACCGCGCCAATTCGCTTGCGCGGTAAGGGCGGTCCTCCTTGGGCACCATCCAGGGCGGTGTCCGCTGGAACACCGTGACATGTCCGGCGGTCTTGGCGAGTTCTGGAATGACCTGTACGCCGCTGGCCCCGGTGCCGATCACAGCCAACCGTTTACCCGCGAGGTCCACCGCATGATCCCATTGCGCGGTGTGCATTAGGGTGCCACCGAATTCGGTCAGTCCAGCGATGTCGGGCAGTCGCACCGATCCGAAAAGCCCCGCGGCGCAGACGACGACGTCGGCGACCAGGTTCTGTTCTGCGCCTTCGCGATCCAGCTGAACGCTCCACCGCCGGGCATCCCCGTCCCAGCGCGCGGATCGCACCCTGGTGTTGAGCAGCAGGTGGCGGCCGAGATCGAAATCGTCGACCACCGACTCCAGGTAGGCCAGTATCTCGGGCTGACGGGCGTAGGTGCGGCTCCAGGACCTGTTGAGCGCAAACGAAAACGAGTAGAGGTGGCTCTGAATGTCGCAGGCCGCCCCCGGGTAGGTGTTGCGCCGCCAGGTGCCCCCCACACCATCACCGGCCTCGATGATCACCAGGTCGTCGATGCCGGCGCGGCGCAGCGCCACCGCGGCGCCCAGGCCGCCGAACCCCGCGCCGATGATCGCCACCTTGGGGGAGGGACGCCGTCTGGTCGCTGCCCGCATCCGCCCGACGACGTATCTCACGGAACGTCCCGCGTGCGGTGTACCTCGAAGCCCGCAAGGTCCCCGTCCGCCCGCCACGCCGCCAACAGGTCGGCGTATTCGGTGGGACCACCGAAGAAGAAGCTGCCCTGCCGAGTCTTGGCGTCCGCCTTGCCTTCTCGGTTGTAGTAACCCGGCGTGCAGGTCTTGGCCCGCTCAGCGGTGCCCGCCGAACGTTGGACCACCGTCTCGACCCACTCGGCTTCGGCACCCGCCGAAGCCTCGACTTCGTCGACACCGTGTTGCAGCGCCCACGCGATGATCCACGCGGCATGGGTGGCCTGCACGTCGAGCAGGTAGGGAAAGTTCACGGTGAGCCCGGCCTGGGCGATGCTCTCGATGAAGCAGTTCGGAAAACCGTTGGTGCACAGACCCTGAAATGTGCGCACCCCATCGCGCCACCGCTCGGTCAGCGTGACGCCGTCGCGGCCGATCAATTCGAACCCGGTACGACGGCAGTAATCGGTGCCCACCTCGAATCCCGTTGCGAAGATCAGACAATCCAGCTCGTAGGTCACCCCGTCGACCACCACGCCCGCCTCGTTGATCTGTTCCACGCCTCGCCCCCGCGTATCGACGAGCGTCACGTTGGCGCGGTTGAACGTCTGCAAATATTCGTCATGAAAGCAGGGCCGCTTACAGAAGTAGCCGTACCAGGGCTTGAGCGCCTCGGCCGTCTTCCGATCGACCACGATCTCGTCGACGCGCGAACGGATCTCCTCCATCTTGGCGAAGTCAGCGATCTCGATATCCCGGGTGCGTTGCTCGGGACTGATGGTCGCATCAGTGTCGTGGCGCATCACCGGCAGCTTGCGGGTGATGCTCGTCCAGGCGTCGGCGACCAGGTCCTCCTCCGCCCGGCCACCGGAAGTCAGTATCTGGAAGTTCTCTATCCGTTCGCGCTGCCATCCCGGTTGTAAAGCGTTGGCCCACAAGGGGTCTGTCGGGCCGTTGGCACGGATGTCGACCGAGGACGGAGTGCGCTGGAACACATACAGTCGTTGGGCCGCCGCGCCGAGGTGTGGCACACACTGAACCGCGGTGGCGCCGGTACCGATGATGCCGACCCGCTTGTCCGCCAGATTCTCCAGGTCGCGGCCGGTGTATCCGTAGTCCCAGCGGCTGGTGTGAAACGTGTGGCCACGAAACTCGTTGATCCCGTCGATACCGGGCAACTTGGGTTTGGCTTGGTAGCCGTTGGCCATCGTGACGAACTTCGCCCGCATTTCGTCACCGTGGTTTGTTCTGATGATCCAGCGGGAAGTGTCGGCATTCCAGCGGATTTCATGCACATCGGTCTGCAGGCACGCGTCCCGGTACAGATCGAAGTGTTCGGCGATGCGCCGGCAGTGCGCGAAGATCTCCGAACCCTTCGCATACTTCTGTTCGGGGACGTAGCCGAGTTCTTCCAGCAGCGGGATGTAGACATAGGACTCGACGTCGCAGGCGATCCCCGGATAACGGTTCCAGTACCAGGTGCCGCCGACGTCGGCCGTCCTATCGATCAGCCGGATGCTTTCCACCCCGAGTTGCCGTAACCGCACGCCGGTGAGCAAGCCGCCGAATCCGGCGCCGACTATCGCCACGTCGACCTCGTCGGTAATCGGCTCGCGGGTGAAGTTCTTGTCCGCCCACGGGTCATCGGCAAACCGGGCGAACTCGCCCGCGATCTCCACATACTGCGCGATCCCGTCGGGTCGCAGCCGCCGCCCGCGTTCCTGTGCGTACCTCCGGCGCAGCGCTTCGACGTCGAACGTGCGCCCGACAATTTCGGTCAAACCCTCGACCCCACTCCCTGTGAGCCCGGCGTTATTAATCGATCGCTTGATCGCATCTAGCCGATGCTAGCTCGCGGTCGCGAATAAATCCCCTCTGACCATGACTTTGGCCGCACTCAACGCGGCCTGGTACTCCTCCGGCGGCAGGGCGGCAGCCAGCTCGGTGAGGCCGTAGATCAGCGCGTAGATCGCCTCTTCGGTCCCATGCAGGTCGGGATCGGCACCGAGTTCGCCGTTGCGCCCGGCCTGCGCCACCAGACCCGCGATGATCTCGCGGAACGTCTCGAACCGAGGTTCGGCTGCCGGCGCGTCACCGGATTCCGGCGGCACCCCCCGATCGAGGAGGTGCTCTGCCCGGATCGCCCATTCGAACGCGGCCAGATCCGGAAACTCGCGCATCAAGGCTCCGCATTCGTCGAGGACGGCCTCGATTCGATCGACGGCATCGCCGGGGACCGTGGCCGCCTTCCGCAACCGCGGAATGGCGGCATCGGCCCTGGCCTCGATCGTCGCCCTGAGTAGCTCCGCCTTGTTGGGGAAGTAGTTGTACAGGCTCGCGCTGGTCACGTCCGCCATCCGGGCGATCTCCCGGATGGTGGCCTTGGCGTAACCGACCTGCGCCACACACTTCATCGTCGCGATGATGATCCGGCGGCGAGTCCCTTCACCACTTGCACCGACGGGTCGGCCCAGCTGCGTTCGGGCCATGGTGGGACGTGTACCTCACTTGGGAATCTGTCCGGCTGGCAAGCCGGTGGGGACGTGGTCGAATATATTCGACCGATCGATTAGTTCCTGCATCTGGGCAGGCGCGGTGGCGGGCGATTCTCAACGGGGGCAACGCGGCATGACTGTCAGCTCATCCCTTTCCGGGTCCTCCGCACCGGGTCCTGCGCTCGGCCGCCCGGTCGGCGCCGATGGCGAGCAGACCCGGCGGCGGATCATGACCGCGGCGATGCGCTGCGTGGCAGAGGTCGGCTATTCCAAGACGACGATCCGCGAGATCGCCCGGTTTGCCGACATGACCAGCGGAAGCCTCTATCACTACTTTGCGAACAAGTCCGAGCTGCTCACGGCAACGGCAGAGGAGATCGAGAACATAGTCCGGCCCCGGCTGCGGGCCGCCGCCGCGGGGTCCGGCGACGTCGCCGCCCAACTCGAGGCGGTGCTGGACGAATCGAAGCGGTTGATGCGTGACTATCCGCACCTGGCCGCCTTCCTGCGAGCGGTGCGTTCCGACAGCACCGCACAGTCGAGGCAGGGTGGCCCGCCATATCCCGGCTCGAAGGCGCTGCGCGAGATCGTGACCGAGATCGTCGAGGATGCGCACCGGCGGGGCGCGTTAGCGCCGGCTACCGGCACTGTCGCGGCCATTGACGCCATCTGCGCGCTGACGCGTGGCCTGACGGAACCGGCCGCACGGGTGTCGCCGGAGGCCTACGACGCGACGCTGAATGCGGCCAAGCGAATGATCAGAGGGAATTTGTTTTGCTCACCGCGCTCCGACTGAACATGACGAATGTCGCCGATCCGGCGGGGCGGCACGGCGATCGCTACCACGCCGCGCTGGAGATGGCGGAGTTCGCCGACAGGAACGGATTCACGGCGATCAGCGGCGAGGAGCATCATCTGGCCGCCACCGGTTGGCTGCCGTCACCGCTGATGCTGGCCGCCGCGCTGGCCGGCCGGACGCGTGCGGTGCGCATCAGCATCAACGCGCTGATCGTGCCGCTCTACGATCCGATCAGGCTCGCCGAGGACATTGCCGTGCTGGACAACCTTGCCCACGGCCGGTTCAGTTTCGTGGCCGGAATGGGCTATCGCCCGCAGGAGTACCACGCTCTCGGCAAGGACTGGTCGCAACGCGGCGCCCTCATGGACCACTGCCTGTCGGTGCTGCTGCAGGCGTGGGGCGATGAGCCGTTCGAATACGACGGCGCGGTGATCAACGTCACCCCCAAGCCGCATACCCGTCCCCACCCGCTCTTCTTCGTCGGCGGGATGACCGTGGCGGCGGCTCGCCGGGCGGCACGGTTCGGCTTGCCGTTCTCCCCGCCGATGGCCATGCCCGACCTGGTGACCGTGTACACCGAGGAGTTGCGCAAGCACGGCAAGACCGGTTTCGCCTATTGCCCGGAGAACGGCAGCACGGTCACCTTGGTGCACCCCGACCCGGACGAGGCCTGGTCCCGATACGGCGGTTTCATCATGAACGAGGCGGTCGAGTACTCCGGCTGGAGAAGGGCCGGGGTCCCCCGGCCCAACGAGACCGCCGCCGCGTCGGCCCAGGATTTGCGTCGACTCGGCAGCGTCGAGATCCTGACTCCCGGGCAGTTGCTGGCACAGCTGCGCGGCGGCCGCGATTCGGTGGTGATGAACCCCTTGGTCGGGGGGCTTCCCATCGATGACGGTTGGGCCAGCCTGCACCGACTGGTCGACGAAGTGCTCCCCTACGTGTGAGGCGGGGCACGCCACGCCAGAAACAAGAATGCGTGGACGGAAATTCTCGGTGACAATAGGCATGCTGATGGTTTGGAACTTCGGATAGAGGGGCAAAATAAGCGGCATGATCACGCGTCTTCTTGGTTGCGCCGCAGCCGTGGCTGCTGGCGCCGGTATCTCTGTCCTGACCTCTGCCGTGCCCGTCGCATCGGCCGAACCCTGCCCGGATGTCGAGGTGGTGTACGCCAGGGGTACGGGTGAGGAAGGTCTTGGTGCAACGGGACAGGCCTTCGTCGACTCGCTTCGGCCGCGTCTCGGTGCGCAGTCACTCGGGGTGTATTCGGTGAATTATCCCGCCAGCGAGGAGTGGGCGACCGGTGTGGACGGGATCCGGGATGCCGGCGCACACGTCAACGCCATGGCCGCCGCCTGCCCCAAGACCAAGATGGTCCTCTCCGGCTTCTCGCAGGGCGCGGCGGTGATGGGCTTCGTCACGTCGGCCCGGGTTCCGGACGGGGTGGACCCGACGACCGTGCCCAGGCCGCTCGATCCCGCAGTCGCCGACCATGTCTCGTCGGTCGTCCTGTTCGGAACGCCCAACAGCCGGGCGATGGAATTTCTCGGCCAGCCGCAGGTGGCGATCGGTCCGCTCTATCAAGCCAAGACGATCAAGATCTGCGCCCCGGACGACCCCGTGTGCTCTCAGGGGATGAACTTCGCCGCACACAATTCCTACGCGGATGACGCGGCGATGATCGAACAGGGCGCGGCGTTCGCGGCCAGCCGCCTCGGTGGCGGCGCGCCGGCGCCCGTGCCGGCCCCGGCCGGCTTCGGCGACTGACGCAGGTCAGGAGTGCTGCCGGCGCAGCCCGGCGGTGATGAGTTGCAGTCCGAAGCTGAACTCGTCGACCAGCGGCACCGGCAGGTGTTCGGCCACCGCGGTGGTCGCCGGGTAACGACCGGGGTCGAGCCGCCGGAAGGCATCGGATACCGCGGCGTCGTGTTGCCCGGCCGACCCCGACGCCGACGCCTGCATCGCGAAGCCGAGCGTGTAGCGCGACAGCGTGGCGTAGATGTGCGCGGCAGTCTGCGCGGGGAACCCGTCGGCCAATAGCACGCTGATCATGTGCTCCCGGTGAGCCATGGCATTGGGACCCAGCGGAACATGACCGATCAGCAAGGGCGCGACGTTGCCGTGCCGCACGAGAGCTTCGAACATGCCGTGCCCGAACGCCGCGCACGCCTGGTCCCACGGCAAGCCGGCGGCATCCTCGACAGCGACCTCGCCGAGCAATCGATCAACCACCATGGCCACCAGTTCGGCCCGGTCGGCGAAGTGCCGGTACAGCGTCGCGGTGCCGGATCCCAGTCGCTGGGCCAGGGACCGCATGGACAGAGCTGCTGCGCCTTCTTCGTCGACGAGTTCCAGGGCAGCGCCGACGATGCGATCCAGGGCAAGGGCCGGACGCCCACGCGGGCGTCCGGGGCCGGGGTTGACATTGTCGATATTTATGGGCACACTGTATCCATAAATCGACCGTAGGTCAATCCTCCTGTCATGAAGGACGTTCCGGCATGCTCCTGCCCCTTGCAGCGGAGCCGTTCACGGCTCCGACCGACCGCGACATGCTTCCCTCGGAGCGACGGGAATTCGTCCGCACCCACCGCACCGCGGTGTTCGGCTACCGACGTCGCAACGACGGGCCGGCGATGTCGATCGTCTACTACATCCCGACCGACGACGACGAGCTGTTGGTTTCCACGATGGCCGGCCGGGGCAAGGCCCGGATCATCGAACGTGACGGCAAGGTCAGCCTGTGCGTGCTGGACGAGCGCTGGCCGTTCACCTATTTGCAGGTCTACACGGATGCGACGCTGGATGAGGATCGCGATCTGGCGGTCGACGTGATGATGGCGGTGGCGGGGCGGATGTCGGGCCAGCCATTGGGCGCCGACGCCCGGCCGTCGATCGAAGCGATGTGCGAGCGGGAGAACCGGGTGGTGATCCGGTGCCGCCCTTACTCGACCTTCGCCACGCCTCCCCGGCATCTGCACCGCAACGACCAGGTCGAAGAGTTGTCGCACTGGGTGTCGGGCGTGGTGCCGTGGGACGCCGCCGATTCGGCGGCATAGGCTAGCCCGTCGCGTAGCGGTCGTGCAGCTTGGTCAGCGTCGCCTCGATGCCGGATGCGTTCGCCTTGGCGAATCCCAGTCGCTCGTAGTACTTCAGGTTCTTCTTGAGCGCCCCGGCATCGTGATAGTCGAAGGTCTCGGTGACCAGGGTGCGGGTCGGTGAGAGCGCCTCGAACTCCCACCGCCATCGATGGCCGAGCGGGTGGCGCCATTCGATCAGCTCGTCGGGTTTGAAGGCGGTCACCGTACTGGTGATGCGGTAGGGCAACCCGAACATCTTCATGTTCGTCGAGAACTTGGCTCCCTCGACGAGGACGGCCGGTGCCTTGACGTTGGCCCGCACCGTGCCCGATCCGTCCAGCTCACTGTGCCGACGCGGATCGGCGGCCATCGCGAACAACTCCGCCGCGGGCGCCTGCACCTCGACCCGCCGACTCACCCTGCGGGGGCCCCGGTCGACAACCATGACGTTCATCCCGACTCCTTCTGGTACCGCCGGGCTCCTGGAGGCGCGGCCGCAACCCTATCGTCGGACGATCGACTCAGTTCCACAACGCCAGGCTGTGATAGCGGCAACACTTGGCCACGGCTGCGGCGCTGCGCCGGGTATATCCCGGCTGGTCATGATACGGTTCGCTGCTGTGGTGTCGTTGCTGGTCAGCCTGGTTTGCCGCCCTGATTCGGGCGCGTCGGGACGGTGGCGCACCTGTGGATCGATTGCGGCCGTCGAATGTCAGAACTGAGTCGCCGCCGTTTCCTTGGATCCCTCGCGGTCACCACCGTTGCCGGCGTGGGCCTGGCCCGATGCATGGTCGATCCTCAGCCCCGGACTTTCGCCCAGACGTCGGCAGCCGCCGGTGGCGCGCCGCCCGCCGGTCCGACAGTCGCGGGCCTGCTGCCGCCGCCACCGCCGAGTGCCCGGGTGCGACTGCCCGGCGGCGGCGTGCTCAGCCAGCTTCCCGGCGACGGTGATCTGCTGGCGCTGACCGTCGATGACGGCACCAACAGCGAGGTGGTGCGGGCGTACACACAGTTCGCGAAGGACACCGGGATCCGCTTGACGTTCTTCGTCAACGGCACCTACGACTCCTGGACCGACAACCTGGCGCTGCTTCGGCCATTGGTCGAGTCCGGACAGATCGAGCTCGGCAACCACACCTGGTCGCATCCCGACCTGACCACCCTGCCCAAAGGTGACGTCGCCAAGCAGCTCATGCGCAACGACGAGTTCTTGAAGAAGACGTACGGCGTTGGCGCCAAACCATATTGGCGCCCACCGTATGCGAAACACAACGCCGACGTCGATGCCGTGGCGTGCGACCTCGGCTACAGCGTCCCGGTGCTGTGGTCGGGTTCGCTGTCGGATTCAACGTTGATCACCGAGGAATACATCGTGAAAATGGCCGACCAGTACTTCACGCCGCAGGCCATCGTGATCGGCCATCTCAACCATCTGCCGGTGACCCACGTCTATCCCCAGCTGGTCGACATCATCCGCAGCCGCAGTCTGCGCACCGTCACCTTGAACGACGTGTTCCTCAAGACGCCGTAGCATCGCCCGCCTGGCGCGCGAGGCGTTCGTCGAGCACGGCGTGGAAATGCCCGGCCGCACTTTCGTGCCGGCCGAACTCGACGAAAGCGTTCGCCCCAGAACGTAAGCCCCGCTGGACGCCCTCTGACATCTCGTTGTCCTCCACCGCGCCGCGCGCGATCAGCGTGCTGGCCGCGACGGGATTAAGTTGCGCGATAAGGTTTTTCGACTGGCGGGCCGCATCCGGGCGGGCCATCGAATAGGTGGTGACCGCGCTGTGGTCGATATCGACCGGATCCACCACGATCATCAACATAAGGTCGGGGAACGTCGCCAGCATCACATTCGGAAAGAGTTGATACAGATAGGTCACCCGCGCGTCGGTCGTCCAGCTGCTCTCCGGTCGGGTGCGCAGCCGTTCGATGTTGCGGTACGGGAACGTGATACGGGAATTCGGACCTAACATCTCGACCACGTTGAGGTCGTCGTACTGCAATGGGTAGAAGGTGTCCTGGTGAGCCGAGCGGATGTGGTAGCCCTCCAGGAACTGTTCGACGAGGACCTTCCAGTTCATCGGTCGCAGCGCGGTGTCGACGTAGACGAGTCGCTGCGCGGGAAGGAGTTTGTCGCGCCAGGGTGTTCCGTTGGTCAACCAGGCCAGCGCGTCGTCGTCGGAATCGGCGGGGCCGACGGGATCGAGTGCATCGATCACAATCAGCCCGTCCACCTCGCGGCTGACGACCTCCACCAACCCCCGGGCGGCGGCGTCGAGGTCGGGAAACGCCTCTCCGTGCGGTACGTGGGCGAGCGACCCGTCCAACCGATATGTCCAGCCGTGGTACCGGCACACCAGTGCGTGCGCACAACCGGCGCCCTCGACCAAAGTGAACCCTCGATGCCGGCACGCATTGCGAAACACCCGGGCGCGGCGGTCGCGCCCGCACACCGCGAACAGTGGTACCCCGAACGTCGTTCGCGCTACGTGATCCCCTGGGTCGGGGATCGCCGCGGACGGCGCGAATACGCTCGGCATGGCGCGGAGCAACCGCATCTCTCGGGCGAATCGGGTTGCATCCAGATAGTTTTCGACGGGCTCGCGCCAGGCGGCTCCCGCATCGGTGGTGCCGGCGTCGATATGGGCCAGGACGCGCCGGGCGATCTCGACATCACTTGCAACCAAGGCGTCGGCAACCAACGGCTTCGTCGGCACGGCCACGCGGTTCAGTGTCACACTTTCCAGATCACACGTCAATGGATACGTGATACGTGGCGTTATCGGGGAAGATGGACGCGTGCCCGCAGTGTCTGAATCCCGAGTGCGCGAACTGATCGGCGACCGGCCGCTCAGCGCGCGCTCGGTTCTCGCGTCGGCGCTGTTGGGCTCTGATGAACCCCGGCTACCGGTGGCGAATCTCGTCGCGGTGGCTTCGCTGTTCGGCATCAGCGACGGCGCCGCCCGCACCTGTCTGTGGCGCATGGTCTGTAACGGCGAACTCACCGCGGACGACGGAAGTTACGCGCTGGCCGGCCGGTTGCTCGACCGCCGCCAGCGCGTTGACGAGGCTTACCGAACCGACGGTGTCGACGGATGGGACGGCACCTGGGAACTCGCGATCGTCTCCGTGGAACGGCGCTCCGCGGCCGACCGGCTGGAACTCCGGAAAGCGGCATCGGCGCTGCACCTGGCCGACTTCCGGGAAGGGGTCTGGATTCGGCCGGACAACCTTGATCCGCAGCGGCTTTCGGCGGCCCGGGCGGTCCTGGACCGGCAGTGCACCCACTTCCACGGCGCGGCCACCGACATCACCGCCGGGCAGATGCGCTCGCTGTTTGCACTCGACGGCTGGGCAGACGATGCCAGGGCGCTCATCGACGCGATGGAGTCCGCCCTCGACGCCGCCGCCCACGACGAGTCGGCCGAGAGCTTTACCTTCGACTTCGCGCTGTCGATCGCCGTGGTGCGCCATCTGCAGCTCGACCCGCTGCTTCCGGCAGAGCTCGTGGCGGATCACTGGCCGGGCAACGCGTTGCGCGCCACCTACCGCCGCTTCGACGATGCCTTCAAGAAGCGGATGAACAGGGTCTTCGACGGATGAGCGGGCGTCGGTGGGCACCGGTCCTGGTGGCCGTGCTTCCTCTGTTGGCCGGGTGCGCCGGCGGCTCGCCCGGATCCGGCGGTTCGCCGACGTCCTCGAGAACGCCCTCCTCGGTGCAGGCCACTCACGGACCGTCCTTCCCCGAGTGTGGGGGCGTCAGCGATCAAACCCTCGCCCAGCTGACCCACGTGGCCGGACTTGTGGTCACTGCCCGCAACGCGGTGGGGTGTCAGTGGCTGGTCAATGGCAGCATCTCCGGACCGTGGTTCTCGTTCAGCTGGTTTCGCGGCAGTCCCATCGGCCGCGAACGCAAGAACGAGGATTTGACCCGGACCGCCGTCAACGACATCACCATCGACGGCCACAGCGGGTACATCGCGGTTGCCACCGACCGGCTGGGCACCCGACTCTGCGACGTCTCCATCCAGTACCAGGACGATTTCTTCGAGTGGTCAATCCAATTCGTGAAGAAGCCGTTCCCGGACCCCTGCGAAATAGCCACCGAGTTGTCGCGCCAGACTATCGCTGCGGTGCAGTAACTGTCACGGCCACCCAGTGACGAAGATTCGGCGTGGCGCTGTTCCCCCTCACCCGGTCTCGCGGCGACGTGCAAGCTCGCCCAGCCAGCCACGGATCTCGGCGCTGTGTTCACCGAGGCGGGGTGCCCTGGTGCGGTAGCTCACCGGCGTTGCGGAGAGAGTGATCGGACTGGCGACCTGGCCGCGGGCGTCGCCGTCGTCGGTGGCACGAATCGGCCGCAGGCCCAACTCATCTGCAAGCGCGAAGGCCTCGCCAATGGTGTTGACCGCTCCGGCGGGAATACCCAAGGACGGCAACAGTCTGGTCCAGTGCCGGGCCGTGTTGGCCGCCAACGCCGCTTCCAGTCGGACGCGCAACGCCGCCCGGTTACGCACCCGTAGTTCGTTGCTGCGGAACCGGCGATCCTGCGCCAGGCCGGGACTCCCCAGTGCCGCACAGAGCGCGACGAACTGCTTGTCGTTACCCACCGCAAGCACGATGCTCCCCTCACCGGTCGCGAAGGTGTCGTATGGCGCAATGCTGGCGTGCCCATTGCCCATCGCACGCGGAATTTGCTGTGCCAGAACGTAACTGGCTGACTGGTTAGCGAGTGCGGACAACAGCGCCGACATCAGGTTGACCTCGACAAGCTGTCCGCGTCCGGTGCGGTCGCGCTCGCGTAGCGCCGCCAGGATGCCCACCGTCGCGAACAGTCCCGCCAGGACGTCGACCAGCGCCACCCCGACCTTTGTCGGTTGCCCGGGATCTGGTCCGGTGACACTCATCAAGCCGCCGAGGGCCTGAACCAGCAGGTCGTAACCGGCCAGATGGTGGCCGGCGCCGGTCCCGAAAGCCGAGATGCTGCAATACACCAGTGCCGGATTGGCCCGGCGGAGGGTGGGCTCGTCGAGGTTGAATCGTGCCATGGTGCCGGGGCGGAAGTTCTCCACCACGACGTCGGCGCGCTCGGCGAGCGTCGTTGCCACGTGCAGGTCTTCGGCGTCGTGCAGGTCGAGGACGATGCTTCGCTTATTGCGGTTGACACCCAGGTAGTAGGTGCTTTCGCCGTCGAGGAACGGTGGCCCCCAAGCGCGGGTGTCGTCGCCACCGGGCCGCTCCACCTTCACGATCTCAGCGCCGAGGTCACCCAGTGTCATCGTGCAGAACGGCCCGGCAAGGACTCGGGAGAAATCTGCGACCACCACCGACGACAGCGGACCTGCATCGCTCATGAGACCGCGGCTTCATCGGCCATGTCGGCGTGGTCGCCGAACCAGATTCGGCTTGCCTGCGGGGCGATCTCGGCGGCACGGCCGTCGAGCTGCTCAAGGGTCAGGCTGCTGATGGGATGGGTGGCCACCGCGGTTTCCAGGCCGGCCATGCCCCGCGCCTCACACTGCAGGCGAGCTTCGAGCTCGAATTCCGTCGTCACGATCGCGACGGTCGGTATCCCCGACTGCTCCAGCCGTACCGCGTCGTTGACGCAGGCCGAGCAGCAGGAGCCGCAGTCGCCGATCGCGGTGACGGCGATGTCGTTCTCGCCGGCGATCTGCGCGATCAGCTCGGGACTGGCATCCGAGGAGAAGTGGTGCTTGTCGTAGTACGTGACGCTCGCGAAAACGTTTCCACCATCGCACAATCGGCGCACGGTGGCACGCAGCAGTTTGGCGGCGTTCCACTTGGTGTTGCTCAGCACGCCAAGACGCAGGCCCTCGGTGCGCCCGGGGCGCGGAGCCGTCGGTGTTGCCTGTGCGTCGACCACACCGCAGGGGTCGTAAGCCAAGTTGGTCATAGGATTTCCTTTCGCGGGTTCAGAGCCGGCAGGCGCCGTCGGAGCAGTCGAGTTCGCGGACATCGCCCCTCATACCGGAGACACCGTCCTCGACGGCCCGCAGCACGGGTGTCGTCGCCGTGCTCCAGCCCGGCAGGAAGGCGGAGAACCGGCCCGCGGATCCACCGGCGACGAAGAGGTGAATGTCGTCCGGGGTGAAGACAATCGGCACCTGTCGGCCCGATTCACGTGGATACCACTTAGGCAGGTTGCGGTTGTACGTGCGTCCACCCGGTGGGGCGTAACGGTTGCCGTAACTGACGTCGTCCCAGGAGTTGGTGCCGTTCAGCCACAGATAGCGGCGCACGTCGTCGCGCGACCAACCGAAGGAGGCGATGGTGCGGGCATGTTCGACGCCGATGACCACCGCGCAGGATCCGCCGAGGACGGCGTTGTTGTGCGCGATCGTGCTCATCGCTGACGCGACCGAGTCGAGAATGCCCCGCGGATCATCGGAGATGTGGTTGGTAATGCTGTGCGGGGCTTCGGCACCGATCACCAGCACCGTGCTGTCGTCGGCAGCGTAGCCGTGCTCCACGTGGTACGGAGCCCACGGGCTGGCCTCCTCGTTCTCGGCGATGCAGAAGGTGTACTTGCCGGGATGGCCCAGGGTGCTCTTGTCGAGTTGGCCTGGAATGCCGCCGCCGACGCTGAGCAGGATCAGCCGCACCGCACGGCCGATGGTGGCGTTCGCACGGTTGCCGGAGCCGAAAACGTTTCCGCCCGAGTTCATTCCGATCTTCCGCCCGATGGGTCCGTTGACCACGAGCAGGGGTGCGACCACGTGCGTGGTCGCCTGCACGCCGTTGAGGTTGAATCGGGGGTCGGCCAGCGCGAGAACAGCGGCCCGCACCACGGGTGCGTACTGCGGCTTGCAACCGGCCATCACCATGTTGACGGCCAGCAGTTCAAGGGTCAGGCTGCCCCACCGGGGTGGGATGCGCGCCACCAGGTCATCGGCCTGCCCGCCCAGGACGTCGAGCATCGCGGCGATGCGCGCCGGCGTAGGCGGGACGACCGGGAGTCCGTCACTCCACGGCTGATCGAAGTAGTGCTCGACGAGATCCTCATCGGTGGGAATGACCCTGGTCATGATGTTGCCTCCTGGTTCATTGGGCAACCGTAGATCGACAGGATCATTACCGTCCAAGACATAAACGGTCATACTTTATATGCTTCGTATATGTCTGATCCGGAACTGCGGCTGCTTCGTTACTTCGTGACCGTTGCCGAGGAGCGCCATTTCGGCCGTGCCGCCGAGCGGCTGCACATTGCGCAGCCACCGCTGAGTCAGCAGATCCAGAAATTGGAGCGCCAGCTGGGCACCAAGCTCATCGACCGGTCCCGGCGCCCCATCGAGCTGACCGATTCGGGCCTCGCGCTGTACGAAGAGGCGCACCTGGCGCTCACCCACGCCGAGCGTGCGTTTGCCGCGGCGCGCCGCGCCGCCGCAGGCCAGCTCGGTCACTTGCGCATCGGTGCACTGCAGGCGGCCGTCGACGGCGTGCTGCCTCAGGTGATGCGCGCGCACCGGCGGCAGTATCCGGACGTCCAACTCGAGCTCGAGGAGCTGGGCAGCATCGAACAGGTACAGCGATTGGTCCAACACCGCATCGACGTGGGACTGCTGCGGGGGCCGGTCGATGAACCGTCGGTGACCATCCAGCCGCTGATCGACGATCCGCTCGCGGCCGTCGTCTGCGAGGACCATGCACTATGCGACCAGCGCGGCATCGCCCCGGCACTACTGGCGCACGAACCGACGATCCTGTGGACCCGGGCCGCCGCCACCACCACCTACGGCGACGTCATCGAACTCTTCCGGATGCACGACATCGAGCCACCGATCGTCGACGAAGTCGCGAGCATCCAGACCATTCTCGCCCTGGTGGCCGCTGGAGCCGGAATTGCTTTACTGCCAACCTCATTCGTCAACCTGAATCGCCAGGGTGTGCGGTTCGTCCCGCTGCAGGGGCAGCTCCCCAACCGCCCGCTGGCGCTGGCCTGGCGCACCGCGGACCAGTCACCAAGTGTGCGTTGCTTTCTCGACGTCGCGATCGAGGCGGCCCCGCGCTATCTGCACGATCTGGCCGAGCACTATCCGCAACTGAACCCGTGAATTCGGGGCGCCGGGTCAGCCCTGCAACATCCCGTCGACGAGCCGGTGCAGGACCTGGCGGATCTCGTCGCGCGCCAAGGCCTGATCGTCGGCGGTCGCGATCGCCATGGCCGCCTCGTCGAGCGCGCCGATCAGCACGGTCGCCAGCGGTCGTACCGGCAAAGGGGGCAGCTGGCCCGCCGCGATCGCTTCGTTGATCAACTGCTCGGTCATACCCAGGCTGTAGCGCTGAGCGACGTCGCGAAACGCGCTCCAGCCGAGGACGGCGGGGGCGTCCAGCAGGATCAGTTGACGCACTTCGGAATCACCGGATACCTCCAGCCAGGCGTCGACCGCGGCGCGGATCAGGTCGGCCGGCGTCGTTGCTCCCGACGAGGCGACCAACGCACCCATCCGGGTCATCACATCCCGTTCGACCGCCTCGACGACATCGCGGAATAGCGCTGCCTTGTCGGTGAATTGGTGATACATCGCACCTCGGGTGACGCCTGCTTCCTTGACGATCTCGGGCGTGCCCACCTCGGCGTACCCGCGCCGGCCCCACAGCCTGCGCGCAGCCGCGATCAGCACCTCGCGGGTTGCCGCGGAGCGCTCCTCCTGGGTACGTCTCTTGATTTCCATACATCCTGTTGGTAATTTACGAACAGACAGACTGTTTGTAACTATAACTCTGCTAGGAGCCGTTCATGCCGACGATCGACATTAGCGCCGGAACCATTCATTACGAAGCAACCGGACCCGAAAACGGCAGGCCGGTGGTTTTCGTGCACGGCTACCTGATGGGCGGCCAACTGTGGCGCCAGGTCAGCGAACGGCTCGCCGATCGCGGTCTGCGCTGCATCGCGCCCACCTGGCCGCTCGGCGCTCATCCCGAGCCAATGCGCCCGGGCGCCGACCGGAGCATTACCGGCGTCGCGGGGATGGTGGCCGATACCCTTGCCGCGCTTGACCTCACCGAAGTGGTGCTGGTCGGCAATGACACCGGCGGAGTGGTGACGCAGCTCGTCGCCGTGCATCACCCCGAGCGCGTCGGAGCGCTGGTACTGACCAGTTGCGATGCCTTCGAGCACTTTCCGCCGCCCATCCTCAAGCCGGTCATCCTCGCAGCCAAGTCGAAGAAGGTTTTCCGCACCGCGATCCAGGCCCTGCGGGCACCGGTGGCGCGCAAGCGGGCCTACGAAGGCCTGGCGCACCGGGACATCGACGACCTGACTGAGATGTGGGTGCGGCCGGCGTTGTCGGATGCCGCTGTCGCCGAGGATCTGCGCCAGTTCTCCCTCTCGCTGCGCACCGAGGTCACGGTCGGTGTCGCCGCCCGGCTCACCGAATTCGGCAAGCCGACACTGATCGCGTGGTCGGGCGACGACGTCATCTTCGAACTCGAAGACGGCCAACGGCTTGCCGAGACGATCCCGAATGCCCGGCTGGAGGTCATCGCGGGAGCGCGTACCTTCTCGATGGTGGATCGACCGGACCAGCTTGCCGATCTGGTGTCGTCGGTCGCGGTGCGCACGGCGAGCTGAGCGAGCAGACGCAAAATCGCCCCAATTCCTGCCAAAATGGGGCGATTTTGCGTCTGCTCGCCGTACCCAATGCCTCGAGCCCGGAATCTGTGGTCTCGAACAATGTGATGGATCTCTTGCCGGACTGCGCCTCGATCTCGTTGATCATTCCGCGCTCGACCAGCCGGTTCAGTTCGCGCCGCACGTGACTGACCGATGGAGACCAGTAGAAGTGGCCGACGGACAGCTCGCCACGCAATTTGATCGCCCCGGCGGTGAGTTGTTCGTCGGTGACCGCCAGTACGCCCGGGACCAGGTAGGCGGTCACCGGGAGCCCGCTCGTGGTGCGCCGGGGAGTCACGGCGACCCGGTGAAGTACGGGAGGGTCAAATCCATTTCAACAGAATGGAATTGGACCTGAACCCGCAGGCCGACGGCCAATTCGCCGGGCGCGATGCCGATGATGTTGGTCAGCATCTGGTAACCCTCGTCCAAAGTGACGATGGCCGGCGCATAGGGCGGTCGGAAATCGGCGGTCACCGGCCGGTAAACCACCGTCCAGCTGTAGATTTCGCCCTCGCCCCGGCTTCGCATCCACTCCAGCGCGGCCGAAAGGCATTGCCGGCAATGCTCTGTCGGCGGGAAGTTGGCGGTGCCACAATCGGCACAGTGCTGATACCGCAGCTCGTGGGCGCGGCAGCCGTCCCAGAACGGCAGGCTGACCGGGCTACTGGCGTGCGGCAACGGTCCCGATTGAGCATGTAGCTTCATCGGGGCTCGCTTCCCAGCAACAGCACGGTAGTGAACAGGGCTCCGGCGCCGCCGTTGCTGCACAGTGCGACTCGGGCAGCGGGGATCTGCAAAATGTCCGCGTCGCCACGCAGTTGCTGCACCGCGCGCACCGCGCGCTGCATCATCTGCGGGTTCGCGCCGGCATGACTGAATGACATGGTTCCTCCGTCGGTGGTGATCGGGTGGCTGCCGTCGATGGCGATATGACCCTCAGCGACGAAGGGTCCACCCTCGCCGTCACCGCAGAACCTGAAAGCCTCCAGCTGGCGAATGATCTCGAACGAGAAGGGATCATAGAGCTCGAGCACGTCCACGTCTTCGCGCCGGATTCCCGCGTGCGCGAATGCACGGTCGGCCGCCCGCCGGCCCACCACGCCGTTGACGTGGTCGCCTCTGCGGCCGGCGAGGTCCCACGCCGGTGGGTGCTGGTAGGAAGGACCGTGAAAGTCGGCGCCGCTGCCCAAGACGTAAATCGGTTGTGCGGACGTTTCGATCCGGTCGACGTTGGCAAGAACCAGTGCGCACCCTCCCTCTGAGGTGGTGGCGCAATCGAGCAGATGAAAGGGGTCTGCGATGAGTCGCGATGCCGTGATGTCGCCGGGACCGAACGGGCCCCGCCCGTAGTAGACGGCTGCGGGATTCTTCGACCCGTTGTTGCGGATGGTTGCCGCGACCATCGAAAGTTGTTCGCGCGTGGTGCCGTAGACGTGCATGTGCCGTCGGGCGATGAGCGCGAACTCCGCGGTGGTGAACATTCCCCAAGGGGCCACGAACTCGTTCTCCGGCCGCGTCCACGGCGCGGTAGCCGCGTGGTCGCGGTACTCGCCGGCCTGGGCGGCGACGAGTACCACCACATCGGCCATGCCGTGCTCGATCGCAATAAGGGCTTCGGTGATCATGCCGACACCGAAACCCATTCCCTGCCAGGCCGGTCCGAGGCGCAGGTCGTAGATCAGGGCGGTCGACAGCGGTCCGGCACTGATTCCGTCCACGTCGTCGAGGCGCAGGCCCGCGTCGTCGAGGGCACCCTTGATCGCCTTGATGGCCAAGCTGCGCGACGTCTCGCCGTCCAGTCGCCGGCCCTGGACGGTGTTGTACACCCCGACGATGGCGGCGTTGCACGGTGGGCTCACCTCAACTCCGTTCTTTCTGGCGTCGTTCAGTTTTCATCAGCACTCACCCGGCCGCGGTGGCACACACGGCGTCACTGCCACGTCACAAACCCGCCGGCCGTGCCGCCGTGCCTCCCGACTGGGTCAGCGCGACGAGATCATCGGCGCCGTAACGTAGTTCGGTCAGCAAGTCGCGCGTATGCTCGCCATACAGCGGGGCCCGGCGGTGAATCCAGCGTCTCGTCTTGCCGACGAAGGTGAACGGCATGCCGGTGCACAGAAGCGAGCCGGCGACCGGATGGTCGACGCGTTCCCAGAACCCCCGGCCAAGCAGGTGCGGATCAGTGAGCAAGCCGGTCGGTGGGTTGACCGGTGCGGCGGCCAAGGCGGCCGAACGGAGCGCGCGGACCGCGTCGGGCACCGTACGGCGCGCCGCCCAGTCGGCGATCGTCCGGTCCAACGCGGGGCGCCAGATGTTTGTGCGTGGCCGGGACATGTGCGTCGAACATGTCGGCCGGTTCGGCGATGTGGTCGTCAACGCTGATCAGGATCAGGTCGGCTTGGTTCATGCGGGCTCCCCGATTTGTTGACTAGTAGATCATGATGTCAAACCTGATCGAGGACACCCACGGCGCCGCACTCGCTCGGGAAACGGCTGCACAGGGGGTTCGGTACGCGAAGCAGCCCGAGTGAGAGGTATGAAACGAGGGACCATTAGTCCACGGTCGCGCGGCCGGTCGGCCGTTGACACGCGTGCCACCATGAGGCATGGCCGGTCCCGGAAGGTAACGAATTGACCACGGACAGGGGTGCACGACCCACCACCGCTGATGTCGCGCGCCTGGCGGACGTGTCCACCGCAACGGTCAGCTATGTGCTGAACAACGCCGAGGGCCGCCGGATCTCGCCGCAGACCCGGGATGCGGTCAACCGCGCAGCGAAATTGCTGGGCTACCGCCCGAACCTGGCGGCGCGCAATCTCGCCCGCGGCAAGGGCGGCGTGGTGCTCTACGTCGTACCGCAGGTGGCGGTGGGCGACATGCCGATGCAGGCCGGCAGCCGGATGACCACCGAACTGGCGCGCCTGGGGTTGCTGCAGGTTCAGATCTTCGAAACTGAAGACGACCATCATGTCGTCGATGCCATCGAGAATCTCGACCCGGTCGCCGTGGCGAGTCTGTTCCCGCTCAGCGAGGCCGCTTCCCGCGCGGTCAAGGCTGCCGGAATTCCGCACATCGACATAGGGAGCCTGCCCGCTCTTGGCGCTCCGCATCTGGCCGTCGGCGAGATGCGAGTCGCCCATCTGGTCTCCCGGGGGCATCGGAACATCGCCTTCGCCTATGGCGGGACCGCCAAGTGGCGCGCGCTGGGTGACTACTGGCTTGAGGGGGTCTCGCGCGCGGCGCAAGCGCGCGGCCTGCCACCGGTGCGCGTCGCGACGGTCACTGTCGAGAACACCACCGACGTAGTGTCCGGGTGGGTGCGCGACGGCGTGACGGCGGTGTGCGCGCAGAGCGACGACATCGCCTGCCTGGTCCTGTACGGCATCCATCGGGCAGGCCTGCACTGTCCTGGCGATCTCGCGGTGATCGGCGTCGACGCCGGCCCGATGGGCGAGGTGAGCACACCGCCGTTGACCTCGGTCCAATTCGACCCGCGCGCGGTGGCCGACGCTGCGATCGCGGCCATCTACGAACGGTTGGGCTACCCGGCCCCGCCGTCGCCGGACATCACCGACATCGCGCGGGTCGTTGTGCGCGCCTCGACATAGGCGCTGCCGAATAGCCGATCGACTACTCAGGCTCTAGACATCCCTTGGTTAAGCGCATAACCTCGCCATCACAGGTCCGATACTCAGGGAGGAGTACCGATGACGGTCCAGGCTGTGTTGGACGAAATCCGGGAGCGTCCGGGGACCGGCGAGGTGATCGCGGTTGTCGATCCCGCCACCGAAGAACAGGTCACCGAGTTCAAAGACTGCGGCCCCGAAGCCGTCGACCACGCCGTCGCACGGGCGAAGGCGTCCTTTGAGTCGGGTGTCTGGCGGGACAAACCGCCCAGCGAGCGGGCCAAGATCCTTTGGCGCGTCGGCGAACTGATCGACCAGAACGCCGAGCTGCTGGCCGAGCTCGAATCGCTGAACGCCGGCATGACCCCGCTACAGGCCCAGGGCACCGTGACCGTCGGATCGGAGTTCTTCCGCTACTACGCGGGCTGGTGCACCAAGATCGAGGGCATCGCCGCCGACGTGCACACCGGCGGCCTCACCGGCATCGACTCCCACCAGCACGCCTACACCCTCAAAGAGCCGTACGGCGTGGTCGGCCTGATCTTCCCGTGGAACGGGCCGGTCTTCAATTTCTGCTGCAAGCTCGCCCCGGCCCTGGCGGCCGGCTGCAGCAGCGTGGTCAAGCCCGCCGAGGAGACGCCGCTCTCGGCCCTGGTGCTGGACAACATCCTGCACGAGGCCGGAGTTCCCGAGGGGGTGGCGAACCTGGTGCTGGGCAACGGCCACACCGCAGGCGCGGCGATCACCGCGCACCCCGACGTCGAGAAGGTCGCCTTCACCGGTTCGACGGAGGTGGGGCGGGCGATCGTGCACGCCGCCGGCGAAAGCAACCTCAAGAAGTTGACCCTGGAGCTGGGCGGCAAATCGCCGGTGGTGGTCTTCGACGACGCCGACCTGTCCAAAGCCGTCCCCATGGCGGCGTTCGGCACGTTCATCCACTCCGGCCAGGCGTGCGTCTGCGGGTCCCGAATCTTCGTGCAGCGTGGCATCTTCGACCAATTCGTGGACAGCCTGGCGAAGGTCGCTGACCGACTGCCGCAGGGCGGCCCCAAGGACGAGGGCAGCCTGATCGGCCCGTTGATCAGCCAGAAGCAGCTCACCCGCGTGCTCGGCTACCTCGACCAGGGCCGCTCGGACGGCATCGAGGTCGTCACCGGCGGCAATCGCGCTGACCGCAAAGGTTATTTCGTTCGCCCCACCGTCCTGACCAACGTCGCCACCACCAGCCGCCTGTTCCAAGAGGAGATCTTCGGACCCGTGGTCGCGGTCATTCCCTTCGACGACGAGGATGAGGCGGTGGCCCTGGCCAATGACACCACCTACGGCCTGGCGGCCACCGCCTGGACCAGGGACCTGGGGCGCGCGCACCGAATCGCCAAGCGGCTCAAGGCCGGGACGGTGGGCCTGAACTGCCAGATGCAGTTCGACCACTCCATGCCGTTCGGCGGCTACAAGCAGTCCGGCTGGGGCTACGAGTCCGGCCAGGCGGGCCTGGAGACCTACCTGCAGACCAAAATCGTTTGGGCCCAGATGTAGCCAATGGCGCGAGCAGACGCAAAAGCCCCTGATTTATGCCGAATTCAGGGGCTTTCGCGTCTGCTCGCCACTCTCAGGCGGGCTCGTATCGCAGCATGGTGACATCGTGCTCGGGGTAGTCGAAGAACACCGGCCGTACCCGCATGCCGACTCGTAGCGCGGCGGGTTCGACGTTCACAATCTCGGTGGAAAACCTTGGTCCTTCGTCCCATTCGACGATCGCCAGCAGTTGCGGAACGGCGTCGGCGAAGTGCGGACTGACCGGCCGCCGCGCCACGGTGTAGGAATACAGCGTTCCCATGCCGGAGATCTCACGCCATTCCAGGTCGTCGGCCAGGGTGCGCGGCGCCCGTACCCGGGGGTAGAACACATAGCTTTGCGATGACGGGGAGTACTGGACGACGATGCGATGCTGGGACAGCGCATCCCAGAACGGTGCCGTGGTCGGCGTTTTCACGGGCATCGGACGGTCGAACTTCATCGTCAGTCCCCCTCCAGGACGAGCGCCGTCTGCTCGGACAGGATCCCGCCGTTGCCGGACACGAAGGCGCGATTGCAGTCGGTAACCTGCGCCGCACCGGCACGGCCCATGATCTGACGGGTGGCGTCGCAGACGTGGTGCATGCCGCCGGCCAACCCGGCCTGCCCGAATCCGAGTTGGCCGCCGGCGGTGTTCAGGGGGAAGTCGCCGCGGAACGTGAGGTCGTGGTCGGCGACGAACGCCAAACCCGTTCCCTTCGCACAGAATCCCGCGTCCTCGAGCGAGAGCATCACGGTGATGGTGTAGCAGTCGTAGATCGACACCATGTCCATCTGGTCGCGGGTGAGGTCGGTCATGGCGAACGCGGTGTCGGCGGCGGCGGCCATCGGTGTATTCAACAGGTCCTCGGCATAGGTCGGCGTTTTGAACGGCACGTTCTCACCGAATCCCTTGATCCACACCGGCCGATGCCTGGCACGTCGGGCCAGGTCGGCGTTGGCGACCACCACCGCGGCACCGCCGACACACGGCATCACTATCTCCAGCATGTGCAGCGGATCGGCGATGACCGGGCTGGCCAGCACGTCGTCGACGTTGAGCGGCTTGTCTTTCCAGATTGCGCCCTCCGTGTGGTTGGCGTTCACCCGCTGGTCGACGACGATCTTGGCCATCGCCCGCTCGTCGTAGCCATAGACGGCGGCATAGCGCTGGGCGACCTGACCATAGGGTCCGTTCTGGCCGAGGTTTCCGTAGGGAATCTCGAATTCGGCTTGCGGAGAACCGTATTGGTTGCTCGACGAACCGAAGAACATCGCGTCCACCAGCGGGCGGGGCCTCTTCTTGGACGACGGGGTGATATAGCGTGCCGGTAGCGCACACAGCACGGCGTCGCAGATGCCGAGTTCGACCGCCGCGGCGGCACGCCAGACCATCGCGGCGGCGCTGGCTCCGCCGAGGTCCACCAGTTCGGCGAATCGCGCAGGCATGCCCAGGTATTCGGCGATGGTCGAAGGTACGAAGATCTGTGACTCGGCCAGATGCGAGGACACAATGCCGTTGACGACATCGCCGGGCAGTCCAGCGTCGTCGAGCGCCGCCGCGGCCAGTTCGGCCCACTGCTCGAGAACGAACGGCGCGGGCGAGGCCTTGTTGAGCCGTTCGGGCGGCAGCTCGACAAAGCCGACGATGGCAGCTTCTCCGCGTAGTCCCATACGTTTCCCTACTTGCGTGGCAGACCGAGGATCATCTGGGCGATGATGTTCAGCTGAATCTCCCGAGTTCCGCCACCGATCAGTTCGGCCGGAAGGTGCAGATACGGCTCCACGATGGCGGGATCGGAGTCGGCGACCATCGCCAACCGCCCCGTCAACTGCAGCGTCTCCTCAAACGTACGCCGCAGCAACACATTCATCGCGACCTTGGCAATGCTGGACGCCGGTCCCGATGGCTGCCCATCGAGCAGCCGGATGGTTTCCCGTACCCCCAGCGCCTTGATGGCGTTGGTGTACGCGTCGAGTTCGCCGAGTGCACGCAGCGCATCGTCGCGGTCCGGCCCTGGTTCGGCGGCCAGCCGGCGTAGTGCGACGGCACGGTCGAACTTGACGTATCCGCTTATCGCCGAACGCTCTTCGGCCATGGTGGCGATCGCCAGGTTCCAGCCGCCGACCGGATCACCGAGCAGCATGTCGTCCGGTATGAAGACATCGGTGAGAAAGACTTCGTTGAAGTGCGCCTCGCCCGTCGCGGTCTTGATCGGCTGGATTTCGATCCCGGTTGAGCGCATGTCCAGGATGAAATAGCCGATGCCGCGGTGCCTTCCGGCCGCCGGGTCGGTGCGGGCCAGCAGGGCGCCGAAGTCGGCTCGATGTGCCACGGACGTCCAGATCTTGTGCCCGTTGATGTTCCACCCGCCGTCGACTTTGGTGGCGCGGGTGGCGAGCGCGGCGAGATCGGAACCGGCACCCGGCTCGCTGAACAGCTGACACCACGCGATCTCGCCGCGCTGGGTTGGCGGTATCAGTTTCTCCTGCAGTTCTTTCGGTGCAGCACGCAGTACCGAAGGCAGGATCCACTCGGCGATGCCGAGCGAGGGACGGACCAGCGTGGGCCGTTTGGCGAACTCGTCGTCGATGATGAGCTGGCGCAGAGGACCGGCGTCGAGTCCCCAGGGTTGCGGCCAGTGTGGCGCGATCAAGCCCGCCTCGGCGATCAGGGTCCGTTGCGGCCCGGTTCTGAAGTCTTCGTAGTCGCCTTGCCGGCCCGGCGTGTCGTTGGTCAGTTCCAGTGCGGCATCCAGGGTTTGAGCTACCTGCGCGCGGAACTCCGCATCGGCGTCGCCGAGGTTGACCGACATGTCGCGCTGCCGGGCGCAGGTCAGCCGGCCCAGCCGACGTGCCCAACGGTTCACCGGGCCGATCGACGCCGCCAGGCTGGTCGCGCGCCGCCAGTACAGGTGGACGTCGTGTTCCCAGGTGAAACCGATAGCACCGAACATCGTGAGGGCGTCCAGCACCAAGTCCGGCGCCGGTGAGATCGCGATCACCGCAGCACCGGCCGCGGCGATGAGGTGCTGGTCGAGTGATTCGTCGTTGGCGCGCACCGCGTCCCAGGCTGCCGCCGTCGCCAATTCGCTGTTGATCAGCAACATCGCCGCGCTGTGCTGTAGTGCCTGGAAGGTGCCGATTACCTTGCCGAACTGTTCCCGGATACGAAGGTGCGCGGTGACCGCCTCGACACACCACTGGGTGATGCCGGCCATCGTGCTGGCCACCAATGCCGCCACGACGCAGGACGCCCGGTCCGGGTCGATGCCGGTGAGTACACCGATGGCGCGATGTTCGGTCAACCGCAACCGTCCAACGTCGGTGACGATGTCCGTGCCATCCGCGGACTCGGCCGTGGCCGTGGCCTGTTCGGGATCGACGACCAACCACGTCACGTCGCCGTCCGGGGCGACGGCCGCGACCAGGATCACCTGTGCCGAGCAGACACCCGCGGTGACGTCGGATGCGCCCGACACCACCCAGCCCGCGCGGTCGCGACGGGTCCGGAATTCTCCGTTGCCGGGCAGGATGATCGCCGCCGGTGCCCCCGCGGCGAGTTGACGCAACAGCGAGTCAGCCGCCGGTCCCGGATCCGCCAGCAGCGCGACGGCGCCCGTCGTCACCGTCGGCAGCAGCGGCCCAGGCAGCAGCGCCTTCGCGGCGGACTCCAGGACGCACGCACTGTCCATCAGTCGCCCACCCTGGCCGCCCACCTCTTCCGGTAGGTGCACCGCATGGAGTCCGTGGGCAATGAGGGCTTCCCACCATCGCGGGAGCTTCCCGGCGGCGAGAGCCTCAAAGTTCTCCCGCGTCTCGGCAATGGGAGCATGACGAGCCGCGAACTGGGCAACGGCGTCGCTGAGTTCCTGCTGCTCGGCAGTCAGTCCGAGGGTCACGAGGGCGACCCGGTGAGGATGACGTCCGGAGTGAAAGGGCTCGGCTTGGGCCGCACTGACTGCTATCCTTTCCCTTTACAAGACGAACCGTCTCGTCTTGTCGAAGATTACGTGCCCGGTCAGGTTCTGTAAAGGCGACTCGATGCCAACCGATCTCACGCCACGGCGCCGCAGTGAGAAGTCACGCACGGCCATCGTGACCGCCACGCGGGAACTGCTCCTGGAGCGCGGATTCGATGGTCTGACCATCGAATCCGTCGCCGCGCGGGCGGGGGTGGGCAAGCAGACCATCTATCGCTGGTGGCGCAGCCGCCCCGCACTTGTCGCCGACGTCATGCTCGAAGATGCCGATCGGATCCTCGCGTCGATGAATCACACCGATGACGTGGCCGCCGACCTGGTGGAGTGGGTCGGCAAGCTCGCCACCACTTTGACCACGGACCGCGGGGCGGCGATGTTGCGGATTCTGACCGTAGCCGGGATGGAGCACGAGGACACCGCCGTCAAGCTGCGCGCCGGATTCAGTAAGCCCCTGCACGACAGCGTTCGGATGCGTCTGGTGGCCGACGACATCGACGCCGCCACCGCCGAGTCGGCCGCCGACGCCATCGTCGGTGGTGTGGTGTACCCGATTCTGTCCGGCGCGCAAGGGTATTCGCCGCAGCGCGCCGAGTTGACGACACGACTGATCGTCGAGTCGCTCATCCAATCGTGATGGCGGACAGGCCGTGGCGCACCCGCTCCGGAAGTGACCCCCCATGCAGCAGCCAGTCGTCGAGCGCGAGTCGGATGACTGCCATCGCCAATGCTCCGATGAGGCGCGGCCGGGGGTCCTGCGGAGCCAGTTGCCCGAGCCGCGGGGCGATCAGGTCGGCGATCGCCGCCTCGTAACGCACGTAGATGCGCAGGGTCCAGGCGTCCAGCGTTTCGGACGACCTGGTCAGGGTGGCCAATTCGCGCACCTGGTCCTCGATCTCGCCGAAGCCGTCGGCGAGATCACCGAATGCGCCGACGACAGCCTGCATGGCCGACAGCTCCGCCGGCTGCGAGGTCAAAGCGGTGGTGATCCGCTGCAGCCACTCGGCGTTCACTCCTTCGGCGACGGCGTCTTCCTTGGAATTGAAGTAGCGGAAGAAGGTGGCGCGCCCGATGTCGGCCGCGTCCGCGATACGTTCCACGGTGGCTCCCGAGAGACCCACGTCGGCGACCAGCGCGGCGGCCGCGGCCGCGATCCGCCGCCGCGTCGCGACGCGCCGTCGTTCGGAGAGCGATTCTCGTGAAGCACTGGCCATTGGCTGAGACATAGTCTAATTATGAGACCATGACTCAAATCGAGGCGCCGGAGGCGGTCGCGGCGTGGCAGTTCTTCCAGCAGATGCTCGGCAACGCGACCAATGTCGTGATCGAGGATGCGGAATCCGAGCGTGAGCTGCTGGAGGGGCTGCGGGTGATCGCGCGGGTGTCTTCGTTGTGTTCGCAACTGTCCGTCGAGGCCGATACCGCGCAGCCGGCGTTCTTCGACATGTCCACGCCCCACCGGATGATCGGCGGCCCCAATCCGGACGGCAACTACTACCTGGCGATGATCCGCGGCGATCGCAGCTATCTGGTCACGGGCACCCGCGGCACCAGCGCCTATCTCGGTTTCCAGGTTCTCGCCGGCACCGGGCTGACCCCACGGCGGATGGCCGGTTATCTCAGCGACACCGATCTGGGCTCAAACGATTTCGCGATCACCCTGTCCGCGGAGGCCCCATCCAATCCCGACGGAACGCACTGGCTGCAGATACCCGCGGACGCGTCGTCCCTGGTGGTCCGGGAGTACCTCGGCGACCCCGCCGCCGAACAGTTGGCCGCGCTGCGGATCGAAGCCCTCGATCCAGACCCGGTGGCGCCACTGACCCAAGGCCAGTTAGCCGAGCAGTTCACCGCGATGGCGTGGACACTGATGAAGCTGGTCACCCTTCACCGCACGATCAAACCCGAACTCCTCGATCAGCCGAACACGCTGGTGACCGCGCAGGCGGCAGACCTAGGCTCGGCCGACACCACCCCGGACAACCTCTACATGCTCGGCACCTTCCGCCTCGAACCCGATCAGGCCCTGGTGCTCGACATCGATCCACCCGACACCAGGTACTGGAACGTCACGTTGGAGAACATCTGGCACGAGTGCCTCGAGCCGCGCCGCCGGCACAGTTCGGTGACCAGCCGCGCCGTACACCCCGACCCGGACGGACGGGTGCGGATCGCAATCTCCGCACAGGACTTCGGAATGGGCCACTGGCTCGACACCGGTGGCCGCCACCGGGGTTTCGTCGTGTTGCGCTGGCTGGACAATCCGTCGCCGCCGAATGTCGTGGTGTCGGTGCGGGACCGGGGAGAGCAGCCATGAGCCTGCGGGAGCGTTTCACCCCGGAACGGCTCGTCGCCACCGCATGCGAGGAGACCGGTTACGACGATTTCGGTGCAGACGGCTGGCAGCACGGACTCGAACTGGTCACCGATGGGCTCGTCAATGAGGCGCGGCTGTCACCCATCGGCGTCGAGATCGCCCATCTCGATCTGATGCGCGCCCTGAAGAACCGCCTCGACGTGATCGCCTGGCGCAAGCAACATCCGGAGGTCGCCGCGCAGGGTATCGACGCACCGATCGTCATCGTCGGCCAGCCCCGCACCGGAACGACCATCCTCTACGATCTGCTCGCCCAGGATCCCGACTTGCGTGCGCCCCTGACCTGGGAGGTTGACGCCCCCTGTCCGGTGCCCCGGCCCGAGACCTATCATGACGATCCGCGGATCGCGGCCGCGCAGGCCGGCATCGAGATGTCCGAGCAGATCATTCCCGGCTTCCTGGCTTTTCATCCGATGGGCGCGCTGGTCGGGCAGGAGTGCGTGCGCATCACCGCCGCCGAGTTCACCAGCATGATCTTCTCGGTGCAATACCGGCTGCCGAGCTACTACCGATGGCTGCTGTACCAGGCCGACCACGCCGGCGCGTACCGCTTCCATCGAATCTTCCTGCAACACCTGCAGTCCGGGGTGTCCGGGCAATGGCTGTTGAAGTCACCGGCCCACCTGTGGCAGCTCGATACCCTGCTCGCCGAGTATCCCGATGCGCTGATCGTGCAGACACACCGTGACCCGCTCAACGTCATCTCCTCGATTGCGGCACTCACCCATCACCTGCGCCGGATGAGCAGCGACGAATCGGACATCGCCGGGTGCGCCGCCCAGTCCTACGAGGAGATCGCCGTCGGACTCGACCGGGAGATGGCGCTGCGCGACTGCGGCAAGCTCCCCGACGACCAGGTGATCGACATCCACTACGCGGACTTCGTCAACGACCCTTGGGCCACCATCGGCGGCATCTATCAGAAGCTGGGCCGCGAGTTGGCGCCGGAAACCGAGCGGCGCATGCGCGCCTTTCTGGCGGCGCATCCCGGCGATGGCGGGCGCGGTCGCTACACCTGGGCGGACACCGGGCTGGTCGCCGGCGAAGTTCGGGAACGTGTGAGCGCCTACCAGGAGCGCTACGCAGTACCGACGGAACAGTTGCGCTAGCGGGCCCAGCGCAGGATTCATCGAAGAATGAATTCGGTTAAGCCCTCCAGAATGTGACGTAGGACATAGACTTCCCGCTTGTGACGACCCCGTCGAACCCCTGGGGCGACGAACGACGGAGACTCTCGCACCAGTTGCAGATGCGAGGGCAGTATCTTGGCCGCCGGCAGGCGCGGCGCCTCAGTCGGCGCTTCGCGGTCGTCGGCGTGCACATCCCTCCGACGCGCCTGCAGCAATTGGTCGCCGGCACCCAGGTAGCGGACCGCGAGCTGACCGACGTCAATTTCGCACTGATCGCTACTCACTACCTGCAGGAGAAGAAGGCCGCCAAGACCAAGCACATGCAGCGCCGTTGCCGGCACGCGGTCATCTGCGCGGGCCTGATCCTGGTCGCCCTGAACTTTCTTTTCTGCATCGCCTACCTGTTCTTCACCCTGACCCAGCACGCCGCTCCGATGTAACGGCGGTCCAATGTCTTATCTGGCGGCGGTGCCCGAACTACTGGCGACGGCGGCCACCAACGTGGCCGGCATCGGTGCGGCACTGAACGCGGCGAATGCGGCCGGCCCGGCGACCCGAGTGCTAGCGGCCGGAGCAGACGAGGTGTCGGCCGCGGTCGCGGCGGTGTTCGGCCAGAACGTCCAGTCGTACCGGTTGGCCAGCACCCGACTTTCGGCCTTCCACGAGCAGTTCGTCCAGGCGCTCAGTGCCGCGGGCGCCGGCTACGCCACCGCGGAGTCGACGAATGTCGCCGGGTTGCTGCAACGAGTACCGCAACCCCTGCTCGACGCCGTCAATGCGCCCACCCAGGCGGCGCTGGGGCGTCCGCTGATCGGAAACGGCGCCGACGGAGCCCCCGGAACCGGCCAGGCCGGCGCCGCGGGCGGGCTGTTGTTCGGCAACGGCGGCAACGGCGGCTCCGGCGGTCCCGGCCAGTTCGGCGGCCGCGGCGGTGCCGCCGGAATGATCGGTAACGGTGGCAACGGTGGCCAGGGCGGTGTAAGCACCGCCATCAACAAGATCGCCCCTCCGGGCGGAAACGGCGGCGCCGGCGGTTGGCTGTTCGGCAACGGCGGTGCCGGGGGACAAGGCGGGTTGGCTCCGCAGGGTGGTGCGAACATCGCCGGCGGCTGGGGCGGACACGGCGGCAGTGCCGGCTGGTTCGGCAACGGAGGCGCCGGCGGGCCGGGTGCCCAGGGTCCGGCGGGCGGCGGTGACGGCGGCAACGGTGGCAATGGCGGCCAGTTCATCGGCTGTGGTGGTGCCGGCGGCAATGGCTTCGGGTCAACTAGCGTCGCGCGCGGCGGAGTCGGGGGCGACGGCGGCGACGGTGGGCTGATCGGCTTCGGTGGTGACGGCGGTGCGGGCGGGGAGGCATCCCCTATCGACGGGTCGGGCGGAGCCGGCGGCAGTGGCGGCAGCGCGCAGTTCATCGGGGACGGCGGCAACGGCGGTGCCGGCGGCTCCGGTTTGCGCCCCGCGCACGGCGGGGTGGGCGGCAGTGGTGGCGAATACCTGGGCCGGGCCGGACGGCATGGCGCCGACGGGCTTGGCCCGTAGGCCTTCCTGGCGAGGTCGAGTAGAACTACGCAGGCGTCGGCCCCACCCGAACGACGATGCTGCTTGGATGACCACGCTGCTGGGCTTTCCCAGCCCTACCGAACTGGACGCGCGCACCCCGTCCGACCGTGACCGCGCCATCGACGTCATCCGCATCACCGCCCTGATCGGAGTCGTGGTCGGCCACACCGTGATGGCCGTCAGCGTCATCCGCGGCGGTGTACTGATTTGGGACAACCTGCTCACCACCTCGGTGGTGTTTCAGGCGCTGACGTGGATCTTCCAGATCATGCCGCTCTTCTTCTTCGCCGGCGTCGCCGCGTGTGTCACGTCCTGGCACCCGGGCGGCAATTGGGGCACCTGGCTGATGAAGCGCTGCACCCGGCTGTTCCGCCCGGTGTTCTACTACCTGGCTTTCTGGGCACTGGCCCTGGTCTCGCTGTATCCCGTTCTGCCGCAACATGTTTATGAGCCCGTCGCCGGCATCAGCATTCAATTGCTGTGGTTCCTGGGTGTCTACGTGCTGGTGTTGGCTGCGATGCCGGTGTTGGCCCGGATCACCACATCCGGCCGCCTCGCCGCCGGGGTCCTCGGGGTGTATGCGATGGTCGCGGCCGTCGACGCCGTCCGCTTGCACTGGTCTGCCGCTGCGCCGCTGGGCTACCTGAACCTCGCCGCCTGGCTCATCCCCGGCATGTTCGGTGTCGCCTACCGGCGTGACCTGCTCACCGGACGCGCCGCGTTGGTCACGGCGGCGGCGTTGTTGGCAGTCGATGTGGCACTGCTGGTCCGGGGGCCCTACGAGCTGAGCCTGGTCGGCATCGAGGGCATGCGCCTGCCCAACATGAGTCCCCCGTCACTGTTGCTCGCCGGGCACGCAATTGTGCTGAGTACCTTGGCGATTGCGGTGGCGCCCGCGATCAATCGATGGGCGCGGCGGCCGCGGGTCTGGTGGTTCGCCGCTATCGGCAACTCCGGCGCGATGACCTTGTACTTGTGGCACATGCCCGCACTGCTGACGGTGCACGTACTCTTCGACAGCTTCGGAAACCCCCGCTTCCCGGGCCGGCCGGACTTTTGCACGGTCACCGTTGCGCAGCTCGTCATCATGATCGGTGCGGTGGCGGTCTTGTTCGTGGCACTGCGCCCGCTGGAGAACAATCCACTGCCCGGTTGGGACGGCGCCCTCGCGATCACGTCGCACCGGCGCGGCAGTGCGGTCGGCATGCTGGTGTGCGTGGCCGGGGCGGCGCTGCTGGCCGCGGTGAAGTGGGGCCTGAAGGACGACGGCCTGGTCTGCGTCGCGGTGATGCTCGCCGCGCTGCTGGCCGCTCGCGTGCTGGCCGCGGTTCACCTGCCCCGGGGCGGCTCGGCAACCCGCGCGCTGGGACGGGCACTGGGCATCCGACCGGCGCGTTAGCCGTCTTCGGAGCCTGTCCCGGCCAGCAGCATCTGCAGCGTCTCACGCAGTTCGCCGAGCCGTCGCCGCCCGAGAATATGCTGCCAGCGTTCCTCCAACTCCATTGCGGTAGAGCGCATTACGCGCAGCGTCTGACGGCCGCGCGGGGTGAGTTCGATGATTCTGGTGCGAGCGTCGTCTGGATTCGACGCACGCGTGACGTAACCGTGCCGCTCCAGCGCCGTGATGGCCTGGGCCACCGCCTGGCGGCTCACTCCCAGCCGATCGGCCAGATCCGAAGCGTGTAGTCCCCCGGCAGCCAGCGGCACCAGCGCAACCGCCTGCGCGGGCCGTATTCCGTCCAGTCCGGCCGCCGCGAACGCGCGGAGCAGCCGCGGTCGACCGGTTGCCGCCAACCGCTGCACCAGGGCGGGGACAGTGGGTTCCCATTGTGGGTCTGCCTGACCTCGCATGACTGCACAGTCTGCCACCTATATCGATTTTGACAAGCATCTTGTCATTCTTGGACGGGGCTGTCACCATGGGTTGATGGCATCTCGTTGCGCCCGGCTCCGCGCCATTGTCCTGATCGCGGCTCTGGTGGTCCTGGTAGGCGGATGTTTCGGCGGCGGTCACGCGGTGGGGTCACCGGAGTCGCCGGCAATCCCCGTCGGCAAGTCCTCGCAAAGCATCGAGTGGGCCGGCGCCGACCGCACGTTTCATGTGTACCGACCACAGGGATTGACCGGTGCCGCGCCGTTGGTGGTGATGCTGCACGGCGGTTTCGGCAGCGGCGCACAGGCCGAACGGGCCTACCACTGGGACAGCGAGGCCGATAAGGGCCGATTCCTGGTCGTCTACCCCGACGGTGCGGGCCGGGCCTGGAATGCCGGGTCTTGCTGCGGCAATCCTTCTCAGAACAATGTCGACGACGTCGGATTCATCACCGCTGTCGTGGGCGCCGTCGAGCACCAGACGGCCGTCGACCCGGCCCGGGTTTACGTGACGGGTATGTCGAACGGGGCCATGATGGCGCTACGGCTGGCGTGCGAGACGGATATGTTCGCCGCGATCGCGCCGGTGGCGGGCACCTTGGTCACCGATTGTTCGCGGGCGCGGCCTACCTCGGTACTGCAGATCCACGGCACCGCGGACGCGAGCGTTCCGTACCAGGGCGGACCCGGAAAAGCACTGAAAATCAACGGAACTCCACGGGTCGACGGACCGCCGGTGCCCATGGTGGCCGCCGCCTGGCGGGCCATCGACAGTTGCCAACCACCGACCTCGACCACCGCCGGGGTGGTGACCACCGAGACGTCCGGATGCCCCGGTGGACACACCGTCGAGTTGATCTCGATAGCTGAGGCGGGCCACCAGTGGCCGGGCGGCGTGCGTGGGCCCGCCTTGGAGCGGTTGGGCCTTCCGGAGCCGTCCACGGCGCTGGACGCCACCGACACCATCTGGCAGTTCTTCAGTCAGCATCACCGTTGAGGAGTCACCGACGCTTGCTGGGCCACAGTGCCATTCGGTCGATGATGCGGTCGCGCAAGACGAACGTGTGAAACAGGACCGCGCAGACATGCGCGGTGAACGCCAGGAACAACAACAGAGCGAAGACGTCGTGGCACTGCCGCAACACCGCGTACAGATCGAGGTTGTGCGGCGCAATGCCGGGCAGCTCGAACGGCCCCAGCGAGGCGATCGGATTCCGCGCGGCCGACAGCATCGCCCATCCCGTCAGAGGCTGAACCACAAGCAAGCCGTACAACAGATACTCCGAATACGAGGCGATGCGGCGTTCAGCGGGGCCCATGGTGGCCAGAAACGGCGGCAGGGTATGGGTCAGCCTGTTCACCAATCGAATTGCCGCAAAGATCAGGATGAGCACGCCGAGTGGCCGGTGGATGGCCAGCAGCAACGGGTAGTAGCTCAGCGACGCGACCATCGTCACCCCGATGAGCAGTTGCGCAATGACCATCGGGGCCATCAGCCAGTGCAGGATTCGTGACGGGACAGCGAAACGGACCGCCTTGCCGGTTGTCTCGGCCATCAGGCGCGAACCTCGCTGGGTGACTTGGGCTCTTCGGAGCGTCGGGTGAAGGACCGCGCGTAGACGCCCGCCCGGGCCCGGGGTATCGGATCATCGGACAGCGTGATCCCGTCTGGCAGCACGGTCGGGTCGAAGTTGATGTCCCGTGCGTTGCCGGCCGCTTCGGTCTGCACCGCGGTGATGGTGATGGTGCCCGCGTCGATGGCACGCCGTGTCGGCGGCCACGGTTTGGTGGCATCGCCGGTGGGGTCACCGGGCTCACCCACGGTGAGCACCAGGCGCCAGCGGACCGGCCGCCGCGCCACCGTGCGGATCAATTCGTCGAACAGATAGTCCTTTCCGGGCGACGGCGGCGGAGCTTCCAGCCCATCGGCGTCGATCGGAACCGCGGACCAGCGCACCGCAACGGTCTCGCCCGCCGCGCTGGTGAAGTGAAAAGCGTTCAGCCCGTTGAAGGTACTGTCGGCGAAGCCTGTGCTGGGTGGCGACTGTTTGATGATGTTGAGCGCCGCCGCGGTCTCCGGATGACGCTGCAGGAATGCGGCCATGCGCTCGGGGTCCGGTTTGCCGGTGTCGGGGTCCGGCTTGGACGCCAGCATCCGCTCGTAGAAGCCCTGGGGGGTGCTGTCGGTGAAGACCGGCAGGTTGATCATGGCGGTGCGCCACTGCTGGCCGTCGGTGGTCTGCAGCAACAGACCGAGACCGCGGACCGTGTCGGGTTTGTCCGCCTGGTCGGGCAGCCCGCCGCCCAGGGAGAACCGGCCGGTCAGCCCGACCGTGCCGCGCCGGAACACCGAGGCCCGGCAGATCGTCGCACCCGAGCCGTTGCTCTCGAAAGTTCCGGTGGCGCTGAGCCCTTTGGCGTGATTTCGGCGGAAGCCGGCGTGCCGTCCGTAGCTGCTCTCGAAGCGGTCGGTGAACCGCCCCGGCGTCAGCGCATCGGGCCGTAGCCAGCCCCCGGCGTACGCGAACGCCCCCACATCCACGGCGGCAAAACCTGCCACCGCCCCCATTCCCAACAGCGCACCCCGCCGGGTCAATCCGGAGATGCCCTGTGGCGCGGAGGATTTCGTGTCAGCAGCACGATGTTTCGGATCGTCGTCGTCCTGAACTTGTTCCATACCGCCATCCTGTCGACTCCTTCAGACACCTGCGCGATCGAACGGGTCAGTCACCGCCGAGCGCACGGTGTTCGATGAGGTCGCGCAGTCCGCCCGCACCCAGCCGCTCACGGAACACCGGCGCCGTGTAGCCGACGACGGTCGCATTGGTGCGCGCCCGCGCGGTGGCCGAGCGCGGCAGATGGAACAGCACACCGATCTCACCGAAGTAGTCCCCGGGGCCGACCACCTTGAACAATTCCTCGCCGCCGTCGGCCATTTCGTGGACGATCTCGATCTCGCCCTCGCTCACGACGTAAATCAGCTCGCCCATCGTGCTCTGCTCGAACAGCACCTCGCCGGCCTCCAGTTGGACCGTTTCGGGTTCCCGGTCCATTTCGGCGAAATCGGGTGTCAGTTCGACGACGCGATCGGCCAGCGGAAGCATCCGGCTGTCGTGGGTCGCCACCACCACCACGCGCTCGCCGTCGGCCAGCTCCCGGATCAGCCGCAGCACCTCTTCCACCTGGATGAAGTCGAGGTGAGCGGTCGGTTCGTCGGCCAGGATCAACGGCGGATCCAGTGCGATCGCGCGTGCCACCGCAACGCGTTGCTGCTGCCCGCCGCTGAGGTCGCCTGGGCGGTGTTTCATGCGTTCACCGAGGTTGACTCGCTCCAGCAACTCCACGGCGCGTTTGCGCGCGGCGGAGCGCGACATGCCGGCCGCGCGCATCGGCACCATCACATTCTCCAGCGCGGTGAGGCTGGGGACCAGGTTGAAAGCCTGGAACACGATGCCCACCTTCTCCCGCCGGTACTTGGCCAGCGCCGCACCGTCGAGTGTCGTGATGTCGAGGTTGTCGAACTTGATCGCGCCGGACTTCGGGCGCAGGATGCCACCCAGACACGACAGCAGCGTCGTCTTCCCGCAACCACTGGGCCCGAGGAGGATCACCAGCGAGCCGGACGTCACGTCGAGATTCAGCCCGTTGATCGGGCGCAGCGCGTAACCGCCGCTGTAGTACTCCACGACCAGGTTCTGGATGCTGAGATCGCCCACTGGTCAGGGACCTCCGAATGCGAGAGCGGGATCGATGGCCACCACTCGCCGCAGCCCGGCGAGACTGGCCAACAGGCCGATGACGATGGCAACCACCGGTAACAGTACGTAGGCGAGTGTCGGCACCGCGACGACCATCGGGAACAACGGCGCCAACAGCTTGGAAAGGATAACGCCTACCGCCGCAGCCAGCAGCGAGACGATCAGTGCCTGCAGCGCCAGTCCCGCCAGAATCGAGCGCGTCGGAGTGCCGATCGCCTTGAACACCGCGAAGTCGCGCACCCGTTCGAGCGCGGACAGATATACCACCGACCCGACGATCAACACGGCCACGATCCACAGCAGGATCGCCACGATCGAGATCGAGTTCACCGCCACCTTCAACGGCCGGATCAGGTCCTTGACGGCGCCGTCGCGGTCGAACGTGCGATAGCCGGCCGGGAGGGCACGAGGGCTTCCGTCGATACCGATCGAGGTGACCATGGGCTGGCCGTTGTAGGCGACCCGCTGCAGGCCTTCGGTGGTCAGGAAGATGTTGGGAATCTTCGCCAGGGCCGTCGAGTTGGGCACGATGCCGACGATCTTCAGAGTGTGCGCGCCCACCTGGATGGTGTCGCCGAGACGGCGGCCCAGGGTGCTCGACGCGGCGACCTCGTCGGGACGAGACGGCGCCCGGCCCTCCGAGACCTGCGGCATCCCCGGTCCGTGCTCGGGCGCCCCGAAGGCGGTCACGTTCCTCGTCGACGCCCCTTCCTTCATGATCGTCCCGACGCAGCCCAGCGGCGCGGCCGCGGAAACACCGGCCTCCCCGCGCACCCGGGCCAGGTCGACGTCGGGAAACGGTGTCGAGCCCAGGAAAGGCCCGGCAGAGCCGTCTTTGACCACGAATGCGTCGACACCCAGCGAATCGACCGTATTGCGAGCCTCGACGGTGAAGCCATTCGCCAACCCGCTCATCACGAGCGTCATCCCGAAGATGAGTCCGGTGCTGACAACGGCGATGACGAGGCGTCGTTTCCGCCATTGCATATCGCGCAGGGCAGCAAAGAGCATCCCCAGACGCTACCAACGTGCACAAGCCCCGGACCGGATTTTGTTCTACACAGCGTCGTAGACGGCGTCGGCACTGCTTACCGCCGGTCCCGGACGGCCGCGGCACGGCACCTGTCGGGCGATTTCGCCGGGTGGCCTAGAATTGTCCTCGTTAACTGCCGGCGCGCGGCTCTTGCCGATGCAGGGTCCGGCGTTGTTCGGCGGGTTGAAGCAACAGCCCCGGTTTTGCGTGGTTGTCTGAATAGCGTTTTCCCGCGAGGACGGATTTGAGATACAGCATGGTCGATCAACCCGGCGATTCAGTAAATCGGGCCCCATTCGAGGTCGAGCAGTACGAGACAGACGGTGCCGTGGTGCTCGCCGTTTCGGGCGAAGTGGACATGCTCAGCGCGCCACAGCTCGCCGACGCGATACACGCGGCGCTGGCTCCCAAGCCCGCAGCATTGGTCGTCGACTTGACGAAGGTGGAGTTTCTGGCCTCCGCCGGGCTGAGCGTTCTGGTGAACGGACAGGCCGAGGTGTCGCCACCGACCCGCTTCGCAGTGGTGGCCGACGGTCCCGCCACCAGCCGGCCGATCAAGCTGATGGGCATCGACAGCCTGCTGGCGCTGCACCGCACCCTGGACAACGCACTGAGCTGGATCGCCGGTGCCTGAGCCGGGCTGTACCACGGAGGACCGGGAACGCTGACTGCCGGTCCCCTCATGACGCCTCTCGACGACCGGTTCCGCTTCGTCCGGCTGCGGGTGGCCGCCGATGCGCTCACCGCCAATCGGATCCGCGTCGAATTCCGCAACTGGCTCGATCGCCACTTCACCCTTGGCGCCGAGCGGTTCAGCGACCTGGTGCTGGCGGTCAGTGAAGCGCTGGCGAACGCCGCCGAATTCGCCTACACCGACACCGGCGACCGCGGGACAATGGATGTCAGCGCGGCCTATGACTCCGCCTCGGACACCCTCGCGGTGACCGTCAACGATCGGGGCAGGTGGCGTCAGCGCGCAGGTGCCGCCAGGGACCTGACCCGGGGCCGGGGCATCCCGTTGATGCGGGTACTGGCCGACGAGGCCGACATCCACGGCACCCAGCACGGCACCCAGGTCACCCTGACCTGGCGGCGCCTGACCGCCCCCGTCGGCTGACGCGCGAGAGATACTCCAAGGTTCATTGACTGCGGCGGCCGGGACGCCTACCGTCACTCACATACGCTACGCATCGTAGCGTAATAACGGGCCAGTCCGGTTCCCCGCCGCGGAGGCACTCATGTTCGACCTGAAAATCATCGGTGGCACAGTCGTGGACGGCACGGGTGCGCAGCGCTACCGCGCCGACATCGGCATCAAGGACGGCAAGATCGTCGACGTGGTGCGCCGTGGCGCCGACAGCCCGGAGCTGCCGGGCGAAGCAGCCGAAATCATCGACGCGACCGGGCACGTGGTCGCGCCCGGCTTTGTCGACATCCACACCCACTACGACGGCCAGGTCAGCTGGGACAGCCTGCTGGAACCGTCGAGCGGGCACGGTGTCACGACCGTGGTCACCGGCAACTGCGGGGTCGGCTTCGCGCCCGTGCGGCCGGGCACCGAGGACTGGCTGATCAGGTTGATGGAAGGCGTCGAAGATATTCCCGGCACCGCGCTCACCGAGGGGATCACCTGGGGCTGGGAGACCTACCCCGAGTACCTCGACGCCGTCGGCAAGCAGCAGTTCTCCATCGATGTGGGCAGTCAGGTCGCCCACGGCGCCATCCGAGCCTACGCGATGGGTGAGCGGGGCGCCCGCAACGAGCCGGCCACACCCGAAGACATCGAGGCGATGGCCAGGCTGGTCACCGAGGCGGTGGAGGCCGGCGCGCTCGGGTTCTCGACATCTCGCACCCTGGCCCATGTCGCCATGGACGGCGAACCCGTGCCCGGCACCTTCGCCGCCGAAGAGGAGCTGTTCGGGCTGGGCCGGGCCATGGCCGCCGGCGGCCAGGCCGTATTCGAGCTGGCGCCGCAGGGGGCGGCGGGTGAAGACATCGTCGGGCCGAAGAAGGAGCTGGACTGGATGCGCCGGTTGAGTCGCGAGATCGACCGGCCGGTGTCTTTCGCGCTGATCCAGGTCGATGCCGACCCCAATCTCTGGCGCGAACAGTTGGACGTCTCGGCGGCCGCACACGCCGAGGGCAGCCGGCTGCACCCGCAGATCGCGGCCCGCCCGTTCGGCATGATGATCGGATTTCAGGGCCACCACGGCTTCACCCACCGGCCCACCTACCGGCGGCTCAAGGCCGAGTGCGGACGCGAAGAGCTTGCCCAGCGCCTGGCCGATCCGGCGGTGAAGGCCGCGATCCTGTCCGAGGACGATCTGCCCATCGAGCCGGGCGTGCTGTTCGACGGCATGTTCGCGATGGTGCAGCATTCGCTGGGACGGCTCTATGCGCTGGGCAACCCGCCGGACTACGAGCCCACCCAAGACCGCACCGTCGCCGCGATCGCCAAAGCACGTGGCGAGGACCCGTTGTCGACCCTGTACGACCTGATGCTCGAAGGCGATGCCACCTCGATGCTGATGTTGCCGTTGTTCAACTACGCCGACGGCAACCACGACGCAATCCGCGAGATGATGCTGCATCCCGCCGGCGTGCTGGGCCTTTCCGACGGGGGCGCGCACTGCGGAATGATCTGCGACGCCTCCTACCCCACGTTCCTGTTGACGCACTGGGCCCGGGACCGCCGTCGCGGTGAGAAGCTGTCGCTGGAATACGTGATCCGCAAGCAGTCCCGCGACACCGCCCACCTGTTCGGCCTGACCGATCGCGGAACCATCGAGCCGGGCAAGAAGGCCGACATCAACGTGATCGACCTGGAGGCGCTTACCCTGCACCCCGCGGGTATGGCCTATGACCTGCCGGCCGGTGGACGCCGAATTCTGCAGGGGGCCAGCGGATATGCGGCGACGATCGTCAGCGGCACGGTGACCCGCCGCAACGACGTCGATACCGGTGCCCGCCCCGGCCGTCTGGTGCGCGGGGCGCGTTAAGCTGCCCCCGTGACCACAGCCGCCGGGAAACGCGCCCCCGCCCGCGCCCGCGACGAGGACGCGATCGGCACCCCGCCGCCCTCGCCCACGCTGGTGCCGGCCGAGCGGTACTACTCTCCGGCATTCGCCGCGCTCGAGGTCGAGCGGATGTGGCCGAAGGTGTGGCAGCTGGCCTGCATGGTCGACCACGTGGCCGAGCCGGGCGACTACTTAGAATACCGTTGCGGCCCATACGATGTGCTGATAGTCCGCGGCGAGGAAGGTACGCTGCGCGCGTTCCAGAACGTGTGCCGTCATCGTGGCAACTCGCTGTGCGTGGGCTCGGGTTCCGGACTGCGCGAACTCAAGTGCGGCTACCACGGCTGGACCTGGGATCTGGCCGGCGCGCTCAAGCGAGTGCCCGACCGCAAAGGGTTCGGCTCGCTGCGGCTGTCCGACTTTCCACTGCTGCCGGCCCGGGTCGACACCTTCGAGGGCATGGTTTTCGTCAACCTCGACCTCGATGCGATGCCGCTGCTCGAGTATCTGGACGCGATACCTGAGGACATCGCGTGGTGCCGCATCGGTGATTTCCGTTGCTACGCGACGCTCACCGTGTCAGTCGAGGCGAATTGGAAGACGATCGCCGACGGATACAGCGAGACCTACCACATTCAGACGCTGCATCCCGAACTGTTGCGATGCGTCGACGATATCCATGCGCCACAACAGATCTGGCTGCATGCGGGCAAGTCCGACCAACCCTATGGCGTGCAGAGCCCGCGCTTCGACGGCGCGCTGAGCGACGAAGAAGTCTGGGAATCTTACGTTTACACGCAGGGCGCACTGATGGGCGCACCCGCGGGCACCCCGTTTCCGGCCGCGGAACGCCGACCCGGACAGACGGTTGCCGACCTGATCGCCGCGCGCACCCGGGCCTTCGCCGCCGGCCGCGGGGTCGATCTGGACTGGGCCGACACCGACCGGGTGACTCGGCTGCACCAGTACAACGTGTTTCCGAACATGACGTTTCTGGCCAACGCCGACCACCTGACGCTCATGACCTCCCGGCCGGGGCCCGATCCCGATCACGGTGAGCTGACCATGTTCCTGATGACGCGGATGCCGCCGGGAGCCGGGCGCAACAAACCGACCGACGTCCGGATATCGGCCGACGACGCCGAACCAGGCATCGTGCTAACCCAGGACATCCGGGTGCTGCCGGGCCTGCAGCGCGGCCTGCATCAGCCCGGCTTCACCCACCTGGTGCTGTCCAACGAGGAGCGCCGCGTCATCAACATGCACCGCAATCTGGAGCGCTACCTCGACCTGCCCGAATCCGAGCGGATGACCGGCGGCAGCACCGGCCTTGCTATCGGCAGCCGGCGATGACGGCGGCGGAAGTGCTGAAGTTCGCTGGCCTGTCCGACATCGGCCGGTTGCGCGCGAACAACCAGGACCGCTGGGGCGCCGACCCGAAACAGTCCCTGTTCATCGTGGCCGACGGGGTGGCGTGCAGCACCGACGGCGCGCTGGCGGCCGCTCTGGTGGTCGAACTGCTGCCGACGTACGTGAGCCGCCATCTGACGCCCGATGACCTCGACGGCGAGGGCGCCGCCGAGCTACTGGGCCGCGCGATCGTCGAATACTGTGACGACTTCCGTGCTTTCGCGGCCACCGACGACCGCGCCGCCGGCGCCAACACCACGGTGGTGGCCGTCGTGGTGGCGGGAACGCGAGCGTTGGTCGCCCATCTCGGCGACAGCCGCGCCTACCTGTTCCGCAGACAGCAGCTGCAGCAGATCACGCGGGACCACAGCGTGATTCAGGACATGATCGACGCCGGTGAGGTCTCGATCGAGGAAGCCGAGCGCCATCCGGCGCGGGCGATACTGACCCGGCACGTGGCGATGCTCCCCCGAGCCTTGCCCGACTCCGCGGCGGTAGACCTGCAGCCCGGTGACCGGATCCTGCTGTCCAGCGACGGGTTACACGGCGTGGTCGACGATCCATCCCTGGCGCAGATCCTGGATTCCCACCCCGACCCTGCCGACGCGTGCGAGGCGCTGATCGCGGCTGCGCTACAGGCGGGTGGCCCCGATAACGTCACCGCCGTCGTGCTGACCATTCCGGAAACCGACCCCAGCTCCTGATACTGGTGCCATGCGGTTACCCCTCCACTCCCCGTTGCCCCGGCGATGACGATCAGTGTCTTCGATCTGTTCACGGTGGGCATCGGCCCCTCCAGCTCCCACACCGTCGGCCCGATGCGGGCGGCCGGCGAATTCGCGGCCACCCTTCGTCACGAACAGCACATTCACCACCTGCACAGAGTTCACGTAGACCTGTACGGCTCCCTCGCCGCCACCGGAGCCGGGCACGGCACCCTGTCGGCGATACTTCTCGGCCTGGAAGGCTTTCGGCCCGAGACGATCACCGCGCAGATCAAAGAACGTCGACTGGCCGAGATCGCGGCGTCGGGCATCATCCACATCGGCGACGCCGCGCCCGTACCATTCGCCGAGGAGCACATCGAGCTGCACCCCGACGTCGTCCTGCCGCGCCACCCTAACGGGATGACCTTCACCGCGATTGGTTCGCACGCCGAGGTGTTGGCGAAGCAGACTTATTTCTCGGTGGGTGGCGGCTTCATCGTGGGCGAACACGACCAGCCCGGCGACGTCCCGCACAACTGTCCGACGCCATTCCCCTACGGTTCCGCTGCGGAACTGCTCGCCATCTGCGACCGCATCGGCGCATCGATCAGCGAGGTGGCGTTGCGCAACGAATCATGTTGCCGCAGCGAGCAAGAGGTCCGGCTTGGGCTGCTGCACCTGCGACAGGTGATGGTTGAGTGTGAGCGGCAGGGCATAACGCGCGACGGTTTGCTGCCGGGGGGACTGCAGGTGCGGCGCCGCGCGAAGGCATTGCATGCCCGACTCAGCGAGGAAGACCCGACACGCAGTCCGGAGTTCGCCCAGGATTGGGTGAACCTGGTGGCGCTCGCCGTCAACGAGGAAAACGCATCCGGGGGACGAGTGGTCACCGCCCCCACCAACGGTGCGGCCGGTATCGTGCCGGCGGTACTTCACTACGCCACGCACTACACGTCGGCGGGCGCGGCAGATGCGGACGATACCGCGGCGCGTTTCCTGCTCACCGCCGGCGCGATCGGTTCGCTGTTCAAAGAGCGCGCCTCCATCTCCGGCGCCGAGGTGGGATGCCAGGGGGAGGTTGGGTCTGCGGCGGCCATGGCTGCGGCTGGACTGGCCGAGATTCTCGGCGGAACGCCGCGGCAGGTGGAAAATGCCGCTGAAATCGCCATGGAGCACAGCCTCGGCTTGACCTGCGACCCCATTGGAGGGTTGGTGCAGATTCCCTGTATCGAGCGCAACGCGATCTCTGCCGGCAAGGCCATCAATGCCGCCCGGATCGCCATCCGCGGCGACGGCATCCACCGAGTGACCCTCGATCAGGTGATCGACACCATGCGCGCCACGGGCGCGGATATGCACACGAAGTACAAGGAGACCTCGGCCGGCGGACTCGCCATCAGCGTGCCGGTCAACATCGTCGAGTGCTGAGCCCACCGTGGTGATGCGGCGCGGTGACGCGACGGTCCGACGGCAGGGACCCACGACCCGCAGGTGCCGGCACCTTTGTCCATGACCCGCCTCACCGCATTGATCGCGGCGGATTCATACTTCGACGAAACACGCCGGAAAGGAACGTGACAGGTTGGCTATCGAGCAGTCGACAGACTTCACCGAATCCGCCGACGTGGTGGTGGTCGGTTTCGGCGCGGCCGGTGCCTGCGCTGCCATCGCTGCCCGTGAGAACGGCGCCGACGTGCTCGCGCTGGATCGCGCCAACGGCGGCGGATCCACCGCGGTGTCGGGCGGCATCATCTACGCCGGTGCCGGCACCTGGGTGCAGAAGCAAGCCGGCGTGCACGACAGCTACGAACAGATGCTGACGTACCTTCGTCTGGAAGTCGGCGACGCGGTCAGCCCGCAAACCTTGGAATCGTTCGTGGCGGGCAGTCCCGAGATGATCCGCTGGCTCACCGATTACGGCGTGCCCTTCGATTCGACGCTGTGTCCGTACAAGACGTCCTACCCCAACAACCACTACTACCTGTACCACTCGGGCAGCGAGAACGCCGGCGCGTTCCGCGCCCATACGCCGCCTGTGCAGCGCGGGCACCGGGTGAAGGGCAAGGGCACCTCCGGCAAGAAGATGTACGAGCCGTTGGCCAAATCAGCTGTGGCACTGGGTGTCAGGTTCTCGCCCCACACCTGCGTCGACAAACTGATTCAGGACTCCGGCGGCCGGGTGATCGGGGTGGAGGCGACGACGATGCGCCACGTCCCGGCCCGCATCCAGAAGCGGTATTCCCGGCTGGCCGAGTTGTCGAGGAAGCCCGGCATCTACTATCCGCCGCTGCGCGCCCTGACGGAACGTCAGCTGCGCAGTCTCGAACGGCGCTACGCCCAGCCGGTACGGATTCACGCGCGGCGCGGAGTGATCATCTGCGCCGGCGGCTACATGGCCAACACCGAATGGGTCAAACGCTTTGCGCCCCAATACTTGGGCGGCCTTCAACTCGGCACCAGCGGCGATGACGGAAGCGGCATCGCGATGGCGCAGAGCGCCGGCGCCGTCACCGAGCGGATGGACAATGTCTCGGCATGGCGATTCATCACTCCCCCAAGCGCATTCATCAGCGCGATCATCGTCGACGAGCACGGGCAACGCATCATCGACGAGAGTCGCTACGGCGCAGCGGTCGGCTATCACATGGTGCGACACCACGGCGGGAAGGGCTGGCTCCTGGCCGACGCAGCCTTGCTGAAGGAGGCACGACGTCAAATGATCAAGCAGCCGTTGTGGTTTCAGCGCGCTCAGTCCGCGGCACTGATGTTCCTCGACTCGGTCAAGGGCGCCTCACTGCGTGAGGTCGCGCGGCGCGCCGGCATCGACCCGGACGGATTGGTCACCACCGTCGAAGCGCACAACAACGCCATCGATACCGGTACCGCGGACCCGGTCGGCAAGCCGGCGGACTTCGTCCGCCGGATCAGCCAGCCGCCGTTCACGCTGCTGAACATCTCGATCCGGCCGAACCTGCTCAACCCGACGCCGATGCTGACCCTGGGCGGCATCCGGGTCGACGAGACGACCGGGGCGGTGCTCGACGCAGCAGGTGCGGCGATCCCCGGGCTGTACAGCGCAGGGCGCACCGCGACCGGGATCTGCTCCAACTCCTACGTCAGCGGACTCTCGCTGGCCGATTGCGTGTATGCGGGTCGCCGGGCCGGCCGACACGCCGCCGCTCAACCCGCCGACCGCTGAATCACCAGATCGACGCCGGCAGCGACCAAATCGGGCTGGTGAATCTGGATGAAGTGGTCGCTGCCGGTCGCGGCGATCCGCGGGGTCTGCGGACGCAGGGCGACCAGATCGGTAGTGGCGTCGCGCCAGGCCTGTTCCAACTTCTCGCCCTGGTCGGCGGGCAGATCAGGCGGAATCAAGAACGGTTCGGTCCTGGTCAGCACCACGGCCGGAACAGCCGGCAATGCCGGCGCCGCGGCGACCTGTGCCACACTGCGGTCGATGTCGACGATCTCGAACGACGGTACGTCCGCGAACTGCCGCGGCGGCCCGTCCAGAGCCCGCCGATAGGCCGGCCAGTCGGATCCCATCAGCTCCGGGATCTCGGCTGCGAAAGCGTCCACGAAGACCAGTCCCCGCACCTGCGCGGGGTAGGTCTGCGCATACAACCGAATGAAGAGCCCACCCAGCGAGTGACCGACCAGCACGAAAGGGCCAGGGAGACGCGCAGCCTCCAGCAACGCATGCAGGTCACTCACCACGTCGCTCGCCGTGCGCGGCATCGGGACCGACGAACTACGGTCGGAAAGAGTAGGCGGCTCGGAGTTGCGTAGCGTCCCTGGCCGGTCGTAGGCGCAGACCCGGTGTGCGCCGGCCAGCGCCGGCATCACCGCCGGTCCAGTCGCCGGAGCCGCGGCGTCGGACTGGCTCCACGGGTCCGACGAGTTGTGATAGCCGGACTCCAGGATGACGGTCGGGGTGCCCCGGCCGCGGCATTGCAGGTACAGGTGGCGTCCATTGCCGATCTCCACCGGCCCGGCGAAGTCACCGTGGGAACCCGCGACCGGCGACGGCCGACCGCCCGGCGACACCGCGCCGCAGCCGGCCAGCGCCGTCGCCGCAATGGACGTCAACAGGATCAACTTGCGCAACGCCTGCTTCGGCCCTTTGCAGCGCATGGTGTCGGGTCTAGACGTCGTAGGTGACCCCGGTGAGTTCCTCCGACACCGCCCACAACCGGCGCTGCAGCTCTGCGTCGTGCGACTGTGCACTGGAGGCAACGATTTTCGGGTAGCCCCGGACCTCTGCGAAGCCGTCGGGTCCGTAGTACTGGCCGCCTTGCACGTTCGGGTCGGTGGCGGCACGCAGAGTCGGCAGGGCACCGAGCTCCGCGGGCTGGAACAACGGTTTGCCCAGTCGCCCCATCAGCGGCGGCAAGTGCCGGGTCAGCTCGGTGTCGGAGACGCCGGGGTGCGCCGCGGCCGCAATGGTCGTGCCGTGCGGGGCCAGGCGGCGCTGCAACTCGTAGGTGAACAGCAGGTTGGCCAACTTGGATTGCCCGTACGCGCCGACCCGGCTGTAGCTGCGCTCCCACTGCAGATCGTCGAAATGGATCGCGGCACGGATACGATGTCCGACGCTGCTGACCACGACCACGCGCGATCCGGCGACCGGCAGCAGCCGATCCAGCAGCAGCCCGGTCAAGGCGAAGTGGCCCAGATGATTGGTGCCGAACTGCATTTCGAAACCATCCGCAGTGGTCGACTTGGGCGGATACATGACGCCGGCGTTGTTGATCAGCAGATCAATGCGGTCATGGTCGGAACGCAGTTGCGCCGCGGCGTCCCGTACCGACGCCAGGGAGCCGAGGTCGAGTTCTTGGAGCTGGACGTCGGCGCCCGGCGTCGCGTCATTCAGCCGGGCGACGGCCTGCTTGCCCTTCTCCAGGTTGCGCACGGCCAGCACGACGCGTGCACCGCGGGCAGCGAGAGCGGCGGCCGTCTCGAAGCCGAGGCCGGTATTCGCACCGGTGATCACGGCCGTTCGCCCGGTCTGGTCGGGGATGTCGTTGGTGGTCCATTTCGCCATGGGGCACTCCTCTTTGAGCAGTTGACTCTGCGGTCTGGGCGACGAAGTGCGAGTTGCCGCCACCCTCTGCGCAGGATCATCGCGTAAGGTCTTCAAGAAACGGGGCGAGCGCTCCGCTTGCGACTACTATACGGAACGTACGCCCCGTTTTGTCAACCGTTAGCGTCAGGGGGTCTGTAATGGCGACCGCCGAGCGGCCGGTACGTGCCGACGCCGCGCGTAATCGGGCGCGGGTACTCGACGTCGCCTACCAGACTTTCGCCGCCGAGGGTTTGTCGGTGCCGATAGACGAGATCGCGCGGCGCGCGGGCGTTGGCGCGGGCACCGTCTATCGCCATTTCCCGACCAAGGACGCACTGTTTCAGGCGGTGATCGCCGACCGCATGCACCACCTCATCGATGAAGGACGCGCCCTGCTGAAGTCCGAGGATCCCGGCCAGGCGTTGTTCACGTTCCTGCGATCGATGGTGCTGCAGTGGGGCGCCGCCGACCGGGGCATGGTCGAAGCCCTGGCCGGCATCGGGATAGATGTCAACAAAGCGGTCCCGCAGGCAGAAGAGGAATTTCTGAGCATGCTGGGTGAGCTGCTGCGCGCCGCCCAACAAGCCGGTACCGCCCGGCCGGATGTCGGTGTGCCGGAAGTGAAAACACTGCTCGTCGGATGTCAGGCAATGCAGGGATACAACGCCGACCTGGCCGAGCGGGTGACCGATGTCGCGTTGGATGGACTGCGACACGACGGACTGCGACAGAGCTGATCGGTACCTTGCTGCGGCGCACGGGTGGGCTGGGACAGCGAACCGACGACGTCTCCTACCGCAGCGGCCGCCGTACGTTAGGGTCGCTGGTGTGGCTGGCGATGAACTGAGCCCCTCACAATCGGACCGACACTGACGCCGGGAGAACACGCATGAGCGCCGAGCAGCCGACCATCATCTACACGCTGACCGACGAGGCGCCACTGCTGGCGACCTACGCATTTCTGCCGATAGTCCGCGCCTTCGCGGAGCCGGCGGGCATCACCGTAAAGACGAGCGACATCTCGGTGGCCGCGCGAATCCTGGCGCAGTTCTCCGATTACCTGGACGAAGATCAGCGCGTTCCCGACAACCTCGGCGAATTGGGCAAGCTGACCCAGGACCCGGACACCAACATCATCAAGCTGCCCAATATCAGTGCCTCGGTGCCGCAGCTGGTGTCTGCCATCAAGGAACTGCAGAGCAAGGGCTACAAGATTCCGGACTTTCCGCAGAATCCGAAGACCGACGAGGAGAAGGAGCTGCGGCAGCGCTACGGGAACTGCCTGGGCAGTGCGGTCAACCCGGTACTGCGCGAAGGCAACTCGGACCGTCGCGCACCCAAGGCGGTCAAGGAGTACGCGCGCAAGCACCCGCACAGCATGAGCGAGTGGTCCATGGCGTCGCGTACGCACGTAGCGACCATGAAGCACGGCGACTTCTATCACAGCGAGAAGTCGATGACGCTGGACCGGGCTCGCAACGTGAAGATGGTGCTGGAGACCGAGAGCGGGAAGACGCTCGAGCTCAAGCCGAAGGTTGAGCTGCTCGCAGGCGACGTCATCGACAGCATGTTCATGAGCAAGAAGGCCCTGTGCGACTTCTACGAAGAGCAGATGCAGGATGCGCACAAGACCGGCGTGATGTTCTCGCTGCACGTCAAGGCGACCATGATGAAAGTCAGCCACCCGATCGTGTTCGGGCATGCGGTGCGCATCTTCTACAAAGACGCCTTCGAGAAGCACCAGGAGCTGTTCGACGAGCTGGGCGTTAACGTGAACAACGGACTGGTCGACCTCTACAACAAGATCGAGTCGCTGCCCGCCTCACTGCACGACGAGATCATCCGCGACCTGCACGCCTGCCACGAACACCGGCCCGAACTGGCGATGGTCGACTCGGCCAAAGGCATTTCGAACTTTCACTCGCCCAGCGACGTGATCGTCGACGCGTCCATGCCGGCGATGATCCGGGCCGGCGGCAAGATGTGGGGCGCCGACGGGCGGCCCAAGGACACCAAGGCCGTCAACCCCGAGTCCACCTTCTCCCGCATCTACCAGGAGATCATCAACTTCTGTAAGACGAACGGCCAGTTCGACCCGACGACGATGGGCACCGTCCCCAACGTCGGCCTGATGGCCCAGCAGGCCGAGGAATACGGCTCCCACGACAAGACCTTCGAGGTCCCCGAGGGCGGCGTCGCCAACATCGTCGATATCGAGACCGGCGAGGTGCTGCTCAGCCAGAACGTCGAAGAAGGCGACATCTGGCGCATGCCGATCGTGCGGGACGAGCCGATTCGCGACTGGGTCAAGCTGGCCGTCAACCGGGCGCGCAACTCCGGGATGCCGGTGTTGTTCTGGCTCGACCCGTACCGGCCGCACGAGAACGAATTGATCAAGAAGGTCAAGACGTATCTGAAAGATCACGACACCGAGGGACTCGACATTCAGATCATGTCCCAGGTGCGTTCGATGCGGTACACGCTGGAGCGCCTGGTGCGCGGGCTGGACACCATCGCCGCCACCGGCAACATCCTGCGCGACTACCTCACCGACCTGTTCCCGATCCTGGAGCTCGGCACCAGCGCGAAGATGCTGTCCATCGTGCCGCTGATGGCCGGCGGCGGCATGTATGAAACCGGGGCCGGGGGTTCGGCGCCCAAGCACGTGCACCAGTTGGTGGAGGAGAATCACCTGCGCTGGGACTCCCTCGGCGAGTTCCTGGCGTTGGGTGCCTGTTTCGAGGACATCGGCATCAAGACCGGCAACGAGCGCGCCAAGATCCTGGGCAAGACGCTGGACGACGCGATCGGCAAGCTGCTGGAGAACGACAAGAGCCCGTCGCGCAAGACCGGCGAACTCGACAACCGGGGCAGCCAGTTCTACCTCGCCCTGTATTGGGCGCAGGAGCTCGCCGCGCAGGAGGACGACGAAGAGCTGAAGAAGCACTTCGCCTCGCTCGCCGAGGCGTTGGCGAAGAACGAAGAGACCATCGTGAGCGAGCTGAATGCGGTGCAGGGCAAGGAAGCCGACATCGGCGGCTACTACTACCCGGACCCGGACAAGACGACGGCGGTGATGCGGCCCAGCAAGACGTTCAACGACGCCTTGGCGGCCGCGCGCGACTAGGTGCCGGCCAATGCCGGCACGGTGTCCTCGCGGTGCAGCAACGATTGTGCCCCGATCTTGAACTGGTGCAGTTTGTCCAGGATCGTCTGGCCTTCCGGGGTGTGGCCCCAGATGCTGATGCCCTGGTATGTCGTTGGCTCCCAGGTGGTTTCGTCGACGACGACTGGATTCCAGCCCAGCTCCCATTCGAAGCCGGACGGGGTCACCGCGTAGAAGGACAGTTCCCGGTCGTTGGTGTGCTGGCCGACCCCGAGCGCCATGTCGAAGCCGAGTTGCTTGACCCGCTGATAGGCCGTGGTCATGTCGTCGAGGTCGGCGACCTGGATGTTGCAGTGCTGCACCCGCGTACGAATCGGGTTGAGCGGCAGGCGGTTCACCGCCGCGACCGCGACGGAGTGGTGACGCTCGTTGACCCTCAGGAAGCGGATCTTGAACTTGAGTCCGCTGATGGTTTCATCGATGTAGTCGCTCAACCTGGCGTCGAACACGGTCTGGTAATAACCGCGCACCTGCTCCGGCTTCTTGCTGGTGAGCGCGACGTGGCCCAAACCGGAAGCGCCGGTGACGAATTCGGCACGGGTGTCGAGTGGGACGGTGCTGGTCTGCGCGCGGGTGAAGATCTCCTGAGTCAGGCCGTTGGGTCCGGGGAATCGCACCAGGCGCTCGACACCGCGCAACGCGGCCTCTTCGGCTGTGCCGTCGGCGACGGGAACGCCGTGACCGGTGACCCGGGACAGGATCTCGTCGAAGGCATTGTGGTCGTCGAGTTCCCAGCCGAGCGTCGTGACATCTTCGGCGGGTCCGCGCTGCAGCAGGAAGCGGCAGGCGTGATCGTCGACCCGGAAGCGCTGAACGTCGGGCAACGCGTCGTCGAGATGCATGCCGATGGCGTCGCGGCCGAACCGCCGCCACTCGGCGAACTTGTTCGTCTCGATAACCAGATAGCCGAGGTGGACCCGACCGAACACGTTACGCATGAGCCAACCTCGAATCCTTCTGCAGGAACTCGCAAACCATCTCGTTGAAGAGTTCCGCGCGTTCCCACTGCAACCAGTGTCCGGTGTGGGACGTCATCACCAGTTCGGCATTGGGCATCATGTTGAGCAACATCGGTCCGCCCGAGGGCCGATTGACCTTGTCGTCGCGTCCCCAGAGCACCAATGTCGGTGTTTGCAGCCGCTTCAGCCGCGAATCTCGGGTGAGGTCCATGCGCCACGCAGTGCGCAGCGCCAGGGGTCCCGACGGACGGCTCAGCGGCGGATTGGCCACCACTTCCGGATCGACCGAAGCCTGGTAGCGCAGGTCGATCAGATCGTCGGGCACCGAGTCACCCTCGTAGACAAGGTAGTCGCGGATGAAGGTCGCAAGTTTCTCGCGGCTGGGGCCACCGCCGCTGTAGTAGGACAACAGCCTGTTGAGCCCGGCGGTGGGCAACGCACGGGTAATTCCGATTCCGCCGGGACCCATCAACACCAATTTTTCGGCCCGTCCCGGGGTGTCCAGCGCCAGTCGCAACGCGGCCGCGCCGCCGTAGGAGTTGCCGACCAGATGCGCGGCCTTGATGCCGAGTTCGTCGAGCAGTCCCCGAATCATGTCGGCGACGTAACCGATGGGGTCGGAGTGGTTCAGTGTCTTGGTGGAGCGCCCATACCCGGGCATGTCGGGAACGATCACGCGGAAACGTTGCGCGAGTGCTTCGATATTGCGGGAGTAGTTCGACACTCCGGAGGCACCGGGTCCGCCGCCGTGCAACAGCACAACGGGGGTCCCGCTGCCGCTTTCGGCGAAGAAGATCGGTCGGCCGTTGACGAAGACGGTCTGTTCGGCGAGTTCGGTGCTGGTCATGCGGGTACTCCGTTCGAGATCGGTGTCGCGGCGCTTTCGGTGCAGTCCAAGGATTGGGGCGGCGGGGGTAGCAGACCGGCGGAATCCGCGGCTGCGTAGATGAATCCGTCCGGGCGGACGATCACCGCTGTTGCCTTGTGCTTGCTGAGCCAAGCCGTCAGCGTGGCGTCGCGAACTGCCAGAGTCATGACGCCGCGCAGCAGCCACGCCTGCGCCCCGGCCGGGAGCGCGCCGGTGTGCAGCAGCGCCCAACGGCCCTGCAGCACGTCGTCGAGGCGCGTGGTGGCGCCGGTGTCGTCGGCCACTCGGGGTTGGATGATCTGCCTGCCTACGGCTTTGTGTCCGCCGGCGAAGAAGCCGTCGGCATAGTGCGCCTCGGGAACCCAGTACAGCTTCTGGCCCTGCCGGGTGATGGCCGGCACTTTGGTGATCACCCGCAGCAGGTGGTTCCGCATGGCCGCGAGCACCGCGTTGCGCTCGGTGATGACGCGGCCCATCAGCACCGCCCGCCTGGTGATTTCCGTGACATGTGGCTTGCGTTCGCTCTCATAAGAATTCAGCAGCGCCTCGGGCGCCCGGCCGTGCAGCACCGCGGCCAGCTTCCAGCACAGGTTGGCGACGTCGCGAACACCGGCGGCCATGCCCTGGCCGATCCACGGCGGCATGGCATGTGCGGCGTCACCGGCCAGAAACACCCGGCCCACGCGCCACCTGTCCGCTGTGCGCACATGGTGGCGGTAGATCACGGCCCGCAATACCTTGACGTGCTCGTCGGTGATGCCCTGTTCATTGAGCACCTTCCAGACGGCCTCATCGCTAACGAGATATTCGTCGGTGTCGCCGTTAGTGGCCGGGTACTCCCACCGGTGATGCCCCAGCGGTGTCGGGCAGTCGACGGTAGGGCGGGCCGGATTGCAGTGAAACCTCAAGCGGTCGTGGGTATCCCACTCCTGAAGGACTTTGGTGTCGATGACCACCCATCGTTCGCTGTACGTCTTGCCCGAGTAGCCGACACCCAGCTGACCGCGTGTCGGTGACGATCCGCCGTCAGCCGCAATCACGTAGGAGGCGCGGATCCGCTTGAAAAGGTCGGAGCGCAAGTCGGCCAGCATCAGCTCGACGTGGTCGCCCTTGTTCAGCACCCGCAGACATTCGTGCTCGAGCATCAGCTCCACGTTGTCGAAGCGGGCCACTCCTTCGCGCAGGACGTGGTCGACCGCCGGCTGGTAGATGAACTGCTGCGGGGGATGCCCGCAGCCGTGTCCGGTGATCGTCGTCTCGTAGAACGGGGCGCCGTCAGCGTCGACGAAGGCCACCGGACGATCGGGAAGCATGTCCTGCTGCAGGCGGTCGGCCAGACCCGCCGACTGCCATATCCGCATCACTTCCTCGTCCGTCGAGATGGCGCGGGCCCGACTGTAGACGTCGGGATCACGCTCGATGACAACGACTTTCAAGCCTTGCTTGCCCAACAGGTTGGCAGCCGTGGCACCGACCGGCCCGTAGCCGACGATCGCCACGTCGTAGTCCTGCGTCGCGGAACGGTGTGCTTCCGAATCGCTCACTTCTGACTCTCATTCTTCGGGTGTCGCCGTCGACACTTGTACTGTAGTGATCCCTACGGTAATGTAGCGATCACTACGGAGTCAATAGCCCAAGGAGATCTCGTGCTCACCGATACCGCCGACGCCCTCTGGATAGCCGCACGCGATCGCACCCCGATCCGTCCGCCGACAGAGTCCTTCCCTGGCCTGCGCGTCGCGGACGCCTACCAGATCCAGCAGGTGAACCTGCAGCGCCGACTGGCCGCCGGTGCCGTCCTGGTGGGCCGCAAGATCGGGCTGACCTCCAAGGCGATGCAAAAGCTGCTCGGTGTCGACGAACCGGATTTCGGCTATGTCCTCGACGACATGGTGATCGCCGGGGGAAGTGTCGAAGCCTCGCGATTCTGCAGTCCCCGGGTGGAGCCCGAGATTGCCTTCCTGTTGCGCGATTCGCTGCGTGGCCCCGGCCTGACGGTCGCGGACGTCTATGCCGCAACGCACTCCGTAGCTGCGGCGCTGGAGATCGTCGACAGCCGCATCGCTGACTGGCAGCTCACTCTGGTCGATACCGTCGCGGACAATGCGAGCTCGGGAGCGGTAGCCATCGGCGACTGGGTCCCCTGCACGGACGACCTCGGGCTGACGCAGGTCGTCGCGTCGCTCGTCCTCAACGGCACCGAAGTCGACCGGGGCACCGGTGCTGCGGTGATGGGCGACCCCGCGGCAGCCGTCGCGTGGCTGGGCAATGCGCTGGCCGAGTACGACACCGAACTGGCTGCCGGCCAGTTCGTCATGTCCGGGTCGTTCACCACCGCCGCATTCGTGCAATCCGGCGATACCGCAACCGCGGCCATCGGCACACTGGGCACCGTCTCGCTGAGCTTCACATGAGGAAACCAGCAGTGGCACAGGGTGACTGGCCGGTCGCGATCATCGGCTCGGGCAACATCGGCACCGACCTGATGATGAAGATTCTGCGTAGCGACGGGCCGTTGCGGGTCGCCGCCATGGTCGGCATCGACCGTTCTTCCGACGGACTGGCCCGCGCCCGACGGCTACACGTCCCCACCACGGCCGACGGTGTGGACGGACTGCTGGCCATGCCGCACTTCGCTGATATCAGGCTGGTGTTCGACGCCACGGCGGCCGCCGCCCACCGCGACAACTGGGCACGGCTGCAGCCGACCGGAGTGCGCATGCTCGACCTCACTCCCGCCGCCGTCGGGCCCTACTGCGTCCCGGTGGTCAACATCGACGAACACCTCGACGCCCAAAACCTGAACATGGTGACCTGCGGCGGCCAGTCCACGGTGCCGATCGTCGCCGCGGTGGCCGCACACGGCATCGTCTCCTACGCCGAGATCGTCTCGGCCATCTCGTCTAAGTCGGCGGGTCCCGGAACGCGGGCCAACATCGACGAGTTCATCGAAACAACCGCGGCCGCATTGCAATCGATCGGCGGAGCGCAACGCGGCAAGGCCGTCATGATCCTCAACCCGGCTCATCCGCCCGTCCTGATGCGCAACACCGTCTACTGTCTGGTCGACGGGGAGGCCGACCATGGGGCGATCGAGGCGTCGATCATCGACATGGTGGCACGCGTCAACGCCTACGTGCCCGGCTACCGGCTCACCCAGGGCGTGCAGTTCGAGACCTTCACCGCCGAAAACCCGCTCTATATCCCCGAAACGGGCAAGTTCACCGGCACCCGGGTCACCACCATGATCGAAGTGGCCGGGGCGGGCGACTATCTGCCCGCTTATGCCGGCAATCTCGACATCATGACCTCCGCCGCGCAGGCCACCGCCGAACACATTGCCCGCCAAACAGCCGGAGCAGCATCATGACTCAGCTCTACATCAGCGACGTCACGTTGCGCGACGGGATGCACGCCGTCCGGCACCAGTACACGCTGCGGCAGGCGGCGAAGATCGCCGCCGCACTCGACGCCGCCGGAGTCGACTCCATCGAAGTCGCCCACGGCGACGGACTGGCCGGGTCCAGCTGCGTCTACGGCTTCGGCGCCCACACCGACCTGGAGTGGATCGAGGCCGTCGCCGACGTGCTGCGGCACGCGCGGGTCGCGACGCTGGTGCTGCCCGGCATCGGCAGCGTGCGCAACCTGAAAGACGCGCACCGCGCCGGCGCCACCGTGGTACGCGTCGCCACGCACTGCACCGAAGCCGACACGTCCGCCCGGCACATCGCCGCCGCGCGCGAACTCGGCATGGACACCGCCGGATTCCTGATGATGAGCCACCTGAGCACCCCGGCCGCACTGGCCGAACAGGCGAGGCTCATGGAGAGCTACGGGGCCACCTGCGTCTACGTGGTCGATTCCGGCGGCGCGATGACGATGCGCGACGTCACCGAGCGCGTCGACGCGGTACGGCAAACCCTCTCAGCCACAACGCAAATCGGAATCCACGCGCACCACAACCTGGCGCTGGGCGTGGCCAACTCGATCGTTGCGGTGGAGCACGGGGCCGTCCGGGTCGATGCGTCCTTGACCGGGATGGGCGCGGGCGCGGGGAACGCGCCTTTGGAAGTGTTCGTCGCCGCCGCGGACAAACTGGGCTGGCCGCACGGGTGCGACCTGCACGCACTGCAGGACGCCGCCGACGATCTGGTCCGTCCCCTGCAGGACCGGCCTGTTCGGGTGGATCGCGAAACATTGACCCTCGGCTACGCCGGCGTGTATTCGAGCTTCCTGCGGCACGCCGAGAATGCCTCAGCCCGCTACGGCATCGACGCCCGCGCGTTGCTGGAAGAGGCGGGCCGCCGCGGCATGATCGGCGGGCAGGAAGACATGCTGGTCGACATCGCCCTGGATCTGGTCAGTGGACGATGACGCCGCGGATGTTCTTGCCGTCCCGTAAGTCCTGGTAGGCCTGGTCGACATCTTCGAGGCGGTACTTCGCGCTCACCAGTTCTTCGAGGCAGCACCCGGTTGGCGATGCCGCGGGCGGAGTCACCACGTCGGTGGTGTAGACCACTGAGTATGTCCTTGTTTGATCTCTCCGAGCGCGCCCAGCAGTACCAGTCGGACCTGCTCGAGTTCATGGATTCGCATATCTACCCGTCCGAAGCCGTCTACGACGAACAGATGCGCGAGGCGGGCGACCCGCACTTCCACCCGCCGATCTTGGAAGACCTCAAGGCCGAGGCACGAAAACGCGGATTGTGGAACCTGTTTCACCCGCACCCCGAGTGGGGGCCTGGGCTGACCAATCTCGAGTACGCACCGCTGGCCGAGGTCATGGGCCGCAGTCATATCGCTTCGGAGGCGTGCAACTGCAGTGCCCCGGACACCGGAAACATGGAGGTGCTGACACTGTTCGGCACCGAGGAGCACAAGGAGCGTTACCTCAAGCCACTCCTGGACGGCAAGATCCGGTCGGCGTTCGCGATGACCGAGCCGGCGGTCGCCAGCTCCGACGCCACCAACGTCGAGATGTCCATGGTCCGCGACGGTGACGACTATGTCCTGAACGGCCGGAAGTGGTTCGCCTCCAACGGGATGCACCGCAACTGCAAGGTGCTGATCGTGATGGGCAAGACCGACCCGACCGCCGCGCCGCACCGCCAGCAGTCGATGATGGTGGTGCCGATCGACGCCCCGGGCATCGCGGTTCGGCGCAACCTGTCGGTCTTCGGCTACCAGGACCGCGAGGGCCACGCGGAAATCGACTTCGTGGACGTGCGGGTGCCGTCGAAGGACGTGCTCAAGGGCGAAGGCGAAGGCTTCGCGATCAGCCAGGCCCGGCTGGGCCCGGGCCGCATCCACCACTGCATGCGCGCCATCGGCATGGCTGAGCGGGCCCTGGAGCTGCTGTGCAGACGCGCCGAGTCCCGTATCGCCTTCGGCAAACCCATCAGCGCCAACGCCAACATCCGCGACTGGATCGCCGAGTCCCGGATCGACATCGAGATGATCCGGCTCCTCACCATGAAGGCCGCGTACCTGATGGACACGGTCGGCAACAAGGAGGCGAGAACCGAGATCGCGGCCATCAAGGTCGCCGCGCCGAACATCGCTCTGAAGATCATCGACCGCGCCATCCAGGTGCACGGCGGCGGCGGCGTCACCGACGACTTCCCATTGGCCATGGCGTGGGCGCACCTGCGCACCTTGCGGCTCGCCGACGGTCCCGACGAGGTGCACAAGCGGTCTATCGCCAGTCAGGAGCTACGTAAGTACCGGGCACCGAAGTGACGGTGGTAGGCCTCGAACCCGATGCGGTGGCACGCTGGCTCACCGAGCTTGGCATCGAGTTCGAGTCGCCCTTGCAGTTTCAGCGAATCGGGCTCGGGCAGTCGAATCTGACGTACCGGGTCAGCGACGCCGCGGGCCGCGCCTGGGTGTTGCGCCGCCCACCTCTGGGCCACCTGCTGGCCTCGGCGCATGACGTGCTGCGGGAAGCGCGCATCATCGCCGCGCTGGCCGACACGCCAGTTCCGGTGCCTGGAATCCTTTCCACCACAACCGATTCGCAGTTCTCCGACGTGCCGCTGGTGCTGATGGAGTTCGTCGACGGGTTGGTGGTCGACACCATGGGAGTCGCCGAAGCGCTGACGCCGCAGCAACGGCATCGGATTGCCTTAGACCTGCCGCGCACCCTGGCCAAGATCCACGCGGTCGACCTCGACGAGGTCGGGCTGGCGGACCTGGCCAGCCACAAGCCATATGCGCAGCGACAGCTCAAACGCTGGGCGGGGCAATGGGAGCTCTCGAAGACCCGCGAACTGCCCGAACTCGACGACCTCACCCGCCGGCTGGCTGCCGCGGCGCCCGAACAGCGCGAAGTCAGCTTGGTGCACGGCGACTTTCACCTGCGCAACCTGATCACCTCACCGGAGACCGGTGAAATCGTGGCGACGCTGGATTGGGAGTTGTCCACGCTGGGCGATCCGCTGGCCGATATGGGCAGCCTGCTCACCTACTGGGCCGAGCCCGGTGAAGCGCTCAGCGGTGACTACGCGCCGTCGACGTTGGAGGGGTTCCCGGACCGCGCCGAGATGACCCGGCTGTACCTGGATGAGACGGGTCGCGATCCGGCCGCGCTGCACTACTGGCACGTACTCGGCCTGTGGAAGCTGGCGATCATCGCCGAGGGCGTGATGCGCCGGGCGATGGACGAACCCCAGAACAAGGCATCGGCCGGAACTCCCGTCGTCGCCTGGATCGACGCCCGGGTACAGAAGGCACGCGAAATCGCGGACGCGGCAGGGATCTAACCCGCCGGCACAGCTCTACCGACCAGATACCAGGTGTGCATCACGCCTTTCCCCTTGACCTCGATGTCACCGCGCTCCTCGAAGACGAAGTCATCCTTGAGCCGGTCGTACACCTCCTGGGGCACCTGAATCCGGCCCTCGACGTCAGTGGTCTCCATCCGTGCCGCGACGTTCACCGCATCGCCCCACACGTCGTAGAAGAACTTGCGCGCCCCGACCACACCGGCCACCACGGGCCCGACCGCCAAACCGATTCGCAGCGGAACCGCCCGCCCGCGGGGATCTTTCAGACCGGTCACCGCGTGGGACATATCCAGCGCGAGCTGCGCCAGCGCCTCGAGGTGGTCCTGGCGAGGTTCCGGTACCCCGCTGACGACCATGTACGAATCGCCGCTCGTCTTGATCTTCTCCAGCCCGTGCCGGTCAACAAGGGCATCCAGTTGGGTAAAGAGCTGATCCAGAAATCGGACCAGGTCGGTGGGTGCGGTGTCACTTGCTCGGCTCGTGAATCCTGCGATATCGGCGAACAGCACCGAGGCGTCGTCATATCTGTCGGCGATCACGCTTCGCTCCGAGTACTTCAACCGCTCAGCGACCTTGGCCGGCAGGATGTTGGCGAGCAACGCCTCGGATCGCTGGTATTCCGCTTCGATCACCCTTTCGGCGCGGGTGATATCGCGTAGCGCGGACCATACGATCGCGATCACCATCAGCCACGACGACGCCACCGACACGATATAGCCGAATGTATACGCCCAATCAGGTTGCCCGTTCATTGTTTCGGGCACCGTGAGCTGCAGCACGACTGTCAATACCGCGCCGACTGCCGCCATCAGCGACGCCAGTGCGATGTGGTCGATGCCAATGACCAACACGATGATCGACGCACCCACCAGGTAGTAGAACTGGATTCCCGATCCGGTACCGACCCGCAGGCAAAGAACGGTGATCAGGACGTATGCCGCCGTGATGAAAGCCATTGGTGCGACGAGTTCCCCGTACCGATACAGCAGCGGAATCCCAAGGTAGACGACGGTACTGACGGCGCTGAGCAGCCCGATCGACATCCCGCCAGTCCCGACGAGAAGCGAAACCAATGTGTAAAAGCCGCTGACAAAGGCGCCGATACGGGTGGCTCTACCGAGCACGCGCCGCTGGCGGGCAAGGCTTTTCGGATACGCCGTGCTGCGCGGCGGGACACGCCGGCGCCGACTCGTGACCGGCACCGCGGCCGCTGAACGCGCTTCAGGCGCCATTCGTGCAGGATAGTCGGTCAGCGCACGACTTCGCGGTGGCCGGCATCGACACGACGGGTCCAACCGCGCGCATCGAGGTATTCGAGCAGCGGAACTGCGACCCGCCTGGTGGTGTTGAGTGCCTGGCGCGCTTGGCTTGTCGTGAATGGCTGATCGAGCGTGGCCAACGTGCGCATCGCCAGCGCGGGCGCATTCGGAAGCAGCACCACGCCGTCCCGCAGTCGCAACAGGCGCTCGGCGCGTTGGGCGGCGGCCAGTTCGCGGGTGCCGAGTTTCAGCGCCTGCAGTTCGTAGACCTCCGGCGCCCGGAACGGTTCTGCCTGCAAACGGATTTCCAACTCATGCACCGATGCTTCGGCATGCCCGAGTGCGTTCTGCGCGCCTGGTAGCCGGATGTGGCCGCCGCGCTGCTCGAGTCCGGCAGCACCGGCAACGGAATCCAGCAGCATGTCGTCAGGCAGCGCCAGCAGGTCCGCTGCGGCACCCCGGGATAGGCCCTCGGCCAACGGATCTCGCGCATACAGCTCTTCGACGGCGGCACGCAGCCGTCGTTGCCACCCCTCGTGTGTCGGGCCGTGCACCCACCAACCGTCACACACCCGCACCTGGGCCGGCACCGCGTGTGGCAGCAGCCCAAGACGGCGCAGGTGACTTTCGCGCACGGCGCCCCGGCGCGCCACTTCCGCCGCGAGGTCACCGCCGGCCTCCGACCGCGCCAAGGCCGCCGCCCGGCGGGCGCTGTCACCGCGTCGGCGCAGGGCGGGAGGATCGGCATCGAGCACCTCGGCACCGCCCAGCACGCGCGCGCTGCCCGGGTCGCGCAGCACCAGCCGATCGCCGAGCACCAACGGCAGTGGCCGATCGAGGGCGAGCCGGCCATGCTCCTGATCGAACGGTCGCAGCCGTACCGGCACGGCCGCCGTCCCGACATGCGCGACCAGCTGCGTCGGTGCCTCGCTCCACGGACCGCCGGAGGTGCGACGCACGTCGATCAGTCGGGTACTCGGCCAGGCGCCGGGGGTGATCAGCGCGTCGCCGCGGCGGACGGCGTCGCGGGGAACGCCGCGAAGGTTCAACGCCACCCGCGCCACCGGTTGAAGCGCGGGGTAGGGCTGTCCGCAACTCTGCAGACCGCGGATGGTCACCGTTCGGGTGCGCGACGCGCCCACCAGGTCCAGTCGGTCGCCGACCGACAGCATGCCGGCCGGCAACGTTCCGGTCACCACCGTGCCGGCACCGGTGATGGTGAAGGAGCGGTCCACCCACAGCCGCAGTCGGGAGCTGGTCACCGGCGCCGGCACCTGCGCGAGCACGTCGTCCAGGGCGGCGCGCAACTCGGTGAGACCGCTGCCCGCGACAGCCGACACGATGACGCCGGGCGCGGCGCGCAACCCGGTGCCGGCCAACTCGGTACGCGCCTGCGCAAGCACCTCGGCCCCGCGCCCGGGAGCCCGGTCGGCGCGGCTGATCACAATGAGGCCGTGCCGAATGCCCAGTGCCGCAACGGCATCGCGATGGTCATCGGACTGCGCCTGCCAGCCCTCGTCGGCGGCCACGACGAAGCAGACCACCGGAGTGGGACCCAGGCCGGCCAGCGTATTGCCCAGGAAACGCTGGTGGCCGGGTACATCCACAAAGGCGACCTGACGCCCCGAGGCCAACGTGGTCCAGGCGAAGCCGAGGTCGATGGTCAGGCCACGGCGACGCTCCTCCTCCCAGCGGTCGGGCTCCATGCCGGTGAGCGCGTGGATCAGCGTGCTCTTGCCATGGTCCACGTGGCCCGCGGTGGCCACGACGTGTGTGCTCAGGGTTCCACACCCAGCGCCGTGCGCACCGCGGCCAGCAGGCGGTCGTCGTCATCCTCGGCAATGCAGCGCAGGTCGAGCAGGCAGGCGCCGTCGTGCACCCGGGGCAGCACAGCCGGTGCCCCCGTCCGCAGCGGTGCGGCGGCCCACTCCGGCAAGCGGACCGCCCAGCCCGGGAGTGGCACGCCGGGGGCGCCCCCGCCGCCGACGCGGCCGTCATGGGCGACGACCATCGCGCCGACCGCCTTGGCCAACCGTTCGGTGCGGACCCGCAACCGGCCGGGATCGGCGTGCAGGGCTTCGGTGACCGGTGATGCGCCGGCGCGCACCGTCGCCTCGAGCGCGGCCAGGGTCAGCTTGTCGGCGCGGACCGCCCGGGCCAGCGGGTGCCGCGCCAGCGTGGCTACCAGATCGGCGCGGCCGAGCACGAGGCCGGCCTGGGGACCGCCGAGAAGTTTGTCTCCGCTCCCGGTGACCACGTCGGCGCCCTGCGCCAGCGCGGTGGCGGCATCGGGCTCGTCGGGCAGCAGCGGATCCGGAGCCAGCAGTCCGCTGCCCAGGTCGGCGATCAGCGGGATGTGCTTGGCTGCGGTCAACGTGTGCAGTTCGGCGAGCGACGCGGCGGCGGTGAACCCGTCCATCCGGAAGTTGCTCTGGTGCACCTTGAGCACACAGCCGGTCTCCGGACCGATCGCCGCCGCGTAGTCGTTGAGATGCGTGCGGTTGGTGGTGCCGACCTCGCGCAGTAGGGCGCCGGTCGAGGCGATCAGATCGGGCAGCCGGAACCCCGCGCCGATCTCGATCAGCTCGCCGCGGCTCACCACCACCTCGGCACCGGCGGACAGCGCGGTGGTCGCCAGCACCAGTGCGGCGGCACCGTTGTTGACCACCAGCGCGTCCTCGGCTGCGGCACAGGCGTTCAGCAGCGCCTCACGGACGGTGACGCCGCGCTTGGATCGGGTGCCGGTGGCGAGGTCGAGTTCGACATCGACGTAGCCACTGGCCGCTATCAGTGCTTCGACCGCACCCGCGGCCAGCGGTGCGCGGCCCAGGTTGGTGTGGACGACGACGCCGGTGCCGTTGAGCACCGGCCGCAACGCGGTGGTCGGCTGGCTTGCCAAGGCCGTCTCGACGACGTGGGACACCTGCTCGGGCGCCAGTTCGCCGCGGCGTGCCCGCTCCTGGATGTCGCGCACCACCTCGCGGACAGCCTTGTCGCCCAGTCTAATTCGCTGCGACCGCACGGCCGGCAGGGCCAGCAACTGATCCGTGCGCGGAATCAATCGGCGTGGGTCGAGCTGAGTCACGTGACCTCTCGGCTTGCTGGTTGGCATGCGCGGAGGCGGACGGGAATCGAACCCGCCAGACCGAGATGCTCGATCTCACCGGTTTTGAAGACCGGGGGGACCACCAGGAACCCAAACGCCTCCATGGGCAAACGTACCTGCGCCGCCCGGAGACCGCGTACGGCATGCCGTGTGCTACCCGATCGGCAGCTCAGGCCAATCCGCCGGCGCCGCCGGCACCGCCGCCGTTGCCGTAGATGCCGCCCTTGCCGCCCGCGCCGCCCGTACCGCCGACAGGCGGCAAGCCGAGGGTTCCGGCAACACCGCTCGCGCCCTTACCACCTGCCTGACCGACATTGCCGTTGCCGGCGGCGCCGCCGGTCCCGCCGTTGCCCGCGTTGCCGCCGGCAGAGCCGTTGCCGCCGTTGCCGCCCGTACCGCCACTGCCGGTGGCGGTACCGCCGACACCGCCGTTGCCGACGGTGCTGGATCCGCCGCCGTTGCCGCCGCCAAACTTGCCGCCGGTGCCACCCTGCCCGCCGTTGCCGGCGACCCCACCCGAGCCCCCGGTACCGCCGTTGCCGCCGGTGCCACCAGTGCCATTCTGTCCGCCGTTGCCGCCATTTCCGGCGGTGCCGCCGGCAGTCGAGTTGTTACCGCCTGCTCCGCCGGCGCCACCGGTCGCGGTCCCGACGGGATTGTTGGAGCCGCCGTTGCCGCCGGCGCCGCCTTGGCCACCCGTGCCGGAGACAGAGCTGCCACCGTTACCGCCCGCCCCGCCGGCTCCCGCGTTGCCGCCGTTGCCGCCGTTGCCGCCGGTGCCGCTGACCGAGCCGATGCCGGTGCTGACGCCGCCGGCGCCGCCCTTGCCGCCGAAGCCCCCGTTGCCGCCGAGGCCACCGGTGCCGCCGGCGCCGCCGGTGCCGGAAACCGCGGCGCCGCCATGTCCGCCGGCCCCGCCGGCACCGCCCGAAGCCGCGTTGCCGCCGGCGCTGCTGGTGCCGGCGGTCACTCCGGTGCCGCCTTGGGCGCCGGTGCCGCCGCGGCTGATGATGCCGTCGGAGCTGCCGCCGTTGCCACCGGCGCCGCCGCCACCGCCGTTGCCCGACCCCAGCGCCGCTCCGCCCTGCCCGCCGGCACCGCCAACGCCGGCCGTCGGAGTGAGGCCGGAGCCACCGTTGCCGGCGATGCCGGCGTTGCCGCCCGTGCCGCCGGCGCTGCTGTCGCCGGCACCGGCGTTGCCGCCGTTGCCATTGGCGCCGCCCGCCCCGCCCTTGCCGCCGGCACCGCCGTTTCCGGTGCCCGTGCCCGCTCCGCCTTGCCCGCCGGCACCGCCCGCGCCGCCGTCACCGCCGTTGCCGCCGTTGCCGCCGCTGGCGCCGGTGCCGGTATTGGTGAAGCTGAAGCCGTTGCCGCCGACGCCGCCGTTGGCGCCGGCACCGCCGATGCCGCCCGTACCACCGTTGCCCGATGTCGTTCCACCTGCGCCGCCGTTGCCACCGTTGCCGCCAGCTCCGCCCGCGCCGGCGGTCGTGCCGTTCACGCTTCCACTGATGCCGTTGGTGCCGTTGGAGCCGGCGCTGCCGCTGCCACCGTTGCCGCCGTTGCCGCCGTTGCCGACCACCGCGGCCGTGCCGCCTTGGCCGCCGGCCCCACCATTGCCGCCATTGCCGAAGTTGGCGGTGCCGCCGTTGCCCCCGACCCCACCGGTACCGCCGGCGTTGCTGCTGTCCCCATTGCCGCCCTGACCACCGGTGCCACCGGTGCCGGCAGTACCGCCCTTGCCGGCCGTGCCACCCAATCCGCCGTTGCCGCCGGCGCCGGCCGCGCTGAGGTTCGCGTCGGCTCCTTGGCCGCCGGTGCCCCCGGTGCCGCCGTTGAAGCCGGTGCCTCCGGTGCCGCCCTGACCGCCGACGCCGCCAGTGCCCGCGATACCTCCGGTGCCGGCAGTACCGCCGAGGCCGCCCGTGCCGCCCTGACCGCCGGCACTGTTGTTGCCGTTGCCGCCGCGGCCGCCGGCCCCACCATTGCCGCCGCGAGTACCGGCGCCGTTCCCCGCGCTGCCGTCACCGCCGGAACCGCCAGTGCCGGCGGCGCCACCATTGCCGGCCGCGCCACCCTGGCCGCCGGCGCCGCCCTGACCGCCGCTGTCGCCGACGCCGGCTTGTCCGCCCTGACCGCCGGCACCGCCCTTGCCGCCGGCGAAGCCCGTACCGCCCTGACCGCCAGCACCGCCAGCACCGCCAGCACCGGCGGTGGCGCCGCCACCACCGCTGACGCCGCCCTGACCGCCTTCGCCGCCGGTCCCCCCGGCAGCGCCGTTGCCGACGGCGCCGACCCCGCCGGTGCCACCGGCCCCACCATTGAAGCCGGCGTCACCGGTACCGCCGGCGCCGCCGAGGCCGCCGGTGCCGGCGGTGCCGCCCGAACCGGCCTGGCCGCCCTGGCCGCCTGCGCCGCCCTTGCCGCCGACGCTGCCGAGTCCGTCGCCGCCCGAGCCGCCAATGCCGCCGGTGCCGCCGGCGAATCCGCTGGCACCAGCCCCACCCTTGCCTCCCGCGCCGCCGGTTCCGGCACCAAGGCCGTTGCCGCCCCTGCCGCCGAGACCGCCCAGGCCGCCGGCGGTGGTGGTGCCGGACGCCCCTTGACCGCCGTTTCCGCCGTTGCCGCCGACTCCGGTAGTGCCGCCGGAAAGACCGGCGCCGCCGTCGCCGCCGCTGCCGCCGTCACCCGCGACGCCGAGCACCCCACCTGCACCGACCGCTCCGGTGGTGCCGCCGTCACCGCCGTCGCCGCCGGCACCCCCGCGCCCGGCGTTGGTCGCGCTGGAACCGCCCTGACCGCCATGCCCACCGGCACCCCCGGCCCCGCCGCTGCCGCGGACCCCACCCGCGCCACCAGCGTCCCCGCCGGCCCCGCCCTTGCCGCCGCTGCCACCGGCGCCGCCGTCGTCACCACTGCCGACCGCACCCGCGGCGCCACTGCCCGCCTCGCCGCCGGCCCCGCCGTCACCACCGGCACCCACCGCGCCGCTGCCCGCCACTCCCCCGGTCCCCGCCGCGCCGCCACTCCCGCCGTCACCACCGGCCCCACCACTACCGCCGGCCGCACCCGAGACCGCCAACGGATCCCCGGCCGCGTGATAGCCCGCGCCCCCCGCACCCCCGGCACCCCCGGCACCACCACTGCCGTTGCTGCCGCCGGGTGCGCCGCCACCCTTGCCGCCGGCGCCACCAGCACCACCGTCGAACCCGTTGCCGCCGGGGCCGGAACCCGAATCGCCGGCTCCGCCGGCGCCGCCGACACCGCCGTTGCCGCCCACGCCCGCACCGCCGGCGGCACCGTTGGCTCCCATGAACCCGCCGGCCCCACCGGCACCGCCCAGTCCGGCGTTACCGCCGTTTCCGGCGTTGCCTCCGTGGCCGCCATCGGCCGCAAAACTCACACCGGTGCCACCCGCCCCGCCGTCACCGCCGAGGCCGCCGTTGCCGCCGACGCCCCCCGTACCGGCCGAACTGAACAGGCCCAAACCGGTGCCGCCTGCCCCTCCGTTACCACCCGCGCCGCCGGCAAATCCGGACTCACCGGCCCCGACCACCGCACCACCACCGGGGGTGCCGGCAGCGCCCGCGTCACCGGCTCCTCCGGCACCGCCGGCGCCACCGTGACCGGCCGCCCAGCCCAGCAGCGCACGGCTCGCACCGCCTACCCCGCCGGCACCTCCGTTGCCGCCGGCCACGCCATAGCCGACCCCGGTCGAGCCGACCCCACCGGCGCCGCCCACGCCGCCGTTGCCGGCTAACAGACCGCCCGCGCCGCCGGCTCCGCCGGTGCCGCCGCTCGCGCCGCTCCCGGCGTATGCCGTGCCCCCCGCGCCGCCAGCCCCGCCGCGCCCGAACAGCCCGGCGGCCCCGCCGGCGCCACCCATTCCACCGCCCGGATTGGCGGCCGTTCCGGCCACGCCAGAACCACCATTGCCGCCGCGACCCCACAAGATCCCGCCGGCGCCGCCGGCCTGCCCCGTCCCGGGCGCCCCGTTGGTTCCGTCGCCGATCAGCGGACGTCCCAACAACGTGTTGGAAGGTGCGTTGATCACGGCCAAGATGTCTCGCTCGAGTGTCTGCAGCGGCGACACGCTAGCGGCTTCGGTCGCACCATACAACCGCGCACCTGAGCTCAATGCCTGCACGAACTGCTCGTGGAATGTCGCCACCCGCGCATTCAGCGCCTGGTACTCACGGGCGTGAGTGCCGAACAGCTGCGCGATCGCTGCCGACACCTCGTCCTGCGCGGCCGCAAGCACCTGTGTCGTGGAACCCGCCGCCGCCGAATTCGCCTGCGCGAGCGTCCACCGGATGGCGCTCAGGTCCTCCGCCGCTGCAGCCAACGCCTCGGGAACAGCGAACAGGGAAGGCGACATCCGAACTCCCATCGTTGCGGTAGGACCGGCATCGCCGCTTCGATGCGGTCAGACCGGAGACACTACGCGTGTCGAATAACGATGCAAAGATGCCGGAGCATGAATTTCTCTGCGGGAAAGGCGAATTCGGCGACTGCGACGGTGGGAACAGGCACTTTTCATGGCTGAATCCAAGGCGATTCACATGTTCGGTCCGGCCGTTCTCTTGAGCTGTCTACAGCCACGGCCAGTGCCGCCTCGTACGCTCAGGCGATGACCCGACTCACCGGCTACGCGCACGGCGGGGGCTGTGCCTGCAAGATACCGCCGGGCGAGCTCGAAGAGGCAGTGCGGGGATTGACCGGCCAGTCGGGCGAGAACGTGCTGGTGGGCCTGGACGACGGCGACGACGCCGCCGCGGTGCTGGTCGGCGACCTCGCGGTGCTGTCGACGGCGGACTTCTTCACCCCGGTGGTGGACGACGCCTACGACTGGGGACGCATCGCCGCCGCCAACGCGCTGTCCGACATCTACGCGATGGGCGGGCGGCCGGTGGTCGCGATCAACCTGGTCGGCTGGCCGCGTGAGGTGCTGCCGCTGGAGCTGATGACGGAGGTGCTGCGCGGCGGCCTTGCGGTGGCGTCGGAAGCAGGGTGCCCCGTCATCGGGGGACACTCCATCGACGACCCGGAACCCAAATACGGCATGGCCGTCACCGGAGTGGCCGACCCCGCGCGGTTGCTTCGCAACGACGCCGCCCAACCAGGTCTGCCGCTCACCCTCACCAAACCGCTCGGCGTCGGCCTACTCAACAACCGGCACAAGCAGACCGGCGAGGTGTGCCAAGAAGCCATCGACGTCATGACCCGGCTCAACCGCGATGCCGCGACGGCGGCACTGCAAGCCGGTGCCAGAGCGGCCACCGACGTCACCGGCTTCGGGCTGCTGGGACACCTGCACAAGATGTGCCGGGCCTCCGGCGTCGGCGCTGTCATCGACCGCGCCGCGGTGCCGGTGATCGAGTCGGCACGCCTGGCGCTGCAAGACGGGTTCGTCTCGGGCGGCACCCGCCGCAATCTCGACTGGGTCCGGCCCCACCTCGACACCGCCACCGGCGTCACCGAAGACGACCTGCTGCTGCTGGCCGACGCGCAGACCTCCGGCGGGCTGCTGGTCGTCGGCGAACTACCCGGTTACCCGGTCATCGGGCACACGGTCGCGGGCCAGGGCATCGAAATTCGCTGACCCGCTTCAACCAGCGGTCGTGATCGAGTCGTCGGTGATCCCGGCCGCCCGGCGCGCCGCCAGTCTGCGCTTCTGGGGCTCGATGGTGTAGCGGGGATCCCGTGCCGATTCCTTGCCCGCCTCGAAGAAGCCGAACCGCAGCATTGCCGAGGCGGTCAGCAGGGTCGCGCCGGACAAGGCGGCCACGCCGCGGTGGCCGCCACCGAGCAAGGCGCCCAGACCGCCTGCGGCGGCGAGTATCTCGCTCCACTGCAGCAACCTGCCGGGCGTGCCTTCGTGTAGCGGTTCTCTGGTCACCGGGTCCATCCGGTATTCGGTGAACCTGGCCGAGATCAGGTCACTGACCGCACCGATGACGGCCAGCCGGCGGGCCGGTCCGGCTTCGGCGACCGGGGTGGTGATCATCGCCAGTCCCGACGCGGCCAGGCTGGCCGAGCTGACGAAGACGAACGGCAGGTCTTTGTACGCGGCGTTCCATGTCGGGGTCGCGGTGTCGGACAACAAGACCGCGGTGTACACCGCCAGCGGCGGTGCGAAGAGCGCGGCCTCCAGGCCCGCCGGTCCCTCCACCGCGCGCAGCACCGGCCGCAGCGGACCCAGCGGCAGCCGCTCGCCGGTCAGGCGGTCGAGCTCGGATGCCGCGGCGACGCCGATGCCCGCGCTGAAGAAGCTGAGGATCCACGACCCGACGCTCATTGGCGAGGTCAGCTTGAAGGTGCGCAGCATGTTGACGAAGCGCTCCGGCCGGCCCAGGTCCTTGACCAGGGCGACCGCCCCCAGCATGACCGCGCCCAGCGCGGCCAGTCTGGTGTTGCGGCGCAACACGTTCCGACCGGTCAGCTGCGCGCCGGCGGCCAACAGGCCGGACCCGCCGGCGACGCCACCCAGAAACAGGTATGCGCCGACCTCGTGCCCCCAGGGCGCCGGCTTGACCACCGGACGCCCGTAGTACGAGGAGAACTCTGCCTCCGGCACCATCAGCGACTCGTCGCGCCGGCGCTGCTTGCCATCACCGCGCCGCCGGCGTCTCCGGCCCGACGGCTCCGGCGGCCGGAGGCTGTCGTACTCGGAAGTACTCATCGGGCTCGCCAGAAAGCCACGGCACCTGCGGCGAACATCCCCGCTGCGGCCACCCCGGCCCGTTTGAACATCTGCATCAAATCGGCGGTCGGCACCCTGGGGTCGGGCGGCAACCCGTAAACCTCGGGCTCGTCGAGCAGTAGGAACAGCGAACCGGTGCCGCCGACACCGTCGTTCTCGTTTGCGCCGTACAGGCGCGCCTCGGTAAGGCCCTGGGCATGCAGGGCGGCGACGCGAGCGCGGGCCTGCGCGAGCAGATCGTCGTGATTGCCGAACTTGATCGACGTGGTCGGGCAGGTCTGGGCACAGGCCGGTGTCTGGTCCTCGAGAAGCCGGTCGTAGCACAGCGTGCACTTCTGCGCCACGCCGGTGACGAACTCGTGCTCCGGCCGCGCCGTGCGTTTCGCCGGGGTGGCGTAGGTGCCGTCGCTGCGGCGTTCGACGACGCCGAACGGACACCCGGCCACGCAGGTGCCACACCCGTTGCAGACGTCGTCTTGCACGACGACGGTGCCGAACTCGGTGCGGAACAACGCTCCCGTGGGGCAGACGTCGAGGCAGCCGGCGTGCGTGCAGTGTTTGCAGACGTCCGAGGCCATCAGCCAACGGAACTCCGGCGTGTCAGGTGGGGTGGTATCCGCCGGTTCGGGCAGCGCGGGCATGCCCAGGTTGACCAGCGCACGCCCGGATTCGCGCGCCTCCTTGATGCGATCGCGGCCTTGCTCGATGAACGCGACATGCCGCCAGGTGCTGGCGCCAAGATGGCCGGTGTTGTCGTAGGACGAGCCGAGAATTTCCAGGTCGCCGTCGCGCGGGTTGCGGTTCCACTCCTTGCAGGCGACCTCACATGCCTTGCAGCCGATGCAGATGGAGGTGTCGGTGAAAAATCCCTTACGCGGCTTGGGATTCGGCCACCCCTTGGTGGGATCGGTCGATTCGACCAGCTGCGCCATCAGCCCTCCCGGTGCGGATCGGTCACACGGACGTCCGTCGTTATTCGAACATTGTCCGTCTCGACGGTTACCCCAGCACGCGACTGGTACTCCTCGATGAGGCGCAGCAGCGCTTCGCCCTGCGGCCGGCGGCCCGGGCGGATGTCACAGGACCCGGCCTTGGACTCCTGAATCTGCACGTTCGGGTCCAACACCACTCCGAGCAGGTCGTTGGCCGCATCGCCGCTCACCACGGCGTCGCTGCCCACACCCCAGTGGTACGGCAGCCCGATCTGATGGATGGTGTGACCGCCGATGACCAGCGGCCGCATCCGCTCGGTGACCAGTACCTTGGCCTCGATCGCCGCCCGCGGCGAGACGATCGTCGCCCAGCCGTAGGGCTGCAGACCGCGTTCGGCGGCCAGCTCCGGAGACACCTCGCAGAACATCTCCGGCTGCAACTCGGCCAGGTAGGGCAGCCACCGGCTCATCCCGCCCGCGGTGTGATGTTCGGTGAGCCGATAGGTGGTGAACACGTACGGGTACACGTCGCTGCCGGGTTCGCCGGCACTGGGCGCCCACAGATTGTCCTTGCGCGGGAACACGATTCGCGACGGGTTCTGCTGCTGCGGATATAGCGCATTGGCCACCGGCGACTCCTGCGGTTCGTAGTGGGTGGGCAGCGGGCCGTCGACCAGACCCTTGGGCGCGAACAGCCAGGCCTTGCCGTCGGCCTGCATGATGAACGGGTCGTCGCCCGCCAACGCGTCCGGCCCCCCGACGTCGGGATCCGGGCGCGCGTGCGGGTCGCGGTTGACCGGGAAGTCCGGCACATCATGTCCAAGCCACCGACCCGCCTCGGCGTCCCACCAGATGTAGCGCTTGCGCTCGCTCCACGGTTTGCCGTCCGGGTCGGCCGAGGCCCGGTTGTAGAGGATGCGGCGGTCGGCGGGCCACGCCCAGCCCCACTCCGACTGGCTCGGGCTCGGGCCGCCTTGCGGTACCCGGCGGGCGGCCTGGTTGACGCCGTCGGCGTACACACCCGAATAGATCCAGCAGCCGCAGGCCGTCGAACCGTCCGCAGCCAGCTCCGTGTAACCCGCCACCGGCTGACCCGCCTTCGAGCCGGTCAAATAGCAGCCGCTGATCTCGGCCAACACCGCCGTCGGGTCGGGTTCGCCGTGCTCGTCGGTGGGGTAGTCCCAGGTCAGGTCCAGCAGCGGGCGGTCGCGCTCGTCGGTCGATCCGGCCAGCCGTTGCCTGATGCGCTTGCCCAACTCGATGAAGAACTGCAGTTCACTCTGGCAGTCACCGGGTGGCTGCACGGCCTGGTGCCGCCACTGCACGAGACGTTGGGTCTGGGTGAAGGAGCCGGCCTTCTCGACGTGCGTAGCGGCGGGGAAGAAGAACACCTCGGTTTCGATGTCTTCGGTCTTGAGCTCACCGGAGGCGATCTCGGGTCCGTCCTTCCAGAAGGTGGCCGACTCGATCATGTTCAAGTCGCGCACTACCAGCCACTTCAGGTGCGACATGCCCATCCGCTGCATCCGGCCGTGTGCGGATCCGACGGCCGGGTTCTGGCCGAGCAGGAAATACCCGTCGACCTCGTCTTCGAGCATCGACATGACCGTCTGGTACGTGCCGTGCGGACCGGACAGCCGCGGCAGGTAGTCGAAGGCCCAGTCGTTGTCTTCGCGCGCGGCGTCGCCCCACCACGCCTTGAGCAGGCTGATCAGGTAGGCGTCGGCGTTGGCCCAGAAGCCCTTCTGATTCTTCGGGCCGACCGCCTCTATGTACTCCCGGAAGGTGTCGTGGACGCCCGCTTTGGGCATCGCCAGGTAGCCGGGCAGCAGGTTGAACAGCGTCGGGATGTCGGTGGAGCCCTGGATGGTGGCGTGCCCCCGCAGCGCCATGATGCCGCTGCCGGGGCGCCCGACATTGCCCAGCAGTAGTTGCAAAATGGTTGCGGTGCGGATGAATTGCGCACCAAGGGTGTGCTGGGTCCAGCCCACGGCGTACGCAAAGCAGGTGGTGCGCTCGCGGCCGGAGTTCTCGGTGATTGCCCGGGCCAGATAGTCGAAGTCCGCGATGCTGATGCCGCAGACGTCGCGCACCATCTCGGGGGTGTAGCGCGCGAAGTGCCGCTTGACGATCTGGAATACCGACCGTGGATGCTGCAGCGTCTCGTCACGCTGGACGCGGGCATGCGGCAACGGCGGGCCGCCGCTGCCGTGCATATCACCGGCGGCACGCGCCGCTGCGCTGGCCCCGTGTTCCAAGTCGGCCTCGTCCTCTTCCTGGCCGGCGTACGCCCAAGTGGAGAGGTCGTATTGTCCCGTTTCGGGGTCGAAACCGGAGAACAGGCCACCCAGATCCTCGCTGTCGCGGTAATCCTCATTGATCAGGGTGGCAGCGTTGGTGTAGGCGAGCACGTACTCCTTGAACCAGAGGTCTTGGCCGATCACGTAATTGATCAATGCGCCCAGCAACACGACGTCGGATCCGGCCCGAATCGGGATGTGCTTGTCCGACACCGCGGAGGTTCGGGTGAATCGTGGGTCGACGTGAATCACCTTCGCGCCGCGGGCTTTAGCCTCTTCCACCCACTGAAAGCCGACCGGGTGACACTCGGCCATGTTCGAGCCCTGGATGACGATGCAGTCCGCATTGGCCATGTCTTGCAGTGACTGGGTGGCGCCGCCGCGCCCGAACGAGGTTCCCAGACCGGGAACCGTGGCGGAGTGTCAAATACGCGCCTGGTTCTCGATCTGAATGGCGCCCGCGGCGGTGAAGAGCTTCTTGATGACGTAGTTCTCTTCGTTGTCCAGCGTCGCGCCGCCCAGTGCGGCGATCTTCATGGTGCGCCGCAGCGGGTGGCCCTTCTTGTCGATGTCCTGCCAGGCGTGGCGACGGGCTTCGACGAACCGGTCGGCGACCATGTCGATGGCCCTGTCCAGCTCCAGCGGCTCCCAATCGGTCGCGTGGGGCGCGCGGTAGAGCACTCTGACCTGCCGGCCCGGGGAATTGACGAGTTGCTCGCTGGCCGAACCTTTGGGACACAGCCGGCCCCGGGAGATGGGCGAGTCGGGGTCGCCCTCGATCTGCACGACCTTCTCATCCTTCACGTAGACCTTCTGACCGCAGCCGACCGCGCAATACGGGCAGACGCTCTGCACCATCCGGTCGGCCGTCGCCGTGCGCGGCGTGATGGCGCGGGTGTGCTTGGAGGTCACCGCGGGACCGCGACCGAAGGCGTCCCCGGATCGCAGCTGCCGGACTACGGGCCATTCCAGGAAAAGTCGCGATACGCGGTTCTTGGGAGCCATACCCCCGAACACTAGTAGGGCGCCCCCGCACGCGCGATGCGCACGGCGAAGCCGCGAGATTGCGGCCACGGTCGTGGCTCGGTGAGAGAGCACGGCCGTCGCAGCAATCTCGCGGCGGAACGGTCAGAGAGTCAACTCCCGCAGCTGTTCGATGAGCTTGACCCGCTCGGCCTGCGTCGCGGCTATCGGCGCCACGTTCAGGGTGGTGACTCCCGCCGCACGGAAGGCCGCCACCCGTTCCTTGACGAATTCTCTGGTGCCGATCAGGTTGACGTCGCGCACCAGTTCGTCGGGCACCACCTTGGCGGCGCCGTCCTTGTCGCCAGAGAGGTACAACTCCTGGATGCGGTCGGCCTGCGGCCCGTAGCCGTACTTGGTGGCCAGCGTGTGGTAGAAGTTCTTGCCCTTGGCCCCCATGCCGCCGATGTAGAGCGCCAGGTGCGGCTTGACGAATTCGCGCAGCGGCTCGACGTTCTCGCCGATCGCCAGCGTCGGGCCGGCGTACACCTCGAGCTCGCCCAGCGCGGGGTCACGCTTGGCCTTGCCTGCCGCGAGCGATGCACCCCAGACATCCTGCGCCTTCTCCGGGAGATAGAAAATCGGCTGCCAGCCCTCGGCCAGCTCGGCGGCCAGCTCGACGTTCTTGGGGCCCAGCGCGGCGATCAGGATTGGGATCCGTTCCCGGACAGGGTGATTGATGAGCTTGAGTGGCTTGCCCAGTCCGGTCCCCCGCTCGGCGGGCAACGGGATCGTGTAGTACTGCCCGTCATATTTCAGCGTCTCGCGGCGCCACACCTGACGGCAGATCTCGATGACCTCGCGGGTGCGCCCGATCGGTGCGTCGTAGGGCACCCCGTGGAAACCCTCGATCACCTGCGGGCCGGAAGCTCCCAGCCCGAGCGTGAACCGGCCGTCGGAGACATAGTCGAGCCCGGCCGCGGTCATCGCCGTCAGGGTGGGGGTCCGGGTGTAGAGCTGCAGGATGCCCGACGCCAGCTGCACGCGCTCGGTGCTGGCCGCCAGATACCCCAACGCGCTCACCGCGTCGTACGAATACGCCTCGGGCACAAAGACGATGTCGAGCCCGGCGCGTTCCAGGTCGGCCACCTCGGCGGCCACTTCCTTGAAGCCGCCGGCATAGTTGATCGCCAGTCCGATCCGCATGGTCAGCCGCCCTGCACTGGGCCTGGTGCGGAAGCGAACTCGAGCGCCTCGTCGCGGATCCGGTCGAACTGCGCGCCCATCGCCTCTTGCAGGGCCATGGCACCGGACAACGGCCGCACCATCACCATGAAGTCGTCGATCAGACCGTCCTCGTTGAAGTGCAGGAAGTCGCAGCCTGTGATCTTCTTGCCGCCCACCATCGTCTCGAACACGAACCCGTGGTCGCGGCCGTTCTCGTCGTGAATCTCGCGGACGTACCGGAAGTCCTCGAACACCCGCAACACTCCGCGCAGCAATGCCTTGGTCATCGGCTTACCGACGTACGGCTTGAACACCACCGGACTGGTGAACACCACGTCGTCGGCCAGCATCGCCTCGACGGCTTCCACGTCGTGCGCCTCGACGGCTTTACGGAAGGGGTGCTGAGTACTCACAAGGAACCTCGCAATAGTCAATTTGTTGAGTAGACCCGATCGACGCTAGATCCTGTCTCACCATATGTCCATAGGCAAATAATCACTTTGTTGAATAGGTGCATCGTTGTACTATCGGCGGATGTCGCTGCGTGACGCCGTCCTGACCGCACTTCTCGAACGCGAGTACTCGGGCTACGACCTGGCCAAGGAGTTCGACGCCTCGGTCGCGAACTTCTGGATGGCCACGCCGCAGCAGCTGTACCGCGAACTCGACCGGCTGGCCGAGCAGGGCCTGATCCAGGCGCGCATCGTCCACCAGGAACGCCGGCCCAACAAGCGCATGTTCTCGCTGACCGACGCGGGACGCGAAGCGATCCAGCAGCTCACCGGCAAGGCGCCCAAGCCGTCGATGATGCGTGACGACCTGATGATCAAGGTCGCCGCCGCAGATGCCGGTGACACCCGCGCCGTCCGGGACTCCATCGCCGAACGCCTGCAGTGGGCGCAGGCCAAGCTCGAACGCTACGAGCGGTTGCGGGCCCGGCTACTGGCCGGCCGCACCGAGGAGGAGTTCGTAGCTCAGGCCGAACGGGTCGGCCCTTACCTGACACTGCTACGTGGCATATCTTTCGAAGAAGAGAACATCCGCTGGGCCGAGCGGGCGCTGACGATCATCGAACGCAGGTCGCCGGCACGGGCATAGGTCAGCCCGGCCCCGAGGAGACCCGTGACAAAGAAGGCCTCGAAAACGGCTCTGGTGATCGGCTGCGGCGGCACGATCGGGGGCGCGTGGATCGTCGCGGCTCTGCATGCGCTGGCCGAGCAGACCGGAAGTGAACCAGGCGCGGCTGACGTCCTGCAGGGCACGTCGGCGGGCGCGGAGATCGTCACCATGCTCGGCGGCGGCGCCTCGATCGCCGACCTGGTCGCCATGCACCGCGGGCAGGCAACCGATGACAGGCTGTGCCGCCACATCCGCGACACACCGTCCGGCCTTCCGCCGCTGCCGCGGCCGCGACTGCTCAATCCGGCGTTGCTGCGATCCCGATCTGGTCTGGCCGGGCTGACCGGTATCGCGCCGACCGGCCGGGGCGATGCCGCGTGGCTGCAACGTCTGGCCGATGGGTTCCAGTCGCCCACGGGGTGGCTGAACCACCCAGACACCCGGCTGGTGGCCTACGACGTCCGGCGTGGTCACCGAGTGGCCTTCGGCGCACCTGGATCGCCCGAAGCCACTGTAGGAGAAGCGCTTCGGGCATCATGGGCCATTCCCGGGTGGATGCCGCCGGTGGGCGTGGGCCCGCACACCTATGTCGACGGCGGCGCGGCCTCGACGGCCTCGGTGGATCTCGTCGGCCCGGCGGACGCCACCGTCATCTACGTCATCGCGCCCATGGCGTCGGCACCCGGTGTGCGGGTGCCCGGGATCGGCGGCGTGCTCGAAGACCGATTACTGCGACGCCCTATGTCAACGGGACTGTGGGCCGAGATCGCCGCCGCGCGGGCCAGGGGGCAGCGTGTGGTCCCGATCGTGCCGACGGTCACCGACCTGGCCGGCCTCGGCCCCAACTTCATGAACCGTGCCCGCCGGCGGGACGCATTCGAGGCGGCGATGACCACAGCACCCGACACCGTGCGGCACGCGCTGGCCCACAGCGAGTTTGACGCATGACGAGGGAGCCACGAGTGGTGATCATCGGCGCGGGTATGGCCGGTATCACCGCACTGCAGGTCTTCACCGAGCGCGGCTTCTCCGACGTCACGGTGTTGGAGAAGGCTTCCGATGTCGGCGGCGTGTGGCACTGGAATCGGTACCCGGGTCTGCGCTGCGACGTGCCCTCGCAGCTCTACCAGTTCGGCTGGGCGCCAAAGCCGGACTGGTCGCACATCTGGGCCGAGGGAGCCGACATACAGCGCTACCACCGCGATGTCGTGAACTCACTCGGATTGGGCGACCGGATTCAGTTGAACACCGAAGTCGTTGCCGCACAGTGGAATGAAGACCGTGCCGGCTGGACGCTGGTGACACGCGCCGGCGGCGAGATCGAGGCCGACGTGGTCGTCTGCGCCACCGGGGTGCTGCATCATCCCGCGGTCCCGGACATCCCGGGCCTCGACCAATACCCCGGCCCGGTGCTGCACACCGCGCGCTGGGACGACGCCGTCGAAACCGACGGCAGGCACATCGCGGTGATCGGAACCGGTTCCACCGGCGTGCAGATCGTCTCCGCGCTGCAGCCGGGCGCCGCCTCGATCTCCCACTACGTCCGCTCGCCGCAGTGGATTCTGTGGGCGCCGATGTCGTTGCGCCAGAGCGCTTTTGTCGGTGCCGCACTGCGACGGTTCCCCGGCGGTCACGAACGGCTGTATCGGACACTGCTGTGGGCATCTGGAATTCTCGCCGACGTCACCACCCGTCCGTCGTGGCGGCGGCGCATGGTACACAGGTATGCCCGGCTGTGCCTGCGCCTGCAGGTGCGCGACGAAGAGCTGCGGGAGAAGTTGACGCCGGACTACCAGCCGCTGTGCAAACGTCAGGTGGTCTCCGGGACTTACTACCGCTCAATACAATCCGACAATGCGGAGCTGGTGACCGACCGGGTCACGGCGGTGACCCCGACCGGGATCCGAACGGCCGACGGCCGAGACCGGCCCGCCGATGTGATCGTACTGGCCACCGGATTCCTGGCGCACAACTACATGCGGCCCATAGAGATCACCGGGCGTGACGGCTTGACCATCGACAAGGCGTGGGCGGGCGGACCGCGGGCCTACCGGATGACCGCAATTCCCGGATTTCCCAACCTGTTCACCGTGCTCGGCCCCAACTCCCCCACTGGATCCATCTCGCTGCAGTACTCAGCCGAGCGAACATCCCACTACATCGCGCGTTTTCTGGAGATGTTGCGCGACGGTGCGGCGTCGTCCGTCGAAGTGACCGAGGAAGCGACCGACGAGTTCAATGCCGCCGTGGCAGAAGCGATGACGCCGACCGTGTGGAACACCGGCTGCAACTCGTGGTACTTCACCGAAGGCAACGCGATCGATCTGTGGCCGTGGGACCGCGGGACCTTGACAACCATGCTGGCGGCACCGGACCCGGCGCACTTCGATATCAGGCCGGCCAGTGGAACGGTCGGGGCAGAGTGATCATGCGTTCGGCCGGGCGATACCAGCCCTGGGCGGCGTGCTGGTCGGTGTGCAGGTAGCACTGCACGCGTACTTCGGTGCTGCCGGGCGTGAAGGTCAGCAGCCTGCTGACCGGTAAGGTGGTCAGCGGCATGTGATGCCGGCTCAGTGACGCAACGTTGAGAAACCATGTTCCCCAGCGTCTTTCGATGTGAGTCTTCGCCCCGTGCCGGTCGTCGGGATGGGTGTGGGTATGGCCGGCCAGCCACATGGCAACCCGGCCCGGCTGCTCGGCCAGGAACGACTCGAACTGAGCCGAGTCCGGCCGGCTGTCCACCCAGTAGAGGAACGACGCACCCTGGGGCGTGCCTTGGGCGAAGGGACGGTGGTAGTGCTCGTGCCACTGCCCGTCGGCTCCCTTGCGGACACCTTCCCATTCCCCGGAGGCGACGGTGGTGTCCTTCAGTACGTAGTGATGCACGGAGATGATGTTGTGGTCCGGGTGCGCGGCGACCATGCGCTTCCACCACCGAAACGTCTCACCGCTGACCACTCCGCCGGGGTTGCCGCCCAAGGTGCCACGTCCCACCTGTTGGGTCGGCTCATTGCGGTCGCTCATCATCAGGAACAGCAGGTTTCCCACCTGGAACGAATAGCGCTCCCAGGTACCGGTGACCGCGTAGCGCCGAGCTCGCGGGTCCACCCCGGAGCTCTCGGTGTGCTCACCGAGCGGATCGATCCACTTACGCCACCACCAGGCCTCATTCTCGTCGAGGCCGCTGCGGTCGTGGTTGCCGCACACGCTGTACACGTCCTCGCGACGGTGGCGGCGCAGGGCGCCGAACTGCCTTCGCACTTCTTGTCCTTCGGCGTCGTCAGGCAGGCTGTGATGGGCCCCCGACATGTCTCCGACGTCGACGGCGAGATCCCACTCGAACGCCGGCCCGCCATGCTGTCCTCCGCATTCGCTGTGAACGATGGCTTCCGCCAGGCTCTCTCGGCCGTACTGCTTATCGGTACCCACATGAGCATCGCCGAAGGCCCACAACCGAAAGGGCCGGCTGCTATGCATCGCGGTCGTTCAGCAGACCCCACCGCCGGCGGACCGCACGGTCCAGCATGCTGAATAAGGCGTCGACGACGATGCCGATGGCCAGGATGACGATCATGATCGAGATCGCCGAAGGCATGTCACTGAGGTTCTGGGCGTTCTCCAACAGCACTCCGATCGATGAGGTGTTGGCGACCAGCACCACGAGTTCGCCGGCCATCAGGCTGCGCCAGGCGAAGGCCCATCCCTGTTTGAGGCCGGCGACGACCATCGGTAGCGCAGCGGGAAGGATCACAAAGCGATACAAAGCGACCGACCGTAGCTGCATCGTCGCCGCGGCACGCAGCAGCAGCGGCGAGGTGTGGTCGACGCCCGAGATGACCCCGAGGGCCACGGCGGGTACAGCACCAATCACAATGACGAAGAGGATCGCCGAGTTGTCGAGGCCGAGGAAGATGATCGCGAACGGAAACCATGCGATCGCCGGCATGGTCTGCAGGCCGGTGATCAACGGTCCGAAAGCGGCCCTCGCCAACGGGTTCCGCGCGATGAGCGCGCCGATCAACGAACCGATCGCCGCGGCCAGCGCAAAACCGGTCATCGCGCGGCCCATCGTCGTTCCCACAGCGTCCCACAGGAGCGCCCCCTGCATCTGGCGCCACAGGTTTTCGCCGACTGCGGCCGGGCCGGGCAGCACGTAGGACGGTTTCCACCCGCTCAACACGACCAGCTGCCAGAGGGCCACAACGGTGCCGATGCCGACCATCTTGGGCCAAAGGGTGGCGGCGATGCGGTGCGCTGCACCAGCGCTGTGCAGATCAGATTTCGTCGACACGTGCGCTCCGATTGAGTTGCTCGGTGATGTGAGCAGCCAATTCCGCGACCTCCGCGGTGTTGATGTCGCGCGGCCGGGGTATCGCGACGGTGAACTCCTCGACGACGTCGGCGGGCCGTGCGCTCAGCAACACCACACGGTCCGCCAGGCGTACCGCCTCCCGCACATTGTGGGTGACGAAGACGACGGTGAGGCTGCGGTTCACAACGATCCGTTCCAGTTCTCCCTGCAGTCGGTCGCGCGTCAACGCATCCAGGGCGGCGAACGGTTCGTCCATCAGCAGGACGTCCGCTTCCTGGGCTAGAGCACGCGCCAGCGCCACCCGCTGCTGCATGCCTCCGGACAGCTGGTGCGGCCGCTTGTCGGCGAAGTCGGCCAGTCCCACGGTGTGCAGCAATTCGCTGGCCCGTGCGCGTCGTTGGCGGCGGGGAACGGCTTTGGCCCGCAGTGCCAGCTCGACGTTGCCTGCGGCACTCAGCCAGGGGAACAATGCCGGCTCCTGAAACATCATGGCGATGCGGTGGTCACCGGTCTCCACCAGACCGGACGTCGGCTTGTCGAGCTTGGCGATCAGCGACAGCAGCGTGCTCTTGCCACACCCGGAGACGCCCACCACACAGACGAATTCGCCACGGTCGACCGTCAATGACAGTGGACCCAAAGCCTCGACGAGCGCCCGGCCCTTCCCGTAACGCTTCGCGACCCGGTCAAGGCGAATTGCCGGCGAATTGCCGCGCTGGAACGGCTCGGCCGAGGCGAAGTTCGTCAAGGGAACACCTTGTCGCGCGGCCGTCGTCACGCCGCCACCGGCGGCTGGCCGACGGCCGCGAGTTCACGGTTCAGAAGGCTGAGTTCGAAGATGCCGTCAAGATTGAGCGGCTGCAGCAGACCTACCGAAACCGCCTTCCGCACTTGATCGTTGAGTGACTGCACGCCGGGGTCATTGGTGAAAGTGGTTTCCTGGAATGACGCGGTGAGCACGTCGGATGCGAGTCCGGCGCCCAGTGCTTTGATCAACGTGGCATTGGCGGACCGTGCGGCACCCTCGGGATCCTTGTGGATGGTGTCATTGGCCTGGATCTGACCTCGAACCAGACCGGCAACCACGTCTGGGTGAGCAGCCAGAAATTCCTGTCGGACCACCAGGATGGTGATGGTATTCGAGTCTGACCACAGCCGGGTGCCCCCTGCCTTGACCAGCTGCACATCGTAGGGCGCGGAAACGATGGCGCCCGCGATCTGATTGCTGATGAACTGCTGGACGATGCCTGACTCGGGGGTCGTCGGCTTGATGGTGACATCGCCACCGCCCTGGGGATTCGTTTTCAACCCGTTCTTGCGCAGCCAGTCCCGAACACTGACATCCTGCGCACCCCCGAGAGCGGGATCGGCGATCGTCTTTCCGCGCAGGTCCTCCGCGGAGTTGATGCCGGGCTTGACCACCATCGAAGTGCCGCCGGTCGCCGAACCCGAAATGATCTTGATCGCGGTGCCATTGGACCGCTGCCAGGCGTTGAATGCCGGATTGGGGCCGACGAACGCCGCATCAAGTTGACCGGAGAGCAATGCCGTGGTCTCCGCGGTGCCCTGGCTGAATGCCTGCGGCTGAAATTTGACCTGGGCTCCCAGGTTCCTGGCAAACGCTCCGTTGTCGATGCCGATCAAGGCGGAGGCGTGGGTAATTCGGGTCAGGTAACCCAGCCGCAGCGTGACCCCTGACGAGTTCGACGTTGGGGCGTTGCCACTACACGCGGCAAGCACAGCGGCCAGGGTGATTGCAGATACCGCTGCGGCATGAGCAATCTTGGGAATATGCATCGGTTCTCCCGAAAAAGGTCAGAGACAGGGCCGCTCGCGACGGCACGATACGTTGGCCGCCGGATGCCGGTGGACAGGCCGCGCGGGTGACGCGACCGAAGTCCACGTGTCGGCGCCTGGTGAGCGCGGGTTGATCCATCACTTCTCCTGTGGTCGAGCGAAGAAGAGCGGGCTGGTCCAGACCTGATGTCCGTCGGATTGCCTGGCTCGCAGATACACCGCGCTGCGCTCACGTGGTAATTGCAGCATCACGCTGCCGGTAAGCACGCAGGGTAGAGCCCGCGACTCGGCGATGCGTTCGGCGCGGATCCGCAGGTTCAGTCCGCCGGCAAGCTGCTCATGGAACGACTGCGCGATCAGTTCCGAGCCGGTCACGGCCATGGTCGATCGATGGTCGTCTTCGAGCACCGTTGTCTCTATCGCCAGCCGCGCCTGCGCCAGGTCACTCAGGCTCAACACGAAGCCGATGTCGGAGCCGTAGGTCGTGGTACGCCAGCTGACGCCCGAACCGTCAGCCTCGATGAGCTGCTCGGGATGGGTTGCCGCCCAAGACGTCACGGAATTGATGCGGGCGCCGGCGACGCTCAGGCGCCCTGCCCAGCTAGCCCAGCGGTAGCGGTCTCGGTGCCGCGCACCGCCCCAGCGAATTCGCACCAGCGACTCCGACAGGCCCGCCTCGACTTGCAGATCTCGGCGCAACAGTGGACCGCGCGTGTCGTAGAGAACCATCTCTTCCCAGCCCGCACTGCCATACAAAGCGTACTCAATGTTGAATTCATCTGCGGCGGTGAGGATCTCGTCTCCCATCCAGTTACTGCCACTGCGTAGCAGTGCGACCGAGCGGCTGCCGGTGGTCGCCCAGGTGCGGCGAGCACGCAGAGCATGACCGACATGTTCGGCGGTGAGACTGCCGGCGAGCACGCCGGTCAGACCACCGAACCCCCCGAAGATGTTGGCTCCGGGCGCACCGCCGCCCGGGCGGCCACGGTGCTCGTCGCTGGCGGCGCTCGCACCGACTTTGAGTCCGCGGGCCAGTGCATCTTCGAGGAACCATGGGCTGCTGCCCCAGGTCGAGTGGACCTCTACGAGGCGCTCCAGTTCGGGGTGGTGCCAGTCCAGGATGGCGCGGCGGCCTCCGACATGAGGGATCAAAAGGTAAGAGTCGGGCTCTTTCTCGTAAGCCGCGTACAGTTCGGTGATCGGCCAGGTCTGCGGTGTCGGCGCGCTGGCCGTCATTCCCTGCCGCCATTCCAGGGACCGCGCGATGGTGGTGTCCTCGCCGAGGAACACGACATTGTGATCGCCGCCCACGCCGGCGGTTCCGCACCACTCCACCCCGGGGAAGCAGACGAACGCGCCGTCCCGTGCGACGGCTCGACAGGCCGCCACCACATCGGCCCATGCGCCGTCGGTGATCTGAAAGTCATTGGCGGTGTAGCCAAGAATGTCCAGGCCGCCGATGTCCCGGCCGTAGCGCAGGTTCCAGTCCGTGCTCTGCGTTCCGACGGTATCGTTGGAGTGGACGTGCAGATCAGCGAAATATCCTTGTGGCGCAGGGAGATCCGCGACGACGTCGATCAGGGCGGTGGCGGGTCCGTAGGTAGCGGCGCAGGTGTGTGCGCTCACCTCGACGCCCCCCGGTCGGGCCGGCACCTGCAACGTGACGTGCGCCCAGCCGGTCGCCGGCGTCGTTGCGCTGGTGATGTTCTCGCCGTCGGCATCGGCGCGGAACGTCGCGGCGACGTCACGGCAGACGTTGCCCCAGCGGTCCTGCAGGTGCGCCCGCAGGTGTGTGACCGTCTGGTTCGGTCCGACTACGCGCGGTCCGTGTACCACCAGATTCGCGGGCGGACCGGCGACGATGGCCACTTTGGTAACCGCGGCGTGGGCCATTCGGGAGGTGCCGAGCGGATCGACGAACAGGTGCACCTCGAACTCATCTTCGATGAAGGTCTGCGCGCGGGTCCCTGGTCCGCCGAATCGCCGGTCCCCGAATCGGATCTCCACGACGTCTCCGGGCCGCAGATAGCCGTCGACCACGTGCACCAGCAGTGACTTTTGGAAGGGCCGCTCACCGCCTTTCACGTCGTAGCGAGTGGCCAGTCGGCGAGCCGTCCCTTCTTCGGATGCACCGCCCAGCAGCGACCGACTAGCCACGGACGCGGTCGCGTAATCGCGTCCGGCGGCATCGGAGGTCTGCAGATCCCAGTCGGAGTAGTAGCGGAAGCACAGTTTCAACCAGCCGCTGTCGGCGATACCGGATTGCCCGACGGTGTAGGTGAAGATGAGTTCTTCGATCGCTCCGGCGGTGACCTGCTTGGTTTGACAGGTCAAGGTCCCCAGAAACGGCAGCGTTGCCAACTCTGCGGTGATGCGGTCGCGCACTTCGACCGACGAGCAGTCGCTGGCCCTGAACTTACCGGTCGGGCGCACGACGACAGACACGACGTCAATTGTCCGGCCACTGCACTTAGCCGTCCAGCGCATAGATCTGATGTCATCAATCATCAATAATGATTAATCGTGAACGTGCAGCAGCTGCGTTACGTCCTCGCCGTGGCCGAAACCCGCAGCTTCACCCGAGCCGCCGATGGACTGTTTGTCGTGCAATCCGCGCTGAGCCAACAGGTGCGCAAGCTCGAAGACGAGCTGGGCGTGCGAATCTTCAATCGCACCACCCGCTCTGTCTCCCTGACGCCGGCCGGAGAGGCGCTGACACCGCTGATGCACCAGATCATCGCCGGGGTGGATCAGCTTGCCATCGACGCCCAGGCGTTACGCGGCACGGTGAGCGGCCGGCTCGCCGTTGGGATGATGGAAATCCCGTCGGAAAGGCTGGACGTCGCCGCGCTCATGGCTACCTTCCATGCCTGCTACCCCGACGTCACCGTCACACTGCGCAGTGGTGGCAGCGACTCGCTGGTTCAAGCCACCCGCGAACGCAAACTCGATGTGGCGATCGTGGGATCCAACACCATCCGGTCCGCCGACCTGGCGTGTCAGCATCTGTTCGCTGAGTCGCTCGTTGCAGTACTGCCGGTGACCCATCAACTCGCCGCAAAACCCTCGGTCACGCTGGACTTACTGGCACAGCTTCCCTTCATCGACTTCCCGCCGGGCTACGGGCTGCGGCGTGAGACCGACCGCGGGTTCGCCGCGGTGCGGCGTCATGTCGCATTCGAAGTCACCCGCGTCGACGAGGTGATCCACTTCGTCTGCCAGAACCTCGGTGTGGCGTTACTGCCCGAGTCGGTGGCGCACAGCCGAGCCCAGACGAATCCAACGCTGGTGCTATTACCCGTGCGCGGTGCGGATCTACGTCGGGAGGTTCACCTGGTGGCGCCGCAGACTCAGCTCCAATCGGCTGCCACCCAGGCGTTCATCCGGTGTGTGCACGAGCACATCAGTCCCCGGGGCTGACGGAGCCGGTCCGGTCGTGCCGCAGCGGCGATGTAGCGCCGGTCTGCGCTTGGGCCGACCGATCTGCATGGGCTCGCCGTCTTGCAACGCTGGACCTGTCAAACCGCGGCACGGCCAACAGGGATGATGGCCAGATGAGCTGCGACATCCGCGTCCTCGAGCACGAGGACGAACTCCTGGCTGCTGCGAGGGTCTTTCGCACTGCCATGATCGGAATCCCGCCCCTGTCGAACATGCAACCCGGGCAGATCACCACACTGCTCGAGCCGGGCCGCACCCTCGGTGCCTACGTCGGCGACCACTTGATCGGCACCGCCGATGCGGTAACCAGCCGGCTGACGCTTCCGGGCGGTACGACGGTCAGCCACGCCGCGGTGACGCACGTCGGGGTACTGCCGTCCTTCACCCGCCGGGGTCTGGCCACCGGCCTGGTTCACCATCAACTGCGCGACTTCGCCGCCCGCGGTGAGGTGGTCGCGACACTGCGCGCATCAGAGGCGACGATCTACGGTCGCTACGGCTACGGCGTGGCGAGTTCGACGCAGACCGTCGAAGTCCAGACCGCACGTGCGGCGCTGCGCCCGGACGTCGCGGCCGGCGGCCCGGTGCGGCTACTCGAGGCGGCCGACGCGTGGGACACCCTGTCCCGCATCTACTCCGAGCATCGACCCGCTCGTCCCGGCACCATCGACCGCCCGGCGGTGTGGTGGCAGGCACGCCGGCTGCGCAGCGAATCCTCGCCCGGCCCAGACTATGTCGCCGTACACGGAATGCCCGGGGCAGAGTCCGGGTTCGCCCGATATCGTCCGATCGACACCGAGAAATGGTTCATCAGTGACCAACGCACCATCGTCGTCGAAGACTTCTTCGCACCCACCGCCGATGCGTACCTCGGATTGCTCCGTTTCCTGTTCGGCCTGGATCTCGTTGACCGCGTGATGTTTTGGATGTTGCCGGTCGACGATCCGATGCCCCTGCTGCTGGTGGACCGGCGCGCGGCGAAGGTCACCGCAGTACACGACGAGACCTGGCTGCGCGTCATCGACGTGCGCCGGGCGCTGGCCGCACGGAGTTACGCCGGCGACAAGACCATCGTCGTTTCGGTCACCGACCCACTGCTGCGGGATAATTCGGCCACCTTCATCATCAGCGCCGACGGAGCCGCGCCGACCGACCAGCGGCCCGAGCTGCACGTCGGCATCGAAGGACTCGGTACCGTGCTGCTCGGCGGGGCAACCTGGCAGACCCTCGCAGTCGCCGGCATGGTCCAGGCAGAGGACGCCGCCGCGCTCGCCGCCGCCGACCGACTGTTCGCGGTGCCCGAGGCTCCGTACGCCGGCTTCTACTTCTGAGGACGCTTTAGGACGCGATTCCGTCGGCCCCGTCATCGCCCGGCAGACCAGCAGGGGGACCACCCGTTCCGCCTTTGCCACCTACGCCGGGCGTGGCGTTGGCCAAGACGGCAGAGTGGGCGTTGCCGCCGCCTCCGCCGAACCCGCCCTGGACGTTCGTCGCCGAGCTGTCGCCGCCACCGCCGCCGTTGCCACCGTTGGCAGCCCCCGTCCCGCTGGTGGAGGCTGCGCCGCCACCAGCGCCCGTCCCACCGATAGCGCCGTCGCCGCCTGACCCGCCGGCACCCGCAGTGGCGGTCGCTGTCGACGAGATATTTGAGATGGTTGCGGCGCCGCCATTGCCGCCCGTCCCGCCGCTGCCGGTGGTGCCGGCGCCCCCTGCGGCTCCGGTTCCGCCGGTGACATTGCCGATTCCATTGGTGCTCGCCGCACCACCGCTTCCGCCTAGCCCGCCGGTGCCGCCGTCGCCGCCAATCCCACCGTCGCCTCCGATTGCGGTCGCGGCGCCCCCGCCGCTGATCTGGGCTAGGCCGCCATTTCCGCCCGCGCCGCCGGTGGTGCCGGTAGCGCCAACCCCGCCGTTGCCGCCGGTGGCGGTACCCGTAGACGCGCTGTTGAAGATGGTCGCGGCGCCGCCCAAGCCCCCGTTTCCGCCGGTGCCGGTGAGGCCACCGCTGGCTCCGGCCGCTCCGTTGCCGCCGGTCACGTTCCCGGTGCCGCTACTGAACGCGCTACCGCCGCTGCCGCCAAAGCCCCCACCAGCGGCGCCGACTGCGCCGGCCCCGCCGCTGCCGCCGGTGGCGCTACCCGCAGAGGCGGTGTCGCTGATGGTCGCGGTGCCGCCGAGCCCGCCGGACCCGCCCACGCCGGTGGTCCCGCCGGTGCCACCAGCACCCGCCGCGCCACCGGTGGCGTTCCCGGTCCCAGTCCCGGACTGGATCGCATTACCGCCGCTACCGCCGCGTCCGCCGGTGCCGGTGGTGGCGTCCCCGCCGACTCCGCCGGTGCCACCGACGGCGTTAGCCGTGGCGCTGTTGGTCTGTGCGTTGCCGCCGGCCCCACCGCGGCCCTGCGCCACCAGGGAGTTGTCGACGCCATCGCCGCCCGCTCCGCCGGCGCCGCCGACTGGGGCCACCGTCGAGGCGCTGTTGCTGACTTGCGCATTGCCGCCGCGCCCACCGGCGCCTCCGCCGCCGGTGAGGCCATTGCCACCTTTGCCGCCGGTGCCGGGCGTGACGCCGCCAAGTCCGCTGGTAAGCGCCGTACCAGCGTTTCCGCCGTCACCGCCGGTGGCGCCGGCGCCGCCGTCCCCGCCGTCCCCGCCGGTGGCGGTACCCGAAGAGGCGGTGTTGCTGATGCTCCCGCCGCCGCCGGCACCGCCGGCACCGCCCTTGCCGGTGCTGCCGCCACCGCCGAGCCCGCCGTCGCCGCCGACGACGTTCCCGGTTCCGGTGTGACCCGCAGCACCGCCGCCCCCACCGTTGCCGCCGACGGCGCCGGCACCGCCGGCCCCGCCGTCGCCACCGTGGGCCGCCGCCGTAGCGGCGATGTTGTTGATGGACACTGCGCCGCCGGCACCGCCTGAGCCGCCGTTCCCGCCGGCGGTACCGTGGCCGGCGACGCCGCCCACCCCGCCGGTGGCCGCTCCCGTTCCGGGGGTGTTCACGACGCCGCCGTTGCCGCCGTTACCGCCGTTACCGGTGGTGCCGTCCCCGCCGGACCCGCCGGCGCCGCTGGTGACGGATCCCGTTCCCTCATTCGACGCAAAGCCGCCGGCGCCGCCGTTGCCGCCAGTGACGCCATCCCCACCGGCGCCGCCGCTGCCGCTGGTAGCGCTGCCCGTTGAGGCCGTGCCGAGAACGGTCACCTGGCCGCCGTTGCCACCGGAACCACCGGCGCCGGTGGTTCCGCCACTTCCGCCAGCTCCACCGTTACCGCCGATCGCCTTCCCGCTTCCGGGGGAGCTGAATGAACCTACGGTGGCGCCACCTCCGCTTGCCCCGTTTCCACCGCCCCCGGGACCCTTCCCACCGTTGCCGCCGGCGCCGCCGATCGCGTTCCCGGAACCCCCAAGGGCCATCGCGGCACCCCCGCCGAATCCTCCTGCCCCGCCGGTAGTCCCGTCACCACCGGCGCCCCCATTGCCGCCGGCGGCGGTGCCCGTCGCGGCGGCATTGGTGACACTCGCGAGGCCGCCTGATCCGCCGCCCCCACCGATGCCGGTGGTGCCGGCGCCACCGGCTCCGCCATTGCCCGCGGTCGCGGAGCCCTTGCCGGTGGTCGTCGCTCCGCCGCCGATACCGCCATCCCCGCCCGCCACACCGGCACCTCCGGCACCCGCGTTGCCGGCGGTCGCGGTGGCTGTCGAGGCGCTGTTGGTGATGCTCGCGGTCCCGCCGCCCCCGCCGTTGCCTCCGTTGCCGGTGCCGCCGTCGCCGCCCGAGCCGCCGGCTCCGCCGGTGGCGCTTCCGGTTCCGTTCGTCGACGCCGCGCCGCCCGCGCCGCCGCCCCCGCCGGTGGTGGCGCCGTGACCGCCGGCCCCGCCGGCACCGGCGGTGGCACTAGTCGTGGCCCCGCTGTTTCCGATGATGGCGTTGCCGCCCGACCCGCCGTTCCCGCCCGCGCCGGCGCTGCCGGTGCCGCCCGCCCCGCCCACACCGCCGGTGGAACTTCCGGTGCCTTGGTTGGACGCGCCACCGGCGCCACCGCCGTTCCCCCCGATGTCACCGTCACCGCCGGCCCCGCCATGACCGCCGACGGAGGTACCGGTAGCGGCGCCGTTGCCGATGTTCGATCCTCCGCCGAATCCGCCGGCTCCGCCCGCGGCGGCCTTGCCGGTGCTGTTGCCGCCCGCACCGCCGCTGCCGCCGGTTGCGCTTCCGGTCCCAGACGTCTGCGCCAAACCACCATCACCGCCGCGCCCGGCGACCGCGCCGTCGCCGCCGCGCCCACCGTTGCCGCCCGTGATGGATACCGTCGAGGACGCACCAAAGACTTGCGCGACGCCGCCTTGGCCACCGATATTGCCGGTGCCCGTGGTGCCGCCACCGCCACCGTTTCCGCCGGCGCCGGCCACTCCCGTCCCGCTGCCGACCATCGTCACGGACCCGCCGCTCCCGCCTTCTCCGCCGAGCGTGGTGCCGGTGCCGCCGGCGCCGCCGTTGCCACCGAACGCGTTTCCGGATCCCCCGATGTCGACGGACGCAGAACCGCCAGTTCCCCCTCTGCCGCCGGAGGTACCGGAACCGCCGTTGCCGCCGTTGCCGGCGGTGGCGGTGCCCGAGGAGCCCGCACCGTTAAGACGCGCACCGCCGCCGGTGCCACCGGCCCCGCCGGTGCCGGTGGCGGTGTTGGTGCCGTCCGCCCCCGCGCCGCCGATCGCGTTCCCTATTCCGTTGTTGGCCGCGTCGCCGCCGCCGCCGCCGGTGCCGCCACCGGCCGCGCCGACGCCACCGACCCCGCCCTTGCCCCCGGTGGCGGTGCCCGCGGACGCGGTGTTGGTGATGGTCGCGTTGCCGCCGCGCCCGCCGACCCCGGCTTGGCCGGTGCTGCCGTCGCCGCCGGCCCCGCCGGCGCCGCCGGTCGCCCCGGCGGTAGCGCTGGTGGTCTGTGCGTCACCGCCGGCCCCACCGGCGCCCACCAAGCCGACGTTGTTGACGCCGGCCCCGGCCGCGCCGCCCATACCGCCCACCGCGGTCACCGTCGAGGCGCTGTTGTTGATGGTCGCGTTGCCGCCGCGGCCGCCGATTCCACCGCCCCCTGTGCTGGCGGTGCCGCCAGCGCCGCCTTTGCCCGCGGTGAGGTTGCCCAAGCCGCTGGTAGTCGCCGCACCGCCGGCGCCGCCGTTTCCGCCGGTGGTGCCGCTACCGCCCGCACCACCGGCACCCGCGCTGGCGGTACCGGTCGAGACGGCATTGTTGATGGTCGCGGCACCGCCGGCGCCGCCGTTGCCCCCGGTGCCGGTCGGCCCGCCACTGGCGCCGGCCGCGCCGGCGCCGCCGGTGGCGTTCCCGGTGCCGTTGTTGGTCGCCGCCCCGCCGGCTCCGCCGTTGCCGCCGCCGGCGGCCCCGGTGCCGCCGACCGCTCCGGCGCCGCCGGTGGCGTTCCCGGTCCCGTTGTTGGTCGCCGCACCGCCCGCCCCGCCGTTGCCGCCGCGACCGTTCACCGTGGACCCGCCGGCGCCGCCGGCGCCGGCTACCGCGTTGCCCGGCCCCTGGTTGAGCCCAACGCCACCCGCGCCGCCGTCACCGCCGGCGCCGCTGCCGGTGCCGTTGCCGCCCTGGCCGCCATCACCGCCGACGCCGGCGATCACCCCGCTGGTGCCGCCGGCCCCGCCGGCGCCGCCATTGGCCCCGGCACCGCCCGGGGCGGCGTTGCCGCCGGCACCGCCGGTACCGCCGCTGCCGTAGCTGCCGCCGTTGCCGCCGGCCCCGCCCGCGCCGCCGGGCGTGCCGGCGACTGCCAGCGAGGCGTCGTAGCCCTGGCCGCCGGCGCCTCCGTTTCCGCCGTTTCCGGGGATGATCGCTCCGATGGCGCCGGTCGCACCGGCACCGGCGCCGGGACCGCCGGCCGCCCCGCCCGTGCCGCCGACGCCGACGTTGCCGGGATCGCCGCCGTTGCCTCCGACACCTGCGACGGAGCTGGCGCTGCCGGGCCCACCCGTGCCGCCGTTGCCGGGTGCCCCGGCGTTCCCACCGGCACCGCCGGCCCCGCCGTAACCGTTGGCTCCCGCCTGGCCGAACCAGGCCGAACCCTGCCCGCCGGCCCCGCCCATGCCGCCGTTTCCGCCGTCGCCGCCGGTACCGCTGTTGCCGCCGGTACCGCCGGCAGCGCCCACATTGGTGTTGTCCCAGCCGGCCCCGCCGATGCCGCCGGTTCCGCCCACCCCGCCCACACCGCCCTGGCCACCGGCGCCGCCCACGCCGTACACCAGCCCACCTTTTCCGCCCGCCCCACCCATACCCGCGTTACCACCGGCGCCGCCGGGACCACCGGTGCCGCCACCCGGCACCATCGCCGTACCCGCGGCCCCCGCGGTTCCGGTTGCCCCGGCCGCCCCGGCCCCGCCCGCACCGCCGGCCCCACCGTGGCCGTAGAGCAACGCGCTACCACCGGCACCGCCGATACCGCCGCTGACGCTGGCACCCCCGATCCCGCCCGCACCCCCGGCCCCACCGTTGCCCCACAGCCACCCGCCGGCGCCGCCGACACCACCATTGCCACCGCCGACACCGCCGACACCGCCGACACCGCCCGCGCCGATCAGCCCGGCGGCTCCGCCGGCGCCGCCGGCCTGCCCCGGCGCACCCGATCCCCCATTGCCGCCGTTGCCCCATAGGATCCCGCCACCACCGCCGGCCTGCCCGGTCCCCGGGGCGCCGTCAGTGCCCGGGCCGATCAGCGGACGTCCCAGCAGTAGGTTGGTCGGCGCATTGATCACCCCCAGCACGGCATCCTCGAAGGCCTGCAACGGCGACACGCTGGCGGCCTCCGCGGCGGCATACGACGCGCCCGTTCCGGCCAGTGCCTGAACAAACCGCGCGTGAAACGCCGCGACCTGTGCGCTGGTCGCCTGATATTCCTGAGCATGGCTGGAGAACAGCGCGGCGATCGCCGCCGACACCTCATCGGCGGCGGCGACCGCCAGCCCCGAGGTCGACAGCGCGGCCGCGACGTTCGCATCACGCAACGATGCGGTGATGCCCGCGGCATCCGCGGCCGCCGTCGCCAACAAGTCTGGAACTGCGATCACGTACGACATGCCGGGGCTCCCGCCTAGCTAGTCACGAATGATTCGGGACGTTGATATCCACGAAAGACTCGAATGGTATCGCACCGCAGGGGCATTTTCCGGGGATCTTCGTTCGTCGTTTTGAATTTATTGTCAATGTGCGCAGTCCCACGCCGGCGATTGCTTCGAGTCTCGACTCGCTCCACGTCGCGTGCCGACCACAGCAACCCGCCGCTACGCACCACATCGACGTAAGAGGCTGTGCCGATTGATAATTCGGTCGACGCGACTCTTCCGGCCCACGATCCACTCCGCGTCAAGACCGCTGCGCGGTTCCTCGGCGCCGCGCGAAATTCACGTGATTCACCTGCTTTGTTCAAACATTTTTTCCGCCAGCGGACCCGAGGGGTTTTCCCGATATTGCGCGCCCTGAAATCGTTGCAATCCCACTTCTCGGCCCGTTTTCTTTCGGCGCTCCTTTCGAGCGCTGCCCACCGCGGATCCACGCCGATTTGTCGGCTACGGTGGTGAGTGAGTACTCTCTCACCATGGTCACAGAGCCCGGTCGCGGACGTGATCGGCTGCTGGCCGAGGCGCTGAAGCTGTTCGCCGCCAAGGGTTATGCGGCGACGTCGGTGGCCGACATCCAACGTGCCGCCGGCCTGGCGCCCGGCTCTGGAGCGCTGTACAAGCACTTCGGCTCCAAGCGAGAACTGCTCGAGGCCGCGGTGACGCACCGGATCGATCGCATCGTCGCCGCACGAGAGCAGTACGACGCGGGAGAGCCGGCCAGCGTCGAGGAGGCGGTGCGCACGGCGGGTCAGCTGATCTGGGGCAACTTCAAGCAGAGCGAGGACCTGCTCAAGGTGATGCTGCGCGAGCCTGAGGAGCTCGGTGACCTCGACGAGAAGACCTGGCAGGTCATCACCGACAATGCCTACCAGCGGTTCGCCGACGAACTGACCGCCTCCAATCGGTCCGGCCGCACCCGGATTCCCGATCCCGATGCGATCGCGGCCACCGCGATCGGCGCGTTGTCCTACGCCGCGACGCTGCAGGCGCTCACCGGCCGCTTACCCGGAAATATCGACGAAGAACGCTATTTCGAGGCGTGGGTCAACCAGACCGTCAGCGTCCTCACGCATTACCGCACACCCCGAAACACAGGAGCAACGCCATGACATTTTCCATGCAACTCAGCGACGACGTGATCGAGGTGCGCGATTGGGTGCACAAGTTCGCCGCAGATGTCATCCGCCCGGCCGCGGCCGAGTGGGACGAGCGCGAGGAAACCCCATGGCCGGTGATCCAGGAGGCCGCCAAAGTGGGGCTGTACTCCCCCGACTTCATGGCGCAGCAAGCCGCCGAGGAAAGCGGACTGGGCATGCTCACCACGTTCGAGGAGATGTTCTGGGGCGACGCGGGCATCGCGCTGTCCATCATGGGTACCGGGCTGGCCGCAGCGGCGTTGGCCGGCAACGGAACTCCAGAACAGCTGGGTCAATGGCTACCGGAGATGTTCGGCACCGCCGAGGAACCCAAGCTGGCCGCGTTCTGCTCTTCGGAGCCCGACGCCGGTTCCGACGTCGGCGGCATCCGTACCCGCGCCCGCTATGACGAGGCGAATCGCGAGTGGGTGCTCAACGGCACCAAGACCTGGGCGACCAATGGCGGCATCGCCAACGTGCACATCGTGGTGGCGTCGGTCTACCCGGAACTCGGCAGCCGCGGTCAGGCCAGCTTCATCATCGGCCCGGACACCAAGGGCCTGGCTCAAGGCCAGAAATTCAAGAAGCACGGGATCCGTGCATCGCACACCGCCGAGGTGGTGCTCGACAACGTGCGCCTGCCGGAGGAAGCGATCCTGGGTGGCCGGGAGAAGTTCGAGGCACGCATCGCCCGGGTGAAGTCCGGCGCCTCAGCCGGTGGTCAGGCGGCGATGAGGACGTTCGAGCGCACCAGGCCGACCGTCGGCGCCATGGCCGTCGGGGTGGCCCGCGCGGCTTATGAGTACGCACTCGAATATGCCTGCCAGCGTGAACAATTCGGTCGGAAGATCGGTGAATTCCAGGCCGTTGCGTTCAAGCTGGCCGACATGAAGAGTCGCATCGACGCGGCGCGTCTGCTGGTCTGGCGGGCCGGCTGGATGGCCCGCAACAACCAGAACTTCGAGGCCGCGGAGGGCTCAATGGCCAAATTGGTGGCCAGCGAGACCGCGGTCTACGTCACCGACGAGGCGATCCAGATCCTGGGCGGCAACGGCTACACCCGTGACTACCCCGTCGAGCGGATGCATCGCGATGCGAAGATCTTCACCATCTTCGAGGGCACCAGCGAGATTCAGCGGCTGGTGATTTCGCGGGCACTGACCGGCCTGGCCATCCGGTAGAGGGCGTCACCACCGCTTCCTCCGGAACAGGCTCGGTCGTGGTTCGGATGGCTCGTGTCCGTCGCACCATTGGTCGGCGGGAACGGTGCGCTGAACGTCTTTCACGTGCGCACCACAGCCCACCCAAGTGGTCTTGCCGCAGACCCGGCATCGAACCGCGTGGCACATATCTCTCCTTATCGCTGGCGCGGGCGCTGCAACTGTGCGAACTGCGGTATCGCGGCCAAAGCCGCCACCGCGTCGAATAGCGCTTCGACCGCCGCCGGATCGGGAAGTGCCGTCAAAACGGGACCGAAGAAGGTGTGACCGTTGATACGCACGATCGGACTGCCGCCGGTTTCTCCGAGTGCGTCCTGCCCGGCTTGATGGCTGCGCCGGATGAGTTCGTCCCAGGACGAGTCCGCCAGCACATCCGCGGAGACATCCCAAGACTTGACGGCATTCAGCACGGCCGAGACGAGTTCGTCGTCGATCTGCTGGGACTGTTCGAAGTATCGCTCGGCGAACGCGAAATACGCTGTGGCCAAACCCGCCACGCCGTGTTGGTCGCGGATGGCTGCCATCAGCCGCCCAATTTTCGCCGAGTCACGCATGCGAGCCTGCTGCGGGGCCGGCATTTCCCCGCCCTCGTTGAGAACCGACAGGCTCATCAGCCGCCAATCGATACCCATGCCGGTTTTGTCGGCCACCGCCTTCAGCCACCGGGCGGTGTTCCAGGAATACGGGCACACCGGATCCAACCAGATTGTCACCGCCGGGCTGGTGCGGTCGTGGTTATCGAACATCGCAGCACTCCTCTCGCTGCGACAAGAATACCATACCCCCTACCGTATACATCGACCAGGTAGCGCGGCCGCTTTGTTGTGCTGCAATGCCTTGCTCACCGACACCGGAACGTGGCCGACCACCGAGAGGCCGGCCAGACGCCGCCAGGACCGGATGGCCTGACGCGTTGCCTCCACGATTCGGCCGGCCCCGTTTTCCAGGTTCGCCAACCGATGCGCACGCAGGGCGTTGCCGGTGACGGCATCCAGCGTGTCCCAGGCTTCGGCATCGGCGAGGGCGGTCGATTGATATGCAGCACGCACGGCGTAGCGCTGAGCGCCCGGTGACATGCGGCCGCTGATCTCCCGGGCGGCTCGCGCGGCCCTGTCCCAGCTGGCGATGTCGGGCATCTCGCCGGGAGCCAACGTGCGATGCAGCTCGGCAATCGCCGAAATCGCTTCGGCCGCAGCGCCATCAGCGTAACGCACCACACCCCACGGCGGACTTGTCAGTAGTTTGGACACCCAGGGCCGGATGACGGTTTCGCCGACCTCCGCGGTACCGACCGTCAGCCAGGCCAGGTCGAGGGCAAGGAGCGCGTCTCCCGGCGACAGGTAGCCGTCGGGTCCGGCCAGCTGGTCGTTGCACAGCTGAACGAATGCGGCGAGGGGGCGGGCCGAGGTGGCCGGGAAGTCGGTGATCTGTTCGTCGCCGTTGACGTAAGAGACGACGTTCATCGCGCAGCCTCTGGCTGAACCCGGTCGGTGCGATCCCCGGGCCAGTCGCAGCGGGTGAGTGATGCGCTCCAGATCCACGTGGCTCCTCACCGGTTGCCGGGTGCACAACAGTATGACCGGTGCCGAGGTCTATGACCGGTGCCGACTCGCGTCGTCGTCGTCACGATCGGCGACGGCCGAACCGCGGGATCAGTTGCGCTCGTTGCAATTTTAGTTTGGGAATCTTCTACTGGACGCCGGGTATCGCGCTCCTTAGCGTGAAGTGGCATGGACGCATTGTCTTGTCCGGCAGCTTGACCGTAGGAACACCCATGTCGAAAGTTATTGCGTCACCGACGATTCTCACTGCCGCGGCGTCGGCGCTCAGCGCGATCGGTTCCACGATCAAGCAGGCCAATGGCGCCGTCACCAGGCCCACTACCGCAACGATCGCTGCGGGCGGCGACGCGGTCTCGGCTGCAGTGGCAGCACTATTCAATTCGCACGCACACCAATATCAGGAATTCGGCGCAGCGGCAGCCACGTTCCACCACCACTTTGTGCAGCTCATCGCCGCAGGTGCGGAGCACTATGCCTGCGCCGAAGCCGGTGACGATACCCAGCTACCGCCGCTGCAGAGTCTGCTCACCGACCCCGTGCGGGCAATCACCGGACGGCCACTGATGGGAAACGGTGCCGACGGGGTCCCAGGTACCGGGCAAAACGGCGGCGACGGCGGCTGGCTGTATGGCAACGGCGGTTGCGGCGGCTCTGGAGCGCCCGGACAGAACGGCGGCCGTGGCGGGTCAGCCGGGTTGTTCGGCAACGGCGGATCCGGCGGTCGCGGCGGCGCCGGGATCAATGGCATTGCGGGCCAACCCGGTTTGCCCGGCGGCACGGGAGGCGCCGGCGGCGCCGGCGGCTGGATACATGGTCAGGGCGGCAACGGCGGAGTCGGAGGCGCAGGCGGCAATGCCGGAACCGGAGGCGAGGGCGTCAGCTCGGCCCACAACGGCGGCGACGGAGGTGCTGGTGGCGCCGGCGGGCCAGGCGGTCTCCTGTCCGGCAATGGGGGCACCGGCGGTCTCGGTGGCGACGGCGGGGATGCCGCCGGCTCCGCGACCCGCGCCCAGGTGGGCGGAACCGGCGGCCTGGCCGGCAACGGCGGAAATGGCGGGCGCAGCGGCTGGTTCTGCGGGGATGGCGGGGCCGGCGGAAACAGCGGACACGGCGGTTCTTTCGCTGAGGACGACACGGTCGTGAGCGGCGCCAGCGGCAGCTACTTCGGCGCAACCGCCGGCCGGGGCGGAGACTCGGGCTTGATCGGCAACGGGGGCGCCGGAGGGGACGGAGGCCATGGCGGCGTGGGCCAGCCGGTGACTGCGTTAGCCGGCATCCGGGGCGGCCACGGCGGCGACGGCGCCGACGGGGGCGACGGGGGGAATGGCGGATTCCTGCGCGGAAGCGGCGGGTTCGGCGGCGTCGGCGGCAACGGCGCGGGAGGCGGAAGCACGGTCAACCTGGTGGGCACGACGCGCGGCGGCAACGGCGGTTGCGGGGGATTCGGCGGATCGGGCGGGCGCGGCGGCCTGATCGGCAACGGCGGTGCAGCCGGCCCGGGCGGCAGCGGCGGCGACGGTGGTCGTGGTGGTAACGGAGGCGGAGACGCAGGCCCCGGCGCGCTCGGCGGGTTCGGTGGAGACGCTCGACTGTTCGGCAGTGGTGGCGCCGATGGCAGCATTGGCGCAAGCGGCGTCCCCGGCTGTGCTAGCGGCGAGGTTCTGCACACGAGCCAGGAATCTGTCTAGCAATCAGTGCTCGCGGCCTAACGGAATGCCGGTATGCCGGTGATGGCCTGACCGACTATGAGGGTCTGGATCTCGCTGGTCCCTTCGTAGGTGAGAACCGATTCGAGGTTGGCCATGTGGCGCATCACCGGGTATTCCAGCGTGATTCCGCTGGCGCCGAGGATCGTGCGCGCGGTACGGCAGACGTCCAGCGCCTTCTGCACGTTATGCAGCTTGCCGTAGCTCACCTGTTCGGGATGCAACTGGCCGGCATCCTTGAGCCGGCCCAGGTGCAAGGCGAGCAGGTAGGAGTTGTTGACCTGCGTGAGCATATCGACGAGTTTGGCCTGGGTCAGTTGGAATCCCGCTATGGGAGAACCGAATTGAGTACGGGTGACGGCGTAGTTCAGTGCGGACTCGTAACACGCCCGTGCCGCGCCGACCGCTCCCCAGGCGATACTGAAACGCGCCTCGTTCAGGCAAGCCAGCGGCGCCCGTAACCCCTCGGCATCGGGCAGCAAGGCTTCGGCCGGCAGCCGGCAATCCTCGAACACCAGCTCTGCCGTTGTCGATGCACGAAGAGACATCTTGCGCTTGATCTGCCGGCTCACGAGACCCGGCGTCCCTCGCGGCACGACGAATCCACGGATGCAGTCGGAGTTTCGGGCCCAGACCACGGCGACGTCCGCGATGTCACCGTTGGTGATCCACGTTTTGGTGCCGTTCAGCACCCACTGTCCGTCCTCGAATCTGGCGGTGGTGCGCATGCCGGCCGGATCACTGCCGGCGTCGGGTTCGGTCAGGCCGAAGCACCCTACCGCCGAGCCACGAGCCATGGGCGGGAGCCAGGTCTGCTTCTGGGGCTCACTGCCGAAACGCCAAATGGCGAACATGGCAAGTGACCCCTGCACCGAGACGAAACTCCGCAAACCGCTATCGCCGGCTTCGAGTTCCATGCAGGCCAGCCCGTAAGAAACCGCATTCGTACCAGGACAGCCGTAGCCCTTCAGATACATACCGAGCAGTCCCAAGTCTCCTGCAGCGGTTGGAAATCCGTACGGGAGCCGGCCGTCGATGTAGGCATCGGGCAAGCGTCCCAGCATATCTCGACGGACGAAGCATCGCACGGTGTCACGGATCAATCGTTCATCGTCGGACAGACCCCTGTCTATGGTGAGGAAGTCGTTCGCAGTCAATGGCTTCCGCGTCTGTTGCGGGGTGTTCATCGTTGTCATCTACTCAAGCCCGTCTCTACGCCGCCAACCGTCCCAAGACGGTATCCAGGCGCGTCATGCGACGTCCAGTAGAAGCTTCCAGACAGACCATTGCGCTCTGTCGAACCAACGCGGATCCCTAATATTTGCGCAATATGCAAGCTTAGTTAACGAAACATCTACTGGACGCTGTGTGATGGCGGCCGCTAGCGTAGCTTTCACCGGACCGTACTGCTAGCACAGGGCCGGTTCGGGTGTCGAGAAACGGAAGCCGACAGATGCAACCACGTTGGGAGTCCCGGCTGCGCGCCGGGGACTTGGGTCAGCTGAGTGCCCTGCTCGAGGGGATCGGCCTGGCGGAGCAGTTCAGCGGCGACGCCGTGCTGCACGGCAGCGACCCGGTGATCCGCTCCCCTCATCGCCTCGGTGAGGCCTCCGCCACCGCGTTGCTGCTGATCGCCGCCGCGGGCGCCGCGATATGGCAGGAGCGCAACGGTGCGATTACGGATATCTCCACCGACATCATCCACGCGCTGCATTATCTGCACCCCACGCACTACGTCAGGCAGGGTCGCTTCCGTCAGAATGTCGGCGCCGAACACGTGCCGACGAACGGGATCTTCCAGACGCGAGACCAGCGTTACATCATGATCGAAGCCGGTCCGCCATACCCGAAGCTGCTGTCGGGCTACCTCAATTTCTTCGACTGCGGCAACAGTAGAGCTGCGCTCGCCCGGGAAGTCGCCAAGTGGGATGCCGAGCAGCTCGAGGATGCACTCAGTGACGCCGGCTTGCCCGCGTGCCGCGCGTTCACCCGCGACGAGTGGCTGCGGCATACCCAGGGCAGGACGCTGGCGGCCGTGCCTCCGATCGAGATCGTCAAGATCGGCGACGGTGAGCCGATTCCGTTCGCCGCCGACGGTGCTTCGCCGCTCGACGGGATACGAGTGCTCGATTTCACCCATGTGCTCGCCGGGCCCAGAAGCACGCGCACGCTGGCAGAGTACGGGGCCGACGTACTCCGGATCACCTCGCCGTTCCACGCCGACACCCTCCCCCAGCACCTTGGCACCGACGTCGGCAAGCACAACGCCTATCTCGACCTGCGCTGCAGCGAGGACATCGCGGTGATGCGCGAACTGGCCACCACCGCAGACGTATTCGCGTCGAGTTACCGGCCGAGCGTGAATGCGCGCTTCGGCCTGCGTCCGCAGTCGCTTGCAGCAGTGAGCAGCAGGGGACTGGTATACATGTCGGCGACCGCCTACGGCCACCGCGGTCCCTGGCAGGGCCGCCCCGGGTTCGACCAGAACGCTCAGGTCGCAACGGGTTTCGCAGTGACCGAAGGCCAGGGCGGCCCGCCCCGGTTCTCTCCGGTCTTCTACCTCGCCGATCTGATCACCGGATACCTGGCCGCAGCGGGCATGATGGCGGCCCTGTATCGACGTGCTACCGAGGGTGGCTCCTACCACGTGAAGGTATCGCTCGCGCGCAGCACGATGTGGGTTCAGGAGTTCGGATTGCTGGACGCCGGCATCCAGGACGGCCTGCCTCGCACCGACATCTACCCCGCGGAGACATTGTCGGTCGACACCGCCTACGGACCGGTCACCAACCTCGCTCCGCCCGTGACATTCTCCGACCTGACCCTCCCTGCTGCGGATCGGCTGGTGCCCTACGGCTCCGACCCGCCGGCCTGGCCGGCGCGTCGTTTCGCGACGCTGCGGTAGTCGCTACGGCTCACCACGAGAAGCCCCGTCGGGATCACCGCGCAGTTTCTCAAGCACAAGCTTGTGCACGGTGCGCGTGCACGCACGACTGCCGACTCACCGACAGCGAGTAGCTGCGCTGGAATCCATGCGCTGACAAGCACTTCAGCGATACTCACCGGCGAGCCAGGTCCGTCGTGTCCGTTGCGAAAAAAGCAAGCGATTCTTGCGAACTACGTGGTGGACGTTTATCGATTTGTGAACTTAGCATCCCTGTGTGAGCAGCATCACAGCAATCCGGCGCGATCCGTCCTCCATTCGCGTATGCGCTGAAAGCGTTGCGCTGCAAGCAAAAGCGGCCGGCGCCTGAACGTCGACATTTGCGACCGATCTCCACGCGTTCACGACTCAGGAGGTAAAGCAGTGACCTTGTCAGAACCCCTCGCGGAATTGCATTTGGATTCTCCCCGCGACCTCGTTGCCCCGCATTACAGCCTTCGCGGAAGTCTGCGTGACTTCCGCGAACCGTCCGGCGGCGACTTGATCGACCGGCTCGACGCGTTCTATCAATGGCAGGATCTGCGACGCACCCATGGGCTGTGGTCCTACGGTAGGTCCACGGAAGCGGGTCCCCGACCGTACGCGACGGTGTACGACGATCACGGCCGCAAGATGACCGGAGTGAATTTCGCGTCACAGGACTATTTGTCGCTTTCCGGCCATCCCGAAATCAAGGCCACCGCGCGCGCCGCCATCGAGGAGTACGGAGTGCACAGCGCCGGTTCACCGGCGCTGGTCGGCAACACCTCGTTGTCACTGGCTCTGGAACAGCGCATCGCCGAATTTCTTGCGGCCGAACACGTCAGCCTCTTCCCCACCGGATGGGCCGCGGGCTTCGGAGTCATCAAAGGCCTGGTGCGCCCGCAGGACCACATTGTGATGGATCGACTCGCTCACGCGTGCTTGCAGGAGGGGGCGCAGGCGGCAACCCGCAATATTCATCTGTTCGATCACAACAGTCTCGACGACGTGCGGGCAAAGCTGCAGGCCATCCGATCCCTGGACACGAAATGCGGCGTCATGGTGGTGACCGAAGCGCTGTTCTCGATGGACTCCGACACCCCTGATATCGCGGTTGTGCAAGGGCTGTGCAGCGAGTTCGGAGCAACACTGGTCGTCGACGTGGCGCACGACCTCGGCGCTATCGGCAAAGGGGGTCGTGGGCACCTCGGTGTTCAATCCATGATCGGCAAGGTCGATCTGATCATGGGATCGTTCTCGAAGACGTTTGCATCGAATGGCGGATTCGTTGCGACCCAACACCGCAAAGTCAAGGAGTACCTGCGCTTCTATTCCTCGCCGAATACGTTCTCCAACGCGCTCTCGCCGGTGCAAGCCGCAATCGTGCTCAAGGCGTTCGACATCGTGGACGGCGGCGAGGGTGAAATGCTCAGGCAGCGCCTGATGGCCAATATCCTTCAATTGCGAACGCGGCTGGGACGCGCAGGCTTTGACATTTACGGAGACCCGTCACCCATCGTCTGCGTCAAGATGGGATCGGAGAGCATGGCCCGCCTCGTCAGTCGGCAATTGCACGCCAACGGCCTGGTTGCCAACCTCGTCGAGTACCCCGCGGTCGCGCGGGATCAAGCCCGTTTCCGTATGCAGGTGATGGCGAACCACACCGGGGACGACATCATCGACGCGGTGGAAAGAATCAGCGTCAGTTACCGATACGCGTGCGACGAACACCGGGTGTTCGAGCACCGGGCTCTGGACTGATCGGGGCAATTTCTGCGAGTCCATGGCACGGACGCGGGCTGGAAGACTGCTGAAGGGCACCGAGTTCGGGAATCTGCCTGGCGCATTGGTCGAAGAGATCGATCGCATGCGACTGGGTTGCCGCCATGCCGACTGGTCCTTCCAGAACAGTTGCATCATGCCGCTTGATCGTCGACCCTGGCGACGAGCCGCCGCAGTCGAGGCAGGCTCCATTTGCGCCAGGTCATTTCAAGCACGGCGGTCAGCATGCACCCGGGAACCCAGGCGGGCGCGTCGAAGTCGATGCGGTAGTCCAGATGGGTGGCGCCGCCGGCCGCGGGCTGAAGCTCGACGCGTCCCAGATGGTTTCGCACCGGCCCCTTGATGGTGCGGTACTCGACGAGCCCGGGTGGTCGGTACGTGACGATTTCTTCCTGGACCCGCCACATCCCCAACACCAGTTGCGAGCGAACCGAACGCAGACCGTCGGGTTCCGCGGTATCGACCCCGTCACGCACCCGACGCTGCCGCACCGGCCACAGCGATGACCAATGCCGGCTCAGGAGGCCGAATAGCTGCTCCGCAGAGACGTCTAACGTTTCGCTGAAATGCAGCTGATGACGTCCCGCTGCGCGCGGCGCCGCGTTCGACGGCGCGGGCTCACCGCTCCGAGTCATGAGCCAGTCCACCAGGAAGGGAAATACGTCCGTTCGTGCGGCGGGATGCAACAACGTGTTCGCATGCGCGTAATCCCGGGCGAATCCGTTTGCGCGAGCAGCAGACTGCACACGTCTTTCCAGACCGGCAGTCGGGCGCACCATCTGGCGGCTCCGCGTCGCGGGGGCGATGAGGTCCCGGGGCGCGGTGATCGCGAGTAGCGGTGTGTCGACGGTGGTGAGCACGCTCGACAGGTAGCGGTGACCTCGCTCGGCGATCCCCCAGTCAACAGCGTCACCGAGGGCAGCGATCGGCTCGTCTTCGGGACCGAGACCCAATCGTCGGGCCGGGAACACCCCGTCCCACATTCGGGACCGCACCACGGCCGCGACAAATCGATTGGCCAACAACGGAATATTGACGGCGGAGTTGACCAGTACCAACCCTGCGAGGTCCGATCGGTCCAGCGTCTCCGCGGCGGCGCGTGCCAGGGCCACGCCGCCGAAAGAATGCCCGATCCAGAACGCCGGTCGGCAGGACTCGGCCGCAACCAGCCGCTGCACCGCCGGTAGGTCGACTCGGACCGTTTCCTCCCAGCCGGCCCGCGCGCCGTTTCCCAGGGCTACCCCGCCGGTTCTGCGCCGCTCGACGATCCACGGGTCGAAGCCTGCGTCGGCCAGGGTGTCGGCGAGACCTCCCTGCCAGAGATACAGCCGCCGATTGTCGAACATCCCGGGCAGCAGCACCACCGGAGTCCCGCAACCCTGGCCCACCCGGGTGATGCGGAATCGCCCGCCATCCCGGACGGTCGCCACGGTTGCCTGAACGCGGTGTCGCGCGGACGGCTGGTCGGTCCATGCAACAGCGACCGTGTTGTCGCTCTGCATGTGCGAGTCGCTGGTCACTGTGAACGAGATTTCAGTGGAACAGCCCTGACTCTTGATTCTGCGCGTTGAAGAAGCCCGACACCTCGTTGCCCAGGTTCGCGATTCCCGAGTTGAATTGAACCAGAGCGCCGTCGGCGATTGTGCCGGCATTGAAGAAGCCGGATATGAATTGTCCTGTGCTGTTGGCGAATCCGGACATGTTCGCCGGGCCGGTGTAGGTTGGTCCGGTGTTTCTGAAGCCCGAGCTGTAGGCGCCTGAGTTGAGGAAGCCGGACCCGAAGTTTCCGTGGTTCTCGAATCCGGAGGAACCGATGGTGCCCTGGATGACCTTCCCGCCGATGATGCTGGTGATGTTGTCGGCGGAATCGATGCCTGAGTTGTTCAGACCCTGGTTCGCGATGCCTGACTGGTTGTATCCGCCGCGGCCGAACTCGCCGTCGACCGCGTTGGAGAACCCTGAGTTGGCGAAGTCCTGATTGAACGGACTGACGGGTCCGGTGTTGAGGTTGCCGCCGTTGAGGATCCCCGTGTTCACACCCCCGGAATTGCCCCAGCCCGTGTTGATATCACCCGAATTGAAGCCGCCGGTGTTGGTGCTGCCCCCGTTGAAGCTGCCGAAGTTCGCGGTGCCCGAGTCAAAGAACCCGGTGTTGGTGGCGCCCGAGTTGAACAGGCCGGTATTGGTGGCGCCCGAGTTGAACAGGCCCGTATTGGTGGTGCCCGAGTTGAAGAAGCCCGTGTTGGTGGCGCCCGAGTTGAACAGGCCGGTGCTGTAACTGCCCGAGTTGCCCAAACCGGTGTTGAGATAACCCGAGTTGCCGATGCCGGTGTTCCACACGCCTGACGTGCCGAATTCGACGCTGAGCGGGCCTACGCCCTGACCTGAGTTGGCGATGCCCCAGTTGTCGTCACCGGAATTGAAGAACCCGATGTTGTTGGTACCCGAATTGAACAGGCCGATGTTTCCGGAACCGCTGTTCAGGCCGGCGAAATTGATGCCGATCTGGTTGTCGCCGGACAGTCCGAAGCCGATGTTGTTGTTGCCCTTGTTGCCGAACCCAATGTTGTTGCTGCCGAGATTACCGAGGCCGAAGTTGGCGTTGCCCAGATTGCCGCCACCGACATTCGCAGAACCGGTATTGCCGCTGCCCAGGTTGGTGTTGCCGGTGTTCCCGAGTCCGAAGTTCCCGTCACCGGTGTTGCCGCTGCCCAGGTTGTGGCTACCCCAGTTGCCACTGCCGAGGTTCAAGCTGCCGAGGTTCCCACTTCCGAAGTTCGAGTTACCCAGATTGCCGAGCCCGAGGTTGGCGTCGCCCGCGTTTCCGCTGCCGATGTTCAACCCTCCGAGATTGCCGCTGCCCAGGTTGTAGCTGCCCAGGTTGCCGCTGCCCAGATTCATGGCGGCCGGCAGCTGAGCTCCCGAACTTCCCTTGCCGGAGGCGCCGTTGCCGCTGCCGAGATTGAGCGTTCCGAAGTTGCCGGCGCCCAGGTTGTAGTTGCCGGTGTTGCCGAAGCCCGGGTTCAGCGCGCCGACGTTGCCGAGACCGAGATTGAGTGAGCCGACGTTGCCGGGGGTGAGGTTGATGGTTCCCCCGATTTGGCCGACGCTGAAGTACAAGCCCTCTGGTGTGACGTACCACGGCGTCAACGGCGCAATCGCGGCCGCCGCCGCCGCGTGATATTCGGCCATGGCGGCAACGTCTTGGGCCCAGATCTGCTCATATGTGGCCTCCGTGGCCGCGATCGCCGGCGCGTTCTGCCCGAACAGATTCGATGCCACCAAAGAGATCAGCTCGTTGCGAATGGACGCTACGACAACGGGGTGGACGACGGCGGAGCGCGCCTGATCGAACACCGCGGCTACGGTGCTGGCCCCACCCGCTGCCTGCTCGGCCTGCGCCGCGGCAGCAGCGAGCCAACCCACGTATGTTTGCGCTACGTCCGTCATCGCTTGGGCGGCGGGCCCCTGCCAGGACTGGCCCGCGAGCCCGACTGTCACCGAGGTGAAGCTGCTTGCGGCCGAGTGCAGATCGTCGGCCAGTCCGCTCCAGGCATCTGCTGCCGCAACCATCGGCCCTGATCCCGCTCCGGCGAACATCAGGGCGGAGTTGATCTCCGGCGGAAGCACGAAAAAGTTCACGACGACCTCATTCATCCGACTGTGCCCGAACGGCCAGTCCCTTGTTTTCACAACGCTTTCAAGGTGCGTGGCGTCGCCGGAGTCGGCCTGTAGCCCCGCTGCTGAGTCAGGCTATGCAACGTTGTCCGGACGGTCCAGTAGAAGGTTGCGAACCAAAGCTTGCGTATCGCAGGAGCTTTGCAGGTTCGCTCAATCGGTACTCGTCTAATTCCACGGCTGCGGCGGCCGCGTATCCAACGGGAGCGCGGCAACGTCAGCGCACAATGCGTCGAAGTCCGAGTTCCCGAACTGCTCACGAATATGGTTGTGCCACAGGTCGTGACAGGCGACATGGCTCGGCTTTGTAACTCGGCCGCTGCCATTATCAGCGCGTTCTGGCGCCACTCGTGTTGAGAGCCGGCATTCCACTGCAGCGCCTATCGGCACTGCGCACCGTTGAACGGGTAGTCGACGAATTTCGAACAGTCGTCACGGAGACATCTGCGCACCCGCCGTGACAGCGCTTCGCGGGCGCCACTATCAGCTCAGGGTCGACGCCCCGGACACCCCGGGGCGGCCGAACCACAGACCCCCCGACCCGCCGACCCCGCTGGGGCCTCCTGCGACCGGACCGTTGAACGCCACCCCGCCGCTGCCTCCGTTCCCGCCGTTGCCGAGCAGTTTGGCGCTTCCCCCGGCGCCGCCGGCGCCGGCATTGCCGAACCCTCCTACAAAGACATTGCCGCCACTGCCGCCGCTGCCACCTGAACCGGTGAGGTTGCCGCCGTCGCCCCCCGCGCCACCGCTTCCGCCGGTGAAGGTGCCCCATCCGCCCGTGCCGCCGGAGCCGCCGTCACCGAAGACCATGCCGCCAAACCCGCCGACGCCGCCGGCACCACCGTAATTCCCGAACCCGCCGGTGCCGCCGGTGCCGCCTGTTCCCACCAGCGATCCGCCCGCCCCACCGTTGCCACCGGCACCGCCGACCCAATTCGCGACAACCCAGTCCGAGATCCCCCCGTACCCACCGGCACCGCCGCTGCCGCCGAAGCCGATCAGGCCTGCGGCTCCGCCATTTCCGCCGGTGCCACCAAGACCCGCGACCGTGGTCTCCGGCAGCGCGTTGACGGAGCCGCCGGCTCCGCCGGTGCCTCCATGGCCGAAGATCCTGCCGCCGGCACCGCCGTCACCGCCGTGTCCGCCAACGTAGGGCCCCTGATTTGGTCCCGAGGATCCCCCGACCCCACCGGCCCCACCTGCGCCGAACAACCCTGCGGAGCCGCCCGTGCCACCAGATCCGGGGGCCGCGCCGTTGAGGGCTTGTCCACCAGCCCCGCCGTCGCCACCGGCGCCGAAGACCATCCCGCCCGTGCCTCCGTTACCGCCCGCGCCTGCCGCGTTGACCGAATCTCCTCCGGCGCCACCGGATCCGCCACGGCCGAACAGTCCCGCCGCGCCGCCGCTCCCCCCGGCATGACCTGGTCCGCCCGCACCTCCGGCACCCCCGCTGCCCCACAACAGGCCTCCGGCACCACCGGATCCGGCGGCTGCGCCGTCCCCGCCGCTGGTGCTGAAACCGCCGGCACCCCCCGCGCCGCCGCTTCCGAAAAGGCCAGCGGCTCCGCCATTTCCACCTGCCTGACCCTCCCCGCCTGATCCGCCGTTGCCACCGTTACCCCACAACAGTCCCCCGTTGCCGCCGTCGGCACCGGATTGCGGGGCGGCATTGGCGCCGTCGCCGATCAGCGGCCGGTTCAGCAGCAACAAAGTCGGTGTGTTGACAGCGACGAGTAGCTCCTGTTGCAGGGTCTGCAGTGAGGTGTTGACAGCCTCGGCAGTGGCATAAGCGCCGGCGCCGGCGTTCACCAACCGGACGAACTGGTTGTGAAAAGCCGCCGTCCGGGTGCTGACTTCTTGGTATGCCTGAGCATGGGCGCCGAACAACTCGGCGATAGCCGTCGACACTTCGTCAGCGCCTGGCGCAACCACCGCGGTGGTGGAAGCCATCGCCGCCACATTTGCCTGGCTGACTGCCGAGCCGATATCCACCAGATCCGATGCCGCGGCTGTAAGCAACTCCGGCACCGCATGAACAAACGACATCGGTCGCCTCCGTGGCAGATCGTTCAGAATCTTCGATGCGACCAAGCAATCACATTTCCTGATCGGATGCGACCACCGTCTCTGACCAACCTGCAAGGCACCATTGCGTTTTGCTGCGCAATAGCCCATGTGCTTTCGACCGTCGAGTCACCCGGTTGAACTGCGGCGAAGGCCGATTCCAGGATCAACTCTGGACAACGCACAGCCGCTGGCACTACGGCGTCCTTGTCAACAGCGTCTTGCAAACTGTGTAAGTTTTGGTCGGCTACGCATGGTTGCAGCGCGTCAAAGGGATTGTCCGGCAGACCATACCGAATGATGTCTTGCGCGCCGCGCCGGTCGGCTCATGCGGTGCCTGCGTGCCGCACGATCTCGACCCAAGCTGTTCCAACGGTCAACCGAACGTCGAATCATACTCGCGCATACTGCTTTTCGCGGCGGTTCCGGGCACCGTGTTTGGAACGATGCCTGCGTCACAACGCTGTCGCGGCAATAGACCAAATCAAATTTCGCAAGAATGCGTCCGATACCTTGTACTGGACGCGATGCCGCGTTTGGCCGAACCTGCTACTGCGAGATTGAAGCAAGCTCCCTCCGGAAGGTGAACGCGATGGCATCTGTGCACGTTGCGACCGACGCGATGAGCATGGCGACATCACATGTGCAGAGAATCGGAGCTGCGGTCGGTACCGCCAGTGCCGCGGCGGCCGGCCTGACGACCGAAGTGTCGTCAGCAGCCGCTGACGAGGTTTCGGTTGCGATCGCGTCGTTGTTCAACGCTCATGGTCAGCAGTATCAGGCGCTGAGCAGCTACGCCGCGGCCTTTCACGACCGCTTCACGCAGACGCTGACCGCGGCGGCCGCGTCTTACTGGTCAGCCGAGGCAGTCAACGCCGACCCCCTGCAGCAGACCGCAAACCTCGCACTGACCGCCGTCAACGCACCGACCCAAGCGATGCTCGGACGACCGTTGATCGGGAACGGCGCGGACGGTGCACCCGGTAGCGGCGCCAACGGGGGCGCCGGCGGCCTCCTGCTCGGCAACGGTGGTAACGGGGGCTCGGGGAAGGCCGGTCACGCGGGTGGCAACGGCGGGCCCGCGGGTCTGTTCGGTGACGGCGGTCGCGGCGGTGCGGGCGGCACCGGCGGCGGCAAGGGCGGCGCCGGTGGCAATGCGACCTTGTTCGGCAACGGCGGTGCCGGCGGGGCCGGCGGATTCGGCTCCGGCGCCGGTGGGATCGGCGGGAACAGCGGCTGGCTTTGGGGTACGGGCGGTGATGGCGGGAACGGCGCCTCAGGCCTCGCGAGCGGCGACGGTGGTGACGGCGGAGCCGGCGGCAATGCCGGTTTGCGGGGCAACGGCGGCAACGGCGGGGCCGGGGGTGTCGGCGGCTCGGGGGCCGCCGGCGACAACGCCACTCAACCAGACGCCGCGGGCGGTGCCGGCTCCGTCGGCGGCAACGGCGGCAACGGTGGTGCGGGCGGGCACGGAGGACTTCAGGCAGGCAATGGCGGCAACGGCGGGGCCGGCGGTGCGGGCGGTACCGGGGGCGCGGGCGGTGCCGGCGCGAACGGTGGCAACGGCCAGAACGACGGCGGCGCCGGGGGGGACGGCGGGACCGGTGGAAACGGCGGATCAGCCGGTCAAGCCCAGCACGGCTTGGCGGGCCGCCCGGGTGGCGCCGGCGCGGGCGGTGACGGCGGCACGGGTGGCAGAGCCGGTGATGGTGACGTCGCGAGCAACACGTCTGGAGGCGACGGCGGTGCCGGCGGAAACGGTGGCGCCGGTGGCGGCGGCGTGTCCGGGGCGGCCGGGGGTAATGGCGGCGCCGGAGGGGCCGCCGGCACCGGCGGAATCAGCGACTATTCGTACAGTCCTACGTGGGGCGGCAACGGCGGCAACGGCGGCAACGGCGGCACCGGTGGGACCGGCAGCCTCACCGGCGGTGCGGGCGGCATTGGAGGGCCCGGTGGCGCCGGCGGGGCCGGCACCTGGAACACCGACGCCCTATTCGGCAATTTGATCGGCACCCCAAGCATCGGCGGTCAGGGCGGCAACGGCGGTACCGGAGGCACCGGCGGCGCCGGCGGCCACATCGGCGGCGCGGGCGGCGCCGCCGGCAACGGCGGCAGCGGCGGACTGGGAACCTGGCACAACAACCCCAACCCCTACGTCGGCGGCGCTGGTGGCAACGGCGGCGCCGGCGGGAACGGAGGGTCGGGTGCAACCGGTGGCGACGGAGCCGACGGGGGCATCGGCGGCAGGGGCGGCACCACGCTTCTGGGCAACGCGCCGGGCGGTACAGGAGGTGGCGGCGGTGCGGGCGGCACAGGTGGCACCGGCTACGGCGGGCCCGGTGCCGTCGGCCGTGACGGCGAAAACGGAGACTTCGGGCAACTTGGCGTCTGGGAAGGCGGTTGGCGGTGGACCCCCGGGATCGGCGGTGCGGGTGGGGTTGGCGGCACCGGCGGCAAGGGCGGCAGCGCGTAACCGCATGCGGCGTCAACCCTTCGGCTTCAGCCGCAGGACTGACATGATGGGCCCATGCTTGACTTGAAATCTCCGGGAACCGTCGACGCAGCAGACTCCGTGGTCGGCTCGGTCGGGGCCATCGAAAGCGTTGCGGTGGCGGGCGCGTCGGCGGTCGCCGGCAGTGTCGCAGTGGCAGGCTCGGTGACGACCGCCGGCAGCGTGGCGGTGGCCGGGTCGGTCTCCACCGCCGGCAGCGTTGCGGTGGCAGGGTCGGCGGCCACCGCCGGGAGCGTCGGGGTGATCGCCTGCCTGCTCACGGTGGTCTGCGTCGCTGTCCGGGAATGCGTGGCGTGCCTGGCCTGCGTGGCTTGCACGCGGTGTGTCGCCTGCATCGCCTGCGTGCGCTGCACCGACTGCGTCGGATGTATCGGTTGTGTCAACTGTTCGGGTCTGCGGAATGTCAAGGGCGCGCGGAATATTCACGTGCAGCCCGGCGAGTGAACCGTCGCGGCACAGGAGCCGCCGTGTGGATTGTGGGAGTCCTCGGCTACCTGGTGCTGGAAGCCGTTGCGGCCGACGCATACCGGCCCGCCTACAGCTATGCACACAACTACATCAGTGATCTCGGGAGGCACGGCCCACGAGCGCCTTTGATGCATGCGGCCTTCTGCCTACAGGGCAGCATGTTCTTGCTGGGAGCACTGGTCGCGGTCGGTGTGCCTGTCCGACGGCGGGTAAGCCTGTTCCTGGGCCTGGTCGCGGCGAACGCGGTCGGCAACATTCTGGTCGGCACGGTGCACAGCGGGCCGGTGCACCTGGTCGGCGCGGCGCTGGCGCTTGCCGGCGGCAACGCCGCCATCCTGGCTGGATCGACACTGCTGGTGCCGCAACTGCGGTGGTATCGCATCGGCTCGACAGTTGTTGCAGTCCTGGGCTTTCTGTCCCTGGCGCTACTAGTGGCCAACATCGGACTCTTGCCGGTCGGCGCGTGGGAACGCGGCAGCGCCTACTCGATCTTTCTGTGGCAGTTACTCACTGCGGCCGTGCTGCTGAGCCGACGAAACGACACCGCCGTCACGAGCCGGTGAAGTTCGGCGGCCGCTTCTCCGGAAACGCACGCGGCCCCTCCTTGGCATCGGCCACCCGGATGTCGAAAGCCTGCAGGATCTCCATCCCACCCGCGTAGCAATAGCCCTCGACCGCAGCGATGATCGGCTTCCTGACGCAGCGGTCTTCAGAAATCCCTGTGCTTTCTACTCGGTGACCTATCTGGGATTCGCCCTGCCGCTCCTGCTGACCATGCTCGGAACTGGCCGGGAAGCGACGATGATCTTCATAGCGCTGGCAGGTTCGGCGGCGGCCGCTGCAATCAGCAGGGCAGTGCGGTTGCGGCGCGACGGGCACCGTCAGACCTGAGCGACCGTCAATGGGCCGGTTTGTCGGATGGAGCGAGAAACCCGGTCTGCGCGATGGCGACAGATACACAGTTGCCGATCGGGCCGTTGTGGTCCAGCAGGACCGCCGCCCCGCTGGCCACCCCGTCGTCGCTGAAGTGCGTCAGCGAGCCCAGCCCCAGCTGGGGACCGTCGGGCAGCCTGCTCAGCGTGAGGGTGTAATCAACGTTGATGAACTGCAGGCCCTGCGTTCCCCAGTTCGTAATGGACGCAGTGATGTCGCCGGCCATCGCCGCCCGGGTGAACGCGGTCATCGGTTCGGCGTCGACCAGCGGGCGCGTCTCCTGCAGCCACGTGTACTTCGGTCCGAGTGTCTGGGGCCAGTGCGGATCGGGATTCTGAATCTCCGCGCCCCAGCCATAGGTACGGATGAACAGTGACTCCACATCACCTTCCTGCATCGGGAGTTCCGGCATCTGCACGGTCTGTGACCACACCCGACCATCAGGCTGCGGTCCGCGGCGGAGAAACAGTGCACTGGCCTGGGCAACCGGGGCGCCGTTCTGGACGAGAACAGCCTCTGCCAGGCGCAGTCGACGGCGGTCTTGCCGAACGCTGGCGTGCACCTCGACCGGTTGCAGCGCGGTCGGACGAGGCAGATCGATGGTGAGACGCGCTGGTTGGAACTGCGGGTCACCGATCGCACGTTCGAGCGCCCAGCCCAGCAAGCCGCCGACGACGTGGCCGCTCAGCGCAGGTCCCCACCCGCCCCGCGCGATATCGGTTGGCACATAGCGGCTTTCCTCACGCCGAAAGTAGGGCAGGGTCGGTGTCGCCGCGCCGTCGCCGGAGTCGCCTTGCACAAAGCGTTTCTACCGCACCCCGGTCACCGTGCTCAGCGGGGGACCAGCCGCTACAAGGATCGGGCCACGGCGGCTTGGCTTTCGGCGACCCGATCGCACCGATGCAGCGGGGGGAGCAACTGCGCTGCGGCGGCTGCGGGGGTGGCTTGAGCGGCTGCGGCGGCGGTAGCGGCTGTGGCGGGGGAGGTTGCGGCGGCGGCAATTAGCCCCTACTGCCAAGCGAACGTCGGTTGCTCGAGTTCGTCGACCGGGTCGTGGCGGCCTTCCAGGCCGAGCCACCGCAGCTGTAGCAGCACGGCACCCGTCGGTGCGTGGATCAGGTCGTTGCCCAGGGGAATCTGGACGACCGGACGCGGACTTTCAGCGATGCTGATGTAACGCGGGGAATCCTTTCGCTGTAACTGGTGCAATCCCACCCGGTAAACCGCAAGTACTTCGTCGGGCGCCGGCCGCAGATCGAGCCGGCCACCACCCCAGATCACCACCGGCGTGATGACGTACCCAGACCGTGTCGGGTAGTCGTCGAGTTGGCCCAGCACCGTGGTCGGCGATAGCCGCACCCCCACCTCCTCGTGCAATTCGCGCAGCGCGGCGTCGATCGCCGTTTCACCCGGATCGAGGCGGCCACCGGGCAGTGCCCATTGGGCGGCGTGCGCTCTGAGGCGAGAGGCTCTGCGGCACAACAGAAATGCGGCGCCACCGGCAACGTCGACCATGTGACCGTCGAGGCCCTCCTGCGGCAGGGGTCGGCCGTCGTTCCACTCGTCCACCGGCGCGGGATCCACCCGGTCTTCACCGACCTGGGAGTCGACAAGCACCACCGCGACGGCCGCATGCCGCTTGGTCGGGTCGGTCACGGTGCGACGGTGGTGACCTGACAGGTGGACCCGAATCCGGTCACGCAGGACCTCGTCGTAGGTGATGGTCACCGCTCGACCATATGCCCGGGCAGATTGTCCGCGGGCGGAGGTTTACCGCCCAGACATTGACTGAGCGGGTTATCGTATGTGACGATTTCGTCAGAAATTGCCCGCACAGGGTCTGAGGAGCGGTCACATGCGTCGAGGCCCCCACGGCGTGGCGGTCGACCGCCAGAACCTCTATTCCACCGACGCCCTGCTGCATCCCTATCCCCATTACCAGCGACTACGCCGGGCCGGATCGGTGGTCTGGCTGAGCCGGCACCGGGTGTACGCGCTGCCGCGCTACGCCGAGTGCAAAGCCACACTGCGCGACGACGGCCTTTTCATATCCGGCAACGGGGTCGCGCTCAATCCGTTGAGCAACCGGCTGTCCCGCGGCACCACGCTGAACAGCGACGGCGCCGAACACGATCGACGCCGCAAGCTGCTTGCCCACCGCATGCTTCCCCGAGCACTGCGTTCGGTGGGGGAAAGCATCGACGCACAGGCCGACGCAGTGGTCCAGGCCGCGGTACGCCAAGGCGCGGTGGACGCGGTCGCCGACCTCGCGACCGCGCTGCCGCTGGCAATCGTTCCCGACCTGGTCGGCTGGCCGCGCGACGAGCGTGACCATCTGATCGCGTGGGGCGGTGCCACGTTCGACATTCTCGGTCCGCTGAATTGGCAAGCGGTCAAGGCGATTCCACTCACGTTGCAGATGCTGATGTTCGCCCGACGCGTGGTGCGCAACCGCTCGGTGCTCGACGGAAGCATGGCGCACGAACTGCTCTGCGCCGCCGACGACGGGAAGCTCAGCCACGCCGAATGCCCGAAGCTGATGGTCGACTACATCGCCCCCTCGCTGGACACCACGATCAGCGCCATCTCCAATGCCGTCTACCTGCTCGCAACCCATCCCGAACAATGGCGCCTGCTCAAGAACGACCCCGCTCTCATTCCGAACGCCATCAACGAAGTCATCCGCTACGAATCCCCGCTGCGCGCCTTCGCCCGCCAGATTCGCGCCGACGCCGAAGTCGACGGCACGCCGATCGCCAAGGGCTCCCGGGTGCTGATTCTCTATGCGTCGGCGAACCGGGACGAGAACGAGTGGGACAGCCCCGATTCCTTCGACATTCGCCGCGACGCCAGTCGCCAGATCGGCTTCGGTAACGGCACCCATGCCTGCGCCGGCCAGGGCCTCGCCCGTATGGAAACGGCGGCCATCCTGCGCGCCCTGCTCGAACGCGTCGACCGCATCGAAGTGACCGGGCAGCCCCGTTGGGCGATCAACAACATCATCCACCGGCACCGCCAGCTGCCGGTCAAGCTCATCGCCGCTTGAACCGTGGCGTGACCAGGCCCACATAGTTAGTACCCTAATTAATCGGGTACAATTATTCTGTTGAGGCCGATCACGGCTTCGGCTCGGACTCCCCGAGGAGCGACCATGTCCAACGCTCGCCCAAACCTGTGGCAATACATCGGTTATTCCTACGGCCGACAATTGCCCGACTCGATGCGCGACTGGGTCTCCCGTGACCTTGCCGGGCCCGGCGCCATCCGTCGGCATCTGACCCGGATGGCGATACCCGCGCTTGTCGTGTTGGCCCCGCTCTGGTTGCTGCCGGCATCGCTGTACGTACACACCGAAATGACGGCCCCGATCTTCATCTGGGTTCTGCTCATGGCGCTGGCCCTGAACAAGGTCTGGCGCCGGCACCGGTTGGCCCAGCACGGCCTGGACCCTGGGCTGGTCGACGTCATCAGACGCCAGAAGCAGGCCCATATCCACGATGACTACGCCCGGCGTTATGGCCCGCGTCCCGAAGAGGCGAAGTGGCAAGACAACAGCAGCCCGTTCTGAGGCGCCGGGCTGTAGCGGCAACGAAGGAACTATGACGTCATGCGCACCGGAGCCGGCCCGGAACTGGACCCACTGTCGTTGGAGCGCCAAGTATGCTTCGCGCTTGCCATCACCAACCGGGCGGTGCTCGCCGTATACCGGCCGCTACTGGAACCGCTGGGTCTGACCCATCCGCAGTATCTGGTGATGCTGGCATTGTGGGACAACGCGAAAGCAACACCTGGCGGAAACCCGTTGTCGGTCAAAGACATTGCCGGTTTGCTGCAGATGGATTCGGCCACTTTGTCGCCGATGCTCAAACGCCTCGAGTCGCAAGGCCTGATCACGCGCACGCGCAGTGCGGCTGACGAACGAACCACCCACATCGCGCTGACTGCGCAGGGCCGCAGTCTTCGCCGGCAAGCGCTGAAGGTTCCACCAGCGGTAATCGAGCGCCTCGGCGTCGAACTCGCCGAACTTGAGCATCTGCGCGAGGTGTTGACGAAGATCAACGCCGCTGCGGTGGCTGCCGGCGCGCTCGACGCGTAGCCATTTCACGGCCATATTTCACGGCAGCACACTGACTTTCGCGGGTGTGAGATGTCCTCGCCCGGGTATACACCGCGCTGTGGCGAATCCTTCACCGGCCTCCGGCAGCTTGCGCGAGCTGGCCGCGGCGCACGGCGTGGCGACCTCTTACCGAAACGAGCGACGGGAACCGGTCGACGTCGACGCAGACGTCGTGATCAACGTGCTCGGCCTGCTCGACGTCGAAGCCCGTACCGAAGCCGACCAGCGCCGCGAGTTGGCCAGGCTCGGCGAGGCCGACCGCGCCGGCGTCCTGCCACCGACCGTCGCCGTACGTGTCGGTGGGCGTCCGCGGCGGCTGCCCGGCGCCGTCGCGCTGGCGGCCGAGGACGGCGCCCGCATTGACGTGCGGGATGAGCTGCCGAGCGACTTGCCGGCGGGGTGGTACCGCGTGGAAACCCGTGACGGCCAGCAGGCCACGGTCGTCGCGGCGCCGCGGCAGGTTCCGTCGACGCCCGCCACCTGGGGTTGGATGCTGCAGCTTTACGCGCTGCGCTCGGCCCGCTCCTGGGGTATCGGCGATCTCGGAGATCTGCGGGATTTCATCGGCTGGACGGCCGCGCGGCACCGTGCCGGTGCAATACTGCTCAATCCGCTGCACGCACCCGGCCCCACCCATCCCGTACAGCCCTCGCCGTATACGCCATCCAGCCGGCGTTTCGCCAACCCGCTGGCACTGCGCATCGAGGACCTCGACGCCTACCGTCAAGCCGGTCCGGACACCCGCGCCGAAGTGGATGCGCTGCGGGTCTCGCCGAGCACCGAGCGAATCGATCACGATCTGGTGTGGGCCGCCAAGCGGTCGGCACTGGAAGTGCTCTGGCGCGCACAGGGCCGGCCGTCGCCGCTGGACGAGACGCCCGGCTCCGTCGGACTGCGTGACTGGGCCACCTACTGTGCGCTCGCCGAGCGGCATGGCGGCCGATGGAGCCGATGGCCCGCGCCGCTGCGGGATGTCAACGACCCGGCCGTTGCGCAGGCCCGCCGGGAACTGGCGCCCCGCCTGGCGTTTCATGCCTGGGTACAGCAGCGGTGCGCCGAGCAGTTGATCGCCGTGCGATCCGCCGCGCGGGACGCCGGCATGGCACTTGGCGTGCTGCATGATCTCGCGGTGGGGGTGGACGCTGACGGCGCCGACGCCTGGGCCTTGTCCGACGTGCTGGCCACCGGAGTGAGTATCGGCGCACCGCCGGACAACTTCACCCCGCGCGGCCAGGACTGGGGATTGCCGCCCTGGCGGCCGGACCGTCTGGCGGCCACCGGCTACGGCGCGCTGCGGGACATGCTGCGCGCCGTGCTCGTCCATGCCGACGGCCTGAGAATCGACCACGTGGCCGGCCTGTGGCGGTTGTGGTGGATCCCGCCGGGCGACGGCCCCGACCGCGGCACCTATGTGCACTACGACGCCGAGGTGATGCTGGCGGTGCTCGCACTGGAGGCACACCGGGCGAAGGCCACCGTGGTCGGCGAAGACCTGGGCACGGTCGAGCCCGAGGTCACCGAGGCGCTGGCCGACAACGGGATGCTGGGCTGCGCGGTGTCGTGGTTCACCCGCGATCAGTCGGCACCCGACGAGCCATTGTTGGCGCCGGCCAAGTGGCCCGCCCGCGCGGCCGCCAGCCTGTCCACTCACGACCTGCCAACGGCGGCGGGCTTCCTGCGCGGCCAACACGTGCGGGCGCGCGCCGATCTTGGTCTGCTCGACGACGTGCCGGCCGAACAGGCCTCGGCCGCAAAAGAACGCGACGAGTGGTTGGCACTGCTGCGATCGGAACGGTTGCTGCCCGCCGGGGACGCCGAACCCGACGAGACGACGATCATCACCGCCATGCACCGGCTGCTGGCGACGACGCCGAGCCGGCTGAAGTTGATCTCGCCGTACGACGTGCTGGCCGAGACGCGGCAGCCCAATCTGCCCGGCACCATCGACGAGTACCCGAACTGGCGGTTGCCGCTGCCGCAGACATTCGAAGAGTTGCGTGCCGATCCGAGGGTCGCCGAGATCACCGCGGTGTTTCGGGATGGCGGCGCGAGCGCTGAACGGGTTTGACTGGTGACCTTGGGCCGAGTCTGCGTTGACGGCGTCGAGTCTGCTTCGGGGGCCTGTCTATCTCGACATGGGCGGCTGTGGGCGCAGGCTCGACGTCATGAGCACGGCTCACGCGTGACGCAGCACCAGCAACTCGCCGGTCAGCGTCCCGTCCTCCAGCAGCCGCGCTATCCGCGAGCTCTGACGCTCGGCGAGCTGCCAGCCCTCAGTTTGCCCGTACCGCCGGGTCAGCTCGTTCGTCACGGCGTCCATCCGCTCATTCCATTCGCCCGGGATAGGCGGCAGCTCAGCGGTTCTCAGCCAGTGCTCGACATGCAGCGCCGACTCTTCCACCAGGTTCTCTAACCGGTCCGGGGTCGGAAAGTGGTTGCCTTCCAGCTGATCGCTCGGCAACTCGCGGTGCGCGACGAACGCCAGCAGGCCGATTCGGCCGCCGCGTCGCACGGTGCGGTGCAGTTCGGTGAGCAACGCTCGCTGATCCGGGGTGGTGCACAAGACTCCGAGTGACCACGCCGCGCCGCAGCTGGCCTCCGCCAGCGGCAATTTCGAACCCACCGCTTGCAGCACCGGGTAACCGAACAACCTTTTCGCGGCGCGACACGCGCCCGCCTCCGGCTCGACGAGTACCGGCCGCAACTCCCGGGATTGCGCCGCGTACGCCGCCGGACCACCGACGCCCGCTCCACAGTCCAGAAACGTTGCGCCGCTGTCGAGTTCCATCCGCTCGACGAGCCAGTCCAGTGCAGCCGGGCTGCCACTGCCCCGGCAGCCTGCGGGCACGTGGTAGTCGGGGCCGAGGTCGGCAGCGACTTGCGCGGTCCACTCCGCGACCGTGTCGAACTCCGCCTCCATCGCATCGGTCATGACATGTCCTCCCGGATCAGCCGACCCACCTCTGCCTTGATCTCGGCTCCGACGCGGCCGCCGGAAGCCGAAGCCAACCCGGAGACGTTCACGCCCTCGACGCCGTCGATCGACAGCAACGCCCGCGCTTCGCCGACTGCGGCCGAAATGCCGGCGGCTATCGGATCTGCCGCGCTCAAGACCTCCTCCGTCACGGCCGGATCGAGTTCGAGACCGGGCAGTCCCTGTAGCACGGCCGCCGAGACGCTGTCGGTGAACACCGCGACCGCGGCGATGACCGGGATCGACAACCCCTGCGAACGGGCGTTTTTCATGAATTCGGCGATCATGTCGGCGAACGGCACATGGTTGAGCACCGCCAATCCGGCACCCGCCCGCTGTTTTTCGACCAGCCTGGCGGGTCGGGCATGGACAGGCGGCGCGGTCGGCGTCTCGGGCACCGCAGGTACCATCCCCACCGAGGCGGCCAGCGACACCAGGCGAAGCCCGTCGAGGTCGAAGGTCTGAGTGACGTCCGGACGCACGTCGTAGCCCCGCCCGTCACCGGTTACGCAGAGGACCGTCTCGACCCCAATGGTGCGTAGCCCCCGCAATTCCTGTTCCAGGACGATGCGGTTGCGATCCCGGCAGGACAGCGTGATCCACGGCGTCACGCCCGCGTCGAGCAGCAGCGAACCCATCAACGTGGGCGGAAAATCCGGTTTGTTCTGATGCTCACCCACCAGGACGGCGTCACACGAGGACGCCAGGACCGCGGCGGTCGCCGCGACGTCATCACGATCAAAGGGCGTACAGCTGAAGTCGGTCAACACCAATGGCGCCGGGGCCGGCGGCCGATTGTTCGCAGGCCGTCCCGACCAGGGCACGACTTCATCGAATACACATGGGCCGGAACGCATTTCGCACTGGCCGTCCGGCCGCACGCCGCCACAAGGCCCGAATTCCATCCGCTTTGGACACCCGGCCCGCACGTCCAAGCCCGGCACTCAGTCGCTGTCCAGCTCGCCGTTGACCGGTTTCGCCGCAACGCAATCCATCGGTGGCGCGTCCCCGTGGCCCAGCTCACGGTGGGCGACGGCGGTCGCCAGTGCCGTTCCACCCTGGATGGTACCGACGATGGCCACTTCGTCATGGACCGCGAATTGGCGGCCGGCCCTGGTGATCACCGCGGTTTCCGGGGTGACCAGATACGTTCGGGTGATCCCGTCGGGGCTGCGAGCGGTCACCGAGACCGCCGACACCGCAATCAGGGTCCCCTCCTGGCTGACCTGTTCATGTTGTCCGGCCGCCGGCGGCGTCTGCTCCCGCCCGGCCGCATCCGCCAAGAACGCGGCCAATACCGCCACCAAAATCATCGAACCGAAAACGACACTCCACGCCGTGCGGATAATTCCGGGCAAAGGAGCACTCGTGCGCGCCGGCCCATTCTCAGCCGGCCGAGATCGCCACTTCGGCGACTCGCTCAGGCAGTGTCTGGCGCTCATCATCGGTCCCTCTTCCGGCAGTTTCCGGCCGCCGAACGCTGACGCTTATCGCTGCAGTTCGTCGCCCACGGAATTACCCGAAGCGCCGCGACGGTAAACCGCGCCGCGAACTGCGTGCCGGCACCACGGATCGTCCGACTAATCTGTCGACACCGGAGAAATGCCTTTTCCGGCGTCGCGCAACTCGGCGAACGCAGCGACGAAGGCATCGGTCACCTCGTGGGTGTCCTTGAAGGTTGCGTCGTCGGCCAGCACCGACACGCTCAAGTGATCACCGTAACTCCAGACGGTGATGTTGAGCGCCGAGCCCGCGGCTAATGGGCCCACCGAGTAGAACTCGGTCACCACGGCACCCGCGACACGGCCCCGCTCGCGCGGACCCGGCACATTGGAAACGATGAGGTTGAACAATTGGTTCGGTGCCTCGCGCCGTGACATCCACCCGAAAGTCGCGCGAGTCACGCTGGGCGGCACGAACTCCAGCCACCGGCCGACCAGGGTCGGTCCCAGCAGCTGGTGGTCTTCCTTGGCGATGCGCGTCGAGGTGCGGATCAGATTCAGTCGTTCAATGGGATCGCTGACCTGGACGGGCAACGAGACCAGCATCGTGGCGAGCGCGTTGCCGGCGATCCGGTCCGGTGAGGTGTCGGTGGCGGTGGGTATCGACGCGACGAGCGGGCGGTCGGCAGGCTCACCGTGGTCCAGCAACAGCCGCCGGAGGGCGGCCGCCGCGACGGTGAGCACCACGTCGTTGATCGTCACCCCCAATTTCTTGCCGACCGCTTTGACGTCGGCCAACGGCAGCGCGGCGCTGGCGAACGTACGTTCCGCGGTGAGCTTGTGATTGAGAAAAGTCGGCGGCGGGTCGAAGTGGGCCGCCAGAGCTGGATTGGTGAGGCGCTGCCGCGCGCGGCGCTGCAACCGGTAGGCACCGACCAACGAGTCGCGTACCGCCGATGGCAGCATCCGGACGCGGGCCACGTGGTCGCGCGCCGCGAACCGCACCACGTCCCGCGTCTTCGGCGGAGCCAGAGCGGCAGTCTGCCCCTCGGCTGCTTCGCCGGCGGGCCACTGCAAGGTCCGCGCCATGAGATTCGCCGAGGCGACACCATCGGCCAGTACGTGATGGATCTTGCCGATCACCGCGATGCGCTCACCGGTGAGTCCCTCGGCGAAGTAGAACTGCCACAGCGGCCGGTCGCGGTCCAACGGCGTGCTGGCGACGCGGCCCACCACGGCATCCAGTTCGCGTCGTCCGCCGGGCGGGGGAACCCGTACGCGTTTCAGGTGATAGTCCAGGTCGAGCTCGGCGTCCTCGTGCCAGACGGGGCGATGCAGGTGCCAGGGCGTCGTCACCAGCTGGTAGTGCATCGGCTCGAGCGCGGGCAGTCGGCCGCGGAACACTTCGCGAAACGCCTCGAACGTCGCCTTGCCTGCGAAGTCTGTGGTGTCGACGACTGCCACCTTCAAGGTGTGCTGGTGAACGTTGGGCGTCTCGCTGGCCAGCATGAGCACATCCCAACCGCTGAGTCGCTTCACCGCCCGCCTCCTATTGGGCCGCCCGCGTAGCGTGCCGAGACGGCGGGAGCCGGTGGTGTACCGATTCGATCGCCCGCGCGAGCCCCGGGACGAACGCGGCCGGCTGCAGCGTGCACCCGGCGTGTCCGGCATCGACCGGCACCATCTCCGCGTCCGGGATGCGCTCGGCCAGCCACTTCTGCCGCGCAACGCCGAAGGCACGGTCTTTCATCGTCACCACCACCGACGTCGGCACGTCGATGTCGCCGACCCAGGTGGTCGAGTCGAAGCGAACGACCTCGGCAATCGCGCGAGTGATGCCGCCCGGGGAGGTTGCGCGGGCTTGATTGAGCACCCATTGGTAGTCGGCGAAGAATCCGCTGGGCACGGCCGCCATCGGTCCGCCGCGGCGGGGAAGGGGCGTGAGGGTCTCGATGAGAGCCGCGAACAGACCAGTGGCGACACGCTCGTAACGGGCGCGACTGACCGCCGCCGTCGCCGCGCACAGCACCAGTCCGTCGACCCGATCCCGGTGGCGCCGCCACACCAACTGCGCGATCAACGACCCCATCGAATAGCCGACCGGCACGAAACTGGGAATGCCGAGGACGTCGGCCAGTGCCGCGACGTCGTCGGCGCAGTCTTCGAACAGCATCCGCGGCGGCGAGATGCCCTGTCCGTGACAGCGCTGGTCGAAGATCACCACGCGGCCGTACTCACGTACCACGTCCAGCGCGGGATACCACGTCATCAGGCCAGTGCAGGCCAGCGAGTGCAACAGGATGTAGGTGGGCCCGTCAGCGGGACCCGAGTCGAGCACATAGGTGCTGCCCCGTCCGGGGAGGTCGACGACTACCCCGTCCGGCAGCTGCCCGACCGGAGCCAGCGCGGGGACCTTCGGCAGCCGCGGCAGTGGAATCCCTCGTGGGCGGAGGCTAGTGATGGGTGCCATTAGATCAGGGGCGCCGGTCAATCGGAAATATCCGGGGCAGCAACCGCGTTACCGATCTCGACGGTGCCGGATACTTCCCCCGGGTACCACACCAGAATCGTCGCTTCGAGCGACCCTTTGCCGAGAGGCGCGAAACCGGCACCGTCGCTTCCCTCACTCCAATACGAAAACCGGGATCTGCCTGGTCGTCTTGGTCTGGTATTCGGCGTACGGGGGGTAAGCCTCGACGGCCCGCTGCCACCACTGCTCCCGCTCAGCGCCCTCTAGTTCGCGAGCCGTCAGGCTGAGCACTCGCTCGCCGTCCTGCACCGTCACGGCGGGGTTCGCCTTGACGTTGAAATACCACGAGGGATGATCGGGCGCGCCACCTTTCGATGCCACGATGGCATACCGCCCGTCGTGCTCGACGCGCATCAGCGGCACGTACCGCTTCTTCCCGGACTTCGCGCCGGTCATGGTGACCAACACGACGGGCTTGTCGAAAATCTCGACCCCGTCGGTGGTGCCCTGCCTCAGAATCCGTTCGGTCTGTTCGCGTACCCAATCCGTGGGGCTCAGCTCGACGTTTTCAGCCATAACCTTTTCTAACAAATCCGCGCCGTCGGTCCATTCCCCCCGCGCCGAACCAGGTGGCCAGTGTCTCCGTCAGACCGGGGTGCGGGCCGTCACCCGCCCACGCGACATGTCCGTCGGGCCGTATCAGGACGGCGGTGGGAAGTGTCACCTCGCCCAACGCTGGAAGCTCGCACTTACCATCGTGTTTCGCATTCACCAGCCGCACCCGGTCACCCCAGCCGGTGATGTCGGTGTCGCCGGGTTCGCCGAAGTCGAGCAGCACGGGCTGGGGCCGGTGGAGCAGCGCGTAAACCGTGGACGGACCGTCGGCGCCGATCAGGTCCAGATCGGGCATCCGCCGTCCCACCAGCGGATGGCTGTCGCCAAGGCCGTAACGGATGTCCAATCCGGACATCATGGCGCCGAACCGTTTGCGCGGCTCATCCATGCCGAGCAGTTCGGCGGTGGTCGCACGCAGCGCCTTGGTGCGGTCATCTGTGCGTAGTAGCGCCATTTGAGCCATCGCATTGCGCAACACACGCGCTGCGACCGGGTGCCGTTCTGCGTGATAGGTGTCCAGCAAGGCGTCGGGTGACGTCTCCTCGACCACCTGCGCGAGTTTCCATCCCAGGTTCACCGCATCCTGCAATCCGGTGTTGAGCCCCTGGCCTCCGATCGGGTGATGCACGTGTGCGGCGTCGCCGGCCAGCAGCACCCGCCGGTGCCGATAGGCTGTGGCTTGCCTGGCGGCATCGGTGAATCGGAAAAGCCAAGTCGGACTCTGTATTCCGTAATCCGTACGGTAAACGTCGCACAGCGCCCGGCGCAGCTCGCGCAGCGTGGGCTGCCCGCTGGACCGGATGTCGCGTTCGGTCACCATCACCCGCACCGGCCCGTCGTCGCCCTCCCGGCTCAGCGCGTGGACACCAAGGTCGTCGTGACGGATACCCCACGGCGGCTCTTCGGGTGCGTCGAGTCGGGCCTCGGCCAGCAGGTAGCTCGCTGTCGGGTCCCAACCCGCAAACGAGATGCCGGCCGCTTTGCGGACCGTGCTGCGCCCGCCGTCGCAACCGACCACATATTCACCACGCACAAAATCCTCGTCCACCGACCCGACAGTTACGCCGGCATCGTCTTGCACAACCCTGCTCACCTCGTGGCCACGGTAGCTGGGCACCCCAAGCTCTGCGACCCATTCGCCCAGCAGTCGCTCGATATGGCTCTGCCACAACGCAAGTCCGTACGGGTGCCGGGTGGGAAGGTCGCTGATGTCCAGGTGGATCTGCGAGAACCCGGCCAGCTGGGCGACCTGGCCCTGCTCGATGAAACGGTCTGCGACGCCGCGCTGATCGAGGATCTCGATGGTGCGGGAATGCAGGCCGCCGGCACGTGCGCCGATCAGGGTCTGGTCTACCCGACGTTCGACGATAGCGACATCGATTCCGGCCAAGGCTAATTCGGCTGACAGCATCAATCCGGTAGGACCGGCACCGACGACCACCACCGCATGTTCGGACCTCACCCTTACCCCCTTTTCGCCGAGTCTTGGTTTAGCTCAGCGATTTTGCGGCATACCCGGGGTCTTGCCGCAAGCCCACCAATGCGGTATAGGTTGAAAGTGAGGGCTTGGCGACAACATTCAGGCCCCTACTCCACCAAGACCACCAGCGGCGAGTCAAACGAGTAAGCGCAGGCCATCTGTTCGCGGACGCTCGCTGCCACGGCCTCGCGCTCGTCGTCGGTCACCTCGAGAATCAACTCATCGTCCAGTTGCGCCACCAGCCGCGATTGCAGCCTGGCGGCCTTGACGGCACCGCCGACGTCGATCATCGCCGTCTTGACGATGTCGGCCACCCCGCCCTGCAGCGCCATGACGCAGACGGCGTGTTCGGCGGCCTGCCGCAGCGAAGTGTCCGGACTGCTCAAGTCGGGCAGGTAGCGCCGCCGGCCCAGCACCGTTGCCACATGGCCCAGCCGCCGGGCGTCGTCGACGGTGCCCGCCAAATAGTTGCTCAGTAAGCAGGAAAAGTACTGCCGCAAAAGCCCTTTGGTTTCATCGTGGGACATCCCCAGCGCGGCCGCCAGCGCCGCGCCACGCCACCCGTAGGCGAGCCCTCGCGACACCGTCTCAATCCGGCGCCGGTTTCCAGGAGCCACTTCGCCGAGCTCCATGTTGAACACTCGCGACGCCAGCATGCGGTAGGAATCCGAGCTGCCCCCGGTGCCAACCAGCTCGGTGTCACCTGACAAGTGGGCCAGCAGCCGTAGCTCGAGCCGGTCGTAGCGTGCGCGCAGCAGTCCGGCGTAGCCGTCGGCCGCGACGAACGGTGCCCCGACACTGCGCAGATCCGGGCTCGATGACGAAAGACTGCCGGTCGGTGTCACGGCGTGGTGGTACGTGGCATGTACCCGCCCTGCGGCGGCGATCGGGTCCGCGCTGGCGCGATCGACGGCGATGCCCACGGCCTCCAATTCGGCCAGCAGCCGCTGCACCGGCAACTCCACCCGTTCCAGCAGCGACGAGGAGTCGATTCGCGCCAACTCCTCGTCGAGCACGTCGGCCAGGTCGAGGACCGCGCAGGCACGCAGGATCAACGCGCGCACCGCCGGCTCGTCAGGGGGCGACGAATACCGGTTGAGATCAGCAGATTCCTCGGGCAGCGCGCAACGCATGTGGTGCACCAGCAGATTGTTGAGCGCGGGGCGGTGCCGCCCGGGACGCACCAGGTGCGCCGCCAGCGCGGTGTCGGAGGTGACGCCGCGCAATGTCCATCCGCAGTTGGCCAGCGCATGCGTCGTCCACTTGCCCTGGTGTACCGCCTTGGGCGGGCCCGGGTCGGCGAGCCAAGACGCCAATGCCGCCTCGTCGTCCGAGGTCAAAGTGGCGATGTCGAGATAGCGGCCATCCCCGTCGGCCGCGACGATGGCCAGCGCAACGGCTTTAGATCGGTGTCCGGCATCACTGCCCACCACAGCCAGGCCGAACCGGTTTCCCAGGCTGTTCTCCGCCAGCCAGGGCGCGAGCTCGCCCGCCCGCAGCATCCGCCCCCGTACGTCGAAGCCGTTCGACACGTCCACCCTGCCCATGATTCACCGACCACTATGGCGGGGTACCAATGGACTGAGACATCCGTGCCCTGCAGCTTCAGCACCACGTGAGTAGTCTCGCAACTGGACCGACGACGAAAGATTGATGACCATGCAAGCAACGGTCACCCCCGACGCCGAGAACGCCATCACCGACATCGCGCAGCGCCACGGACTATCCCGCGAGGCGGTGCTGGCCATGCTGTTTGCCATCCACGCCGGCGGCGGCACGATGGCCCAGTTCTCCATTCCCGAGCTGGGTGGCTCCGGGCAATGGATGCGGGGCGGCATGACGATGGTCGGCAACATGTTCGACAACGCGCTGAAGGCCCGCGTCGACGCGCTGTGCGGCGAGTTGGCGCAATTGCTCGCCTCGACCAGGGTGTTCCGCAGCACTGCGACGCAGTCGCAGGCCGGCTTCACCTCTGCCAACTGGTGGCCGGCGGACCTGGGCGTGCCCACCTCCACGGGAGCGCAGAACAGCCTGCGCTACGCCATCTTTCCGAACACCCGGCGGCTGGCGATCCAGATCAACGGCGCCACGAGGGTCTTCGACACCGACGAACATCAGATCACCGGCGTGCAACAGCAGCAGGGCGGTGGTTACGGGTCGGTGAGCTTCACCAGCCAGTTGGGCACCTTCGACGTTTCGAGCCTGACCGAACTCGGCGCCCAGCAGGTGGCCGAGACGCCGACGGCAGCGCCCGCACCGCAACACCAGGCAGCCGACCCGGACGCCGTCGTCGCCGCCATCGAGTCGCTGGCGGGGTTGCATCAGCGCGGCATCCTGTCCGACGAGGAATTCGCCGCGAAGAAGGCCGAACTGCTCAGCCGGCTCTGAGCTACCCCTGCGCCGAGTCCCGCCCGGCCGGTGTCAGAACCAGTTGTCGCGCATCTCCATGGTGGTGCGGTCCAAACGCTGCAGAAGATCCAGTTGCGGCCCGGTTCTGGGTAATTCGTAGCGGTAGAAGTAACGAGCGGCATGCCGCTTGCCGTCGTAGAAATCGCCCGAGCGGCTGTGGGCGGCGACAAACTGCTCAAGCCAGGCCCATGCTATGACGAGATGGCCGAACGCTTCGAGATAGACGGCACTGTTGGCGAGCGCCGCGTCCACGTCGCCTGACGCGAACATTGCCGCGGTGACGCTCACCAGACGCCGCCAGGCGTCGTCGAGTTGGCTGGCCAACTCGCCCGCTTCACCACCGATTTCGCTGGCCCGCGACACCGTGGCGGCAACCGTCTTCGTCAGTGCCGCAAGGCTGGCACCGCCGTGCTGAGTCACCTTGCGGCCCAATAGATCCAGACTCTGAATCCCGTGAGTTCCTTCGTGAATCGGGTTGAGCCTGTTGTCGCGGTAGTGCTGCTCCACGTCGTACTCGCGCGTGTAGCCATACCCACCATGCACCTGAATGGCCAGGTTATTGGCCTCCAAGCACCACTGAGAAGGCCAGCTCTTCGCCACCGGGGTCAGGATATCCAGCAGCAGGCCGGCGGATTCCGCTTCCTCGGGAGACTCGGGGCTGTTGCGGATGTCCACCAGGCGTGCGCAGTACAGTGCCAGCGCGAGCGCCCCCTCGACATACGACTTCTGCGCCAACAACATTCGCTTGACGTCGGGATGTTCGATGATCGGCACCTGGGGCGCAGTGGGATCCTTTCCGGTCACCGGCCGGCCCTGCGGCCGCTCGCGCGCGTACTGCAGCGCCTTGAGATAGCCGGTGTACCCCAGGGCGATTGCCCCGAGACCCACACCGAGCCGCGCCTCGTTCATCATGTGGAACATGTAGGAGAGGCCGCGGTGGGGCTCCCCGACCAGGAAACCCACCGCCCCGGGCCGACCGCCGGGCCGGTGTCTGCCTTCACCGAAATTGAGCGCGGTATTGGTGATTCCTCGGTAGCCCATCTTGTGATTGAGGCCGGCCAACACGACGTCGTTGCGTTCCCCCAGGGTGCCGTCGGCCTCGACCAGGAACTTGGGCACGATGAACAACGAGATTCCCCGTGTTCCCGCCGGAGCGCCGGCGATCTTGGCCAGCACCAAATGCACGATGTTCTCGGCGAGTTCGTGATCCCCGCCGGAGATCCACATCTTCGCCCCGAACAGGCGGTAGCTGCCGTCGTCTTGGGGTTCGGCGCGGGTGGTGATGTCAGCCAGAGACGACCCGGCTTGCGGCTCGGACAGACACATGGTGCCGGTGAAGCGACCGGCCATCGTCGGCTTGACGAACCGCGCGATCTGCTCCGCCGTCCCGTAGTGCGCCAGTAGATTCGCGTTGGCCAGACTGAGCAGCACATAGCCGGCAGTGGCCACGTTGGCGGCATGGAACCAGGCCAGACCCGCGCCGGCGACAACGGTCGGCAGCTGCCACCCGCCCAGTGTCTGGTCCATGCTCATGGCCAGCAGATCGGCTTTGGCGAACGCGTCCAGCGCTTCCTTCACCTCGGGAATGACACTGACGCGCTCCCCGTCGAACGTCGGCTCGTGCGCGTCGTTCTTTTTGTTGTGCGGCGCGAAATAGCGGGTTGCCAGGTCTTCGCACAGATCCAACAGGGCCGAGAATGTCTCCTTCGAATGCTCCCCGAAGCGGTCCCGGGACGGTAGCTCCTGGACCCGCAGCCACTCGAATAGCAAGAAGTCGAGATCGCGCCGGGACAGCAGATTGGACGCCATGTGTTGCCTTCCGTCTGGACAGTCGGCGGTCTATGCCGGCCGAGCGTGAATTTCACGACGCGACAAGCC